>CAZMKD010000108.1:0-32078 GCA_964566575.1 uncultured Verrucomicrobiota bacterium
AGATGCCTTGGCGCTCGGCCTCATCGACGAACTGGGCGGTTTTCCGGTCGCGCTGAAACTTGTGCGCCAAGTGGCCGGTCTCTCCGCGGATGCGAAGATCAAACTCAAGGAGTTCCCGGCCAGAAAATCGCTGATTCAGAAACTGCTCGCCGACGAACCCGACAGCAGTGAACCGACCGCACTCGCCCGCGTGCTGGAACTTGTTCGACCTTTCGTACGAGTTGCCCGGGAAGCCGGCTTGCGCGCCAATTCCGACGACGTGTTGCTGATGCCGGATCTTGCCGACGAATAACAGCGCACCCGGTAAGTTGAGTTACCGGGCACTCTGTGAGCCGTGCCCGAAACGCCGGTACGATCACTTGGCAACAGCCCAACTCGGTACTTGCCACGTTTCACGTGGTGAACTGTTGCCGGAGAGATATTTCTGAGGCCAACCGCCGTTAGCCCCCGCATTTCCGTGTGGTTTGACTCGAAATTGCTGCTTTGACTTTACCCTCCCAGTATGGCCGAATACCAATCTTATACGACACATTGACGAGGACACAGTGGAAGAAGACAATCTCCCCGACTTGAAAGGCAAGGTTGTGGCGGTCTACATCGCCAACGCGCCGGCGTATTTGGAGAATGGCGTCGTCTTCGAGTACGCATCTTTTGTCCGGCAGGGCGGCCGGCTGTTCATCGTTGGTCGCGCGCCTGATTATTCGCTGTATGATGCACAGTGGAGCGCCAAGTTGCCGGGTGGCGTTCCGTGGGATTCCGTCGTTCACTACATCTTGTTCGAGTCCCACGATGATTTTGTCAGGCGATGTCAGCCAGTGAAGGCGTCTTGGTGGAGACGCATTTTCAGATGGGCGGATCGTATAACCATTCACAGGAGCTAACCGCGACCCGCGCTGTCGCGCGGTTCGCGGTAGTTCAGTTCTATCGTTCGCGCTAGCTCGAACAGATTCTGCGATTGCCGAAGTCTGCCGGTATCACCTAGATTCGCAGCGCGATGAACGTTCTGGTCATCGGCGGTGGCGGCCGCGAGCACGCGTTGGTTTGGAAACTGGCGCAGAGCGCGACCGTCTACTGCGCACCCGGCAATCCCGGCATCGCGGAACTGGCGGAATGTGTTGCCCCGGACGACCTCGCAACATTCGCCGCCGAAAGGAAAATCGACCTGACGGTCGTCGGCCCGGAAGCGCCGTTATGCGCCGGTATCGCCGACAACTTTCGCACGAAAGGTCTGCGCATTTTCGGCCCGGACCGTGACGGCGCGCGGCTTGAAGGCAGCAAGGCGTTCTGCAAACAGTTTCTTCTCAAGCAAGGCATCCCGACCGCTGCTGCCGGCATCTTCGACAATCCGCAAGCCGCGCGGGAGTACGTCCGCAAACACGGCGCGCCGATCGTGGTGAAGGCCGATGGGCTGGCGGCCGGTAAGGGCGTGGTCGTGGCGCAGACGGTTGCCGAGGCGGAGCAAGCAATCACGGACATCATGGAGCGCCGGGTGTTTGGCGATGCCGGGAAGATTGTCGTCATCGAAGAATGTCTGCGAGGCGAGGAAGTGAGCGTACTCGCGTTCGTGGACGGCAAGACGTTCAAGCTCATGCCGACTGCGCAGGACCACAAGCGCATCGGCGACGGCGATACCGGGCCGAATACCGGCGGGATGGGCGCGTTCTCGCCAGCCACAGAAGTGGACGCGTCGGAAGCCGAGTCCGACGAGACGCGGTTCTCCGAAATTTTCGAGCGCACGGTCGCCGGAATGAAGGATTACCGGGGCGTGCTCTACGCCGGGCTGATGTTGACCGACGACGGGCCGAAGGTGCTGGAGTTTAATTGCCGGTTCGGCGATCCGGAGACGCAGGCCATCGTGCCGCGGATGGATTTTGATTTGGTCGAAGCGTGCATCGCGACAGCGGACGGCCGGCTCGACAAGTGTGAGTTGAAATGGAAACGCGACGCGGCGGTGTGCGTGGTGATGGTGGCGGGCGGTTATCCAAGAAATGACTTCGAGCGCGCCAAGCCGATTGAGGGGTTGAAAGAGGCGGCGCAATTGGCTAACGTCGCGGTGTTTCACGCCGGCACGAAACGCGACGCGGACGGTCGCATCGTGACCGATGGTGGCCGGGTGCTCGGGGTGACCGGGTTGGGCGAAACCGTTGAAGCGGCCGCGCGGCGAGCTTACGAAGCCGTGAGCCGGATTCGCTTTGACGGCGCGCAGTATCGGCGGGATATTGCCGCCCGCGCGTTGAAACGAGAATAGATCAACATGAAATATATCACGATTGTTATTTGCCTTTTTGCCGTGACCGGCTGGGCGCAACTCCAACAGACTTCCGAGATCATTGATGTGCTTAAGTCGCATTTCGTGGACAAGGACCGGCTCGACCAAAAATCGCTCGACGACGCCACCGTCAGCGGAATTCTTAGTCGCCTCGGCGCAGGCGCGAAGTTGCTCACCGCCGAGCAAGCCGCCTCGAATGCCGTTCCGACAATTACCGCCACCGCCGAGCCGGCCGAGCCGCTCGCGCGCGTCGAGGTGATCGATCCGGACATCGGATACATCCGGATCGCTGACGTGACCGACGATACGGCGCTGGAACTTGATGTGGAACTGAAGAAATTTGCCGAGCAAAAAGTGACCGGGTACATCCTGGACCTTCGGTTTTCGGACGGGACGAACTACGCCGCCGCCGCGACCGTCGCGAGCCGGTTCTTACCGGCAGGTCTGGAGTTGTTCTCCCTGAAACAGTCCCAGGGTGAGCCACAACCTTTCCGATCATCGCAAGTGCCGCACTCGATCGCCGTCGAGTTGGCCGAGGCCCCGGTCATCTTGCTGGTCAATGGGCAGACGCGCGGCAGCGCGGAGGTGCTCGCGGCCGCATTGCGCGCGCAGGACCGCGGCATTGTCATCGGCGGCCCGACGGCCGGTTCGGCAGTAGCTTGGGAGGACGTTAAACTGTCCGACGGCCGCGTGTTGCGGTTGGCGACTTCGAAGATCACGTTTCCGAAAGACGGCGAGGTGTTCCCCGGGGGTATCGTGCCGGACATCTTCGTCAAGATTGAACCGAAGACCGAGCGTGAAGCCGTGTTCAACGTGCAGACGAACATCACGCTGACCGCCAGCTTGCAGCCGCGGACGAAACGTAAACTGTACACCGAGGCCGAGTTGGTGAAGGCGTTCCGGGGCGAGCCCGTGGGAACCCCGTCCCTATCGCTCGCGGCCCGAACCAATGCGCTCACGCTGAGTGCCGATTCGGTCACAGACACCAATACGCCGACGGCAGCCTCCGGCGATGATGAGGGCGACATCAACAAGGTGCGCGACGTGGTGTTGCAGCGCGCGGTCGATGTTTTGAAAGGAATCCGGGTGCTGCTGTCGTGGCAATGAAGACCATTCTGTTCGTCTGCACCGGCAACGTCTGCCGCAGCCCGATGGCCGAAGGTCTGTTGCGCCACGCGCTCCAGGGCGACTCAACCGTGCGCGTGCTCTCGGCCGGGTTGGGCGCGCTCGACAGCCAGCCGGCCACGGAAGCCTCTGTCGATGTCATGGCCGAACTCGGCATCGACATCTCGCACCACTGCAGCCAGTCGCTGCGTGGGACGTTGCTGGAAGCGGCCGATTTCATTTTCACGATGACCCGGCAACAGCAGGACACCATTCAGGCGATTTACCCGATGGCCGCCGAAAAGACTTTCTTGCTCCGGGAGTTTGAAAACGCCGAAGTCATCGGCAAAGACATCGCCGACCCGATTGGCCAGTCCATCGAAGTCTACCGGCGCACGCGCGACCAGGTTCACGCGGCGATGCCAAGTATCATGGAGTTCATGAAACAGACACAGACCGCCTCACACAACGCCGCTCAGCCGGCCACGCCGACCTGCCGGATCGCACTTGCGGCGGACCACGGCGGCGTTGAGATGAAGGCCGCGCTCAAGGACTGGCTCGCCGCGCACGGTTACCAATTCTCGGATTTCGGCACGCACTCGACCGAGGCGGTGGATTATCCCGACTACGCATTCCTCATCGCGCGCGAAGTCGTCTCCGGCAACTTCGACCGCGGCGTACTCATCTGCAAGAGCGGCATCGGCATGAGCATCGCCGCCAACCGTCTCGTCGGCGCGCGCGCCGCGATGGTCAGCAACGAACATTGGGCGAAGTTGAGCCGTGAACACAACGACGCCAACATCCTTGTGCTGTCCGCACTCGAAGAAGGCCTGACCCACGAGAAAGCCGCAGCGATCTTGGAGGCATGGCTCACCACCAAGTTTGACGGCGGCCGGCATGAGCGACGCGTCAAGAAAATGGATCATCCGCTGGTCATCGCCCAAAAGAGTTCCGCCCTCGCTCAAACCGACCCGGCAACGTTTGATGTTGTCCAGCGCGAGAAACAGCGTCAGCAGGAGAACATCGAACTCATTGCCAGCGAGAACTTCGTCTCACCGGCCATTCTCGAAGCCGCCGGCACGGTGCTCACCAACAAATACGCCGAGGGTTATCCCGGCAAGCGTTACTACGGTGGCTGCGAATACGTGGACATCGCCGAACAACTTGCCATCGACCGCGCCAAGCAACTCTTCGGCGCCGAACACGCCAACGTCCAGCCGCATTCCGGCTCGCAGGCGAACATGGCCGTCTACTTCGCCACGATTCAATATGGCGACACGATTCTCACGATGGAACTTGCCCACGGCGGCCATCTCACGCACGGTTCTCCCTACAACTTCACCGGCAAGTTCTACAAGGTCGTCCACTACGGCGTCCGGCAGGGCACCGAGACGATTGACTACGATCAACTGGCCAAGCAAGCAAAGGAATGCCGGCCCAAGATGATCACCGCCGGCGCGAGCGCTTATTCACGCATCATCGACTTCAAACGGATGCGCGAGATTGCCGACAGCGTCGGCGCGTTGTTGTTCGTCGACATGGCACACATTGCCGGTCTCGTCGCGGCCGGCGTGCATCCCAGCCCGGTGCCCGATGCGGATTTCGTGACGACGACCACGCACAAGACGCTGCGCGGCCCGCGCGCCGGACTGATTCTCTGCCGGGCAAAATACGCCAAGGACATCGATCGCTGGGTCCTGCCCGGTATCCAAGGCGGCCCGCTCATGCACATCATTGCCGCGAAAGCGGTCTGCTTCCTCGAAGCGATGAAGCCCGAGTTCAAAGACTACCAGCGCCAGATTGTGAAGAACGCGCAAGCACTCGCCGTAGCCATGACCAACCGGGGTTTCCGCATCGTCAGCGGAGGCACGGACAATCATTTGATGCTCGTCGATCTCCGGCCAAAGAAGATTACCGGCAAGATTGCGCAAGAGTCGCTCGATAAAGCCGGCATCACGACCAATAAGAATCTCATCCCCTACGACCCCGAGAAACCGCTCGTCACTTCCGGCATCCGTCTCGGCACGCCCGCCGTCACGACGCGCGGGATGAAAGAGCCCGAGATGGAACAGATCGCTGCGCTGATCACGGAAGTGCTGGAGAAGCCCGACGATACCGGCCTGCAGGCAAGCGTGAAGGAAAAGGTCCGCGCCCTTACCGCGAAGTTTCCGTTGCCGTACTGAACCATTTTTCTTGACTCGGCTTTTTCGAGTGCTAACCTCAGCGCGAGTTAGGCAACCAAAACATCTTCACGGAGGAGCACCATGAGGAGACTTCTTCTAGCCGTTGTCGGCTTGGCATTCTGCGCTGCAATCTCAGCAAAACAGCCCGAAAAATACCGGGACGACACCGTCTTGGTGAAACCACTGAAACAAGCGCCGCTCGCGCAATTGGAGCGCGTCCACAAGCAGCTCGGCGTGCGCGTGCAGCACACGCTGAAAGGCATCGGCAATTTGCAGATCGTCAAACTGCCGCCGGGGCTTTCCGTCGAGAAAGCCATCGAGCATTACAGGAAATCCGGCAAGGTCGAATACGCCGAGCCGGACTATGAAGTTCACGCTGTACCCGTGGACACCAATGAACTTTGCCAAGCCATCAGCCCCGGCACGAGCGATCCGTATTTTCAGGACGGTACGTTGTGGGGACTGCACAACTACGGCCAGAACGGCGGCACGTGCGGCGCAGACATCGACGCGCCGGAAGGCTGGGAAGTTCGGACCGATGCCGGCGATAATGTCGTGGGCGTGATTGATACCGGCATTCGCTACACACACGAGGATCTCGCCGCCAACGTGTGGTCAAACGTCAACGAGATTGCTGGCAACAGCATTGACGACGACAATAACGGCGTCGTGGACGACGTGTACGGCGCGCGCTTCATCAACGGCGTTGTGTCCGGCGACCCGTGGGACGACCATTTCCACGGCTCGCACGTGGCGGGCACGATCATGGGGCGTGGCGACAACGGCGTTGGCGTTGTCGGCGTCGCGTGGTCAGGCAAGCTGATGGCCGTGAAATTTCTCAACACCAACGGCTCGGGTTTCATTTCCGACGCGGTGCTGGCGATTGATTACGCCCGGCAAATGGGCGCGAAAGTGTTGAACAATTCATGGGGCGGCGGCGGTTTCTCGCAGGCATTGCTTGACGCCATCCACGCGACGCGCGATGCCAACATGATTTTCGTTGCCGCCGCCGGCAACAACGCCTCCGACAACGATTCGTTCGCGTTCTACCCCGCGAACTACAACTCGGAGAACCTCGTGACCGTCGCCGCCACCGACCGGAACGACCAGCTTGCCGGGTTTTCCAACTGGGGCGCGAACACGGTCGAACTCGGCGCACCGGGCGTGGACACGTGGTCGTGCAATAACACCAGCGATTCATCCTACCGGTACGCGTCCGGCACTTCGATGGCGACGCCGCACACGGCGGGCGTGATCGCGTTGTTGTGGGCGCAGTATCCGACCGCGTCGTATTCGGACATCATCACCCGATTGCTGCGCGGCGTGGATTACATTGAAAGTCTCGGTGATCGGACGATCACGGGTGGCCGGCTGAATCTGCACCGTTCCATCGAAGACCCGGTCGCCGATTTTGATGTCGTGGCCACGAATTTCCCGGCGCCGCTGACGATCACGTTCACCGACCGCTCGTTGGCGTGGGGCGCGCCGATCGTGTCCCGGCAATTCGACCTCGGCGATGGTACGATCACGAATGCCGCGGTCGTCACCCACACCTACGCCACGGAAGAGCCGTACGTGGTGACGTTGCGCGTGGACAATTCTGCGGGTAATTACAGCACCAAACGCCGCCAAGTTCCGCCGCCTATTGCCAACGGGGAGATGTTCATCGAGCCGGATGAGGCTTTCTGGGCCGAAGGACCGTACGGCGGACCGTTCACGCCGGACCAGAAGGAGTACCGGATTTATAACTTCGGCGCCGGGACGCTGAACTACGACGTTACCTCGGGTGTGAGTTGGGTGTACTTCGATTATCCGACCGGCTCGCTCCCGCCGGGTTTCGGCACATCGGTCGGGGTGTACGTCAGCGGGTACGGCTTGTTACCCGGCATCTACGGCGGCAGCGTGGACTTCATCAATACCGGCAACGGCGCCGGCAACGCGCAACGCTGGGTGCAGTTGACCGTGAAAGCGCCGGGCGCGCTCGTGGTGACGCCGACCAACGCGTTCGAATCCGCCGGTTACCAAGGCGGGCCGTTCACGCCGGTCACCAAAGTTTACACGGTTCAAAACGTCAGCACCAACTTCACGCTGGAGTTCTCCGCTGTGCCGAATGCCGATTGGCAAACTGTCGACGTGGAATCCGGCACACTCGGCCCCGGCGAGTCCACCAACGTCGTCGTCACGATCAACGGCAACGCCACGAACCTGACCGCCGGCGTTTACGTTGAGAGCGTCGGCTTCAACAACAACACGACCGGCGAATATCTCGGCGACCGCGAGACGATTTTGACGGTCAACTCGCTGTTGAACGTCACGCCGACCGGCAGCTTCAATTCCTCCGGCCCGGTCGGCGGCCCGTTCACGCCAAACAGCACTACCTACACGCTCCAATGGCTCGGCTCGATGCCGGTCAACTGGACGGCGTACTCGCCCGATGACTGGTTCACGATCTCTCCCGAGTTCGGCGCGCTGAATCCAAACGAGACCGTCGAGGTCACGGTTTCCTACAACAGCAGCGCGAACACGTTGCCGGAAGGGGTCTGGGAATCCGGCGTCACGTTTACCGCCGACCAGTTGGACACGTACGTGAATCGGTTCACGCAGTTGATCGTCGGGCAAGGTCAGCTTTTCGTGACGCCGTTTGGAGGATTCAATTCCAGCGGCGCACAAGGCGGCCCATTCAGCCCGGCCAGCAAGACCTACCGGCTGACGTGGGTCGGCGTCACCAACGTGCAATGGACGACGGACTTGAGCGCGAACTGGATCACCGCATCACCGGCCAGCGGCACGTTGACCAACGGTCAGTACGTTGACGTCACCATCTCGGTCAATGCGAACGCGCAATCGCTGACGTCCGGCAGCTATCAGGGATTCTTCGAGTTCGTCAACGTCGAGACCGAGCACACCTACGAAGTTTTCGCGTTGAATCTCACCGTCACGCCTGCCGGCACGCTCAGCGTCGAGCCGGGCACGCCGCTGGAGCGGACCGGGCCGGACGGCGGGCCATTTGCCACCGGCAGTTACACGCTGCGCAATTACACGGCCAATCCGCTGAACTGGACGGCCTCGTCCGCGACCCCGTGGATTACGCTGTTCAACACGAACAACACGCTCCCGGCATACGGAATCGCGTACGTGAGCATCCAGATCAACACCCAGGCGAACTCGTTTGCGGCGGGCAGCTATACCGGCTCGGTCTCGTTCGCCAACATCTCCAACGGTCAGGGCAACACCGCGCGCGATGTCTTGCTCACGGTCATACCGGCCGGCGTGATCGCGGTCGCGCCGAACGAATCGTTCTTGTCGAACGGTCCGCAAGGCGGCCCGTTCAATCCGCCCAGCAAGACGTACACGGTGTCGAATACCGGTGGTTGGCCGATTTACTGGAGCATCGGCTGGGGCGTCTCGTGGGCAACGGTTTCGCCGACGTACGGCCAACTTGCGGCGGGCGCTTCGACCAACGTGACCGTCACCATCACCGGCAACTTGTTGTCCTCGGGCACGTACTCCAATGATGTCAGGTTCTTCAACAGCACCAACGGTCGCGGCAACACCCTGCGGCCGGTCGTCTTGACCGTTGGCCCGCTGCCGGGGGTGCTCTCAGTGACGCCGGCCGGCGGGTCGAGTTCGTCCGGCTACGTTGGCGGACCGTTCAACCCGGCGAACTTCGCCTATCAATTGAGCAATACCGGCTCCGCAGCGCTGAACTGGACCGCGTCGAAATCCGCAGCGTGGGTTTCGCTCTCGCAAACCAGCGGCTCGCTCAATCCCGGCGCGTCCACGACCATCAACGTCAGCATCAACAGCAGCGCCAACTCGCTTGCGGCCGGTACTTACAACGACTCGGTCTCGTTCAACAACACGACCAGCGGCGTCGGCAACACTACGCGCGCCGTGACGCTCACCGTCAACCCAATCCCGCCGGGCGTGCTCTCCGTGTCACCGGCCGGCGGTCTCACGTCGTCTGGCTACCAATACGGCCCTTTCAGCCCGTCGAGTCAGGCGTACACGCTCTCGAATACCGGCTCGCTGTCGTTGAATTGGACGGCATCGAAGACCGCTTCCTGGGTCACGCTCTCCTCCGCGAGCGGCTCGCTCGCCCCGGGCGGCTCGGCAAACGTGACCGTGTCCATTAACACCAACGCCAATGGGCTGGCCGGCGGCAGCTACTCCGACACCGTGTCGTTCGTGAACACATCGAATGGCACCGGCAACACGACGCGCCCGGTCTCACTGACCGTTACCGCCGTGATCCTCAACGCGCCCACCAGTCTGGTGGCGACGCAACTCACGAGCACGTCAGTGCGATTGAACTGGAACGACACGTCCACGAACGAGCAAGGCTTCGCCATCGAGCGCGTCGTGAAGTCCGGCAGCACTTGGGGTGCGTACAGCCAGATTGCAACGGTCGGCCCCAACTCGACGACGTACACCAACACCGGCGTCAGCAAGAAGAGTTACCGGTACCGCGTCCGGTCGTACCGCAGCACGACCTACGGCCCGTATTCCAACGTCGCCGAGATCACGGTGAAGTAGGCGCGCCCCAAATCGAGTTTGACGCCAACGCGCAGGTTCGTTTAGTGTCGATCTGCCAGCGCGGCACCCCGTTGTTTAATCAGGAGAACTCGAAAATGATCGTCACCACAGCACAACTCTTCAAGATCGCCTATGGCAAGTACGCCTTGGGCGCGTATAACATCAATAACCTCGAACAGACCGTCGGTTTGTTCAAAGGGAACGTCCAGAGCAAGGCACCGTTCATCATCCAGCTCAGCAAGGGCGCACGCAAGTATACCGACAAGCGATACCTCGAAGCGATGATTCGCACGTCGGAGCAAGTGTTCCCGGAGGTGATCTTTGCGGTGCACCTCGACCACGGCGATGAGCAGACGTGTTACGACTGCATCGACTCGGGTTTTTACAGTTCGGTGATGATCGACGCGAGCCATGAGCCATTTGACAAGAATGTCGAGATCACCAAGCGGGTCGTCGACCGGGCGCACGCGCGGAACGTAAGCGTCGAGGCGGAACTCGGCATGCTTGGCGGCGTGGAGGAAGACATCGTCGGTCACGTGTGCCTGACCGATCCGGACGAGGCCAAGCTGTTCGTCGAGAAGACTGGTTGCGATTCACTGGCGACGGCCATTGGTACGAGCCACGGCGCGTACAAGTTCAAGGCCGAACCCGGCAAGAAGATGGGGCTGCACTTTGAGGTCATCGAGAAGATTCAGAAGTTGCTGCCCGGTTATCCCACCGTCATGCACGGCAGTTCGAGCGTACCGAAGGATGAAGTCGACCGGATCAACAAAGCCGGGGGCCACATGCCGGACACCAGCGGCGTGCCTGAAGAAGATTTCCTGCCGGCCGCGAAGATGGGCGTCTGCAAGGTCAACATCGACACCGACGGCCGGTTGGTTTGGACACGCGTGCACCGGGAATTCTTCAAGCAGTCCCCCGAGAAGTTTGACCTACGCGATCCCGGCAAGATCTACATCGAAGAGTACGCCAAGATGATCGCGCACAAGAACCAAGTGCTCGGCAGCGCCGGGCAACTGGACGACGTGCGCGCCAAGCTTGGCAAGAAGTAGGACTTACCGGGGCGACTCAGCCGACACCGGCACGATGGTCGGAACGGTCGTGTTGGGTGAGGCGGCCGGCAGTCTAGGGCGGGCGGTGAGCGGTTGTTGCGTCGATTTGCGTCCGACGATCACCGCGACTTCCTGCGTCTGGCCGTCGCGCAATACGGTGACGTTGATTCGATCGCCGCAGCGCTGGTAGAACATCGTGTTGAGCACGTCGGCGGAACGGCGAATCGCGTTGGTGCAGATGCGCACCAACACATCGTGGTCTTGAAACCCGCCTGCGGCGGCCGGTGAGTTCGACGTTACTTCCTGCACAAACACCTGCCCCTGACGCTCGGTGACGCTAAGGCCGACCCAGCCGTGCTGAGGCTGGCCGTGCTGCACGATGTCGGCGCAGACTTTCTTCACGGCGTTGATCGGGAGGGCGTAACATTGATCCTCCGCGTGCGCCGCCACGGCAATGCCGACGACTTCGCCGCGGGCATTAAACATTGGGCCGCCACCTTGGCCGGGGCGAAGTTTGCAACTGGCGCGGATGAAGTTGACGGGGAACACCAACGCGCCACACTTGATATCGAGGCCAGCCACAAACCCAACCACCGGCGCGCTCGGCAACGCGTAGGGGAAGCCAATCGTCACCACCATCGAGCCGACACGCAACTCGTCCGAGTTCCCGAGCGAGAGGCTGGGGGTGGGCTTGGCGGTGGCGATCTGCAACAACGCGAGACCGGTATCCGGATCTGTGCCGAGGATGCGCGCATTCACGCGCTGGCCGCTGAATTCGACCCAGCAGGTCTGCGCGGCTTTGACAAGGGTGGCCGCGGTGACGCAGCGGCCCTCACCATCAATGAAAAAGCCGGTGCCGCTGCGGTGCATCGGAGCGAACGTCATGCCGCCGAACAGCGGGACACTTTCGGTGTGAACCTTGACGATGGCGTCCTTGGATTTCTCATAGAGCGAAGAGACCTCTGTGTCCATCGTCTCCAGCAAACTGGCGGCGTGAAGACCGGTCAGCGGGACGGCGGCGAGAAGCGCGGCTGCGATGGCGCGCCGGTTAGAAATGAATGCTGGCGACCTCATAGCTGGCTGGCGACAAGCTGATTCTATCCAAGACGTAGCGCGGTGTGCTCGGCTCGCCGCGCGCGGCGACAGGAAGGATCAGTGCGCCGCCCGCTGTCGAGGCTGGCTCAGGCGACCGGGGCAACAGAGAGGCTATTCGCGAAGGCTGCGAATGCGGCGCCGGCAACACGCTGGCTACCTGAAGATGAGGCGAGCCAAAGCTCATGGCGTCCACACGGGAGACGTCACTGCTAAAATCGGTGGCGATCATGCCGCGGAGAATCATTCCGAAGGCGAAGAGGACACCAAAAGCATGCGCGAAGCCATACCGGAGCGTGGGTGCGGTCTGGATGTGCAGCGCGCCAAGCATTCGCTCCCACAGGATTGGGCGCGGCGCGGATTCGAGATCCAACCGTCGATGAAAATTGTCGAGGAAGTTATCGAGGTAATGCTGACCGGGGGTTTCGTGGCGCTTGATGGCGAGTAACTGTTGTAACCGAGCGGCGCGCTGTTGGGCGACCCGGCAATCCGAGCAGTCAGCCAGATGCCGCTGCAACTCACGGGCGACACCGTCCGTGAGACGGCCGTCGGTGAGATCCTGTATGCGACGTTGTACGTGGTTGCAATCCATATCCTACCCACTCACAAATAGCTGCTCAACAGTCCCTGCAACTGCTGCCGGGCGTAGAACAACCGCGATCGCACTGTACCTTCCGAGCATTTCATGACCTTGGCGATGTCCGCGTGGGTCATGTCTTGCACATCGTGCATGACCACCACCGCTCTATGCACTTCTGACAGCTTCAGTAAGGCTTCGTTCAATTTCTCCTGCAACTCATTCAAGCCGACTTCCCGCCGCGGTGTGACGTGCGACATCAATTCGACGAAATCCGGATCGGTCTGGATGTGTGTGTCTACGTCATCAAGGCTAAAGTGGTTGCGGTTCTTGCGGCGCTTGAGATGATTGATCGTGCGATTGACGGCGATCCGGTACACCCACGTGTAAAAACTAGACTCACGCTTGAAACTGCCGATGCTCTTGAACGCCTTGATGAGCGCTTCCTGCACGAGGTCGTTGGCATCCTCGTGGTTGCTGGTCATGTGATAGACCGTGGCGTAGAGCCGCTCCTTGTAGCGTTGGACGAGGTAATCGAACGCCGACGCATCGCCGCCTTGCACGCGCGCCACGAGCGTTTCGTCATCCGCATGCGCAAGGTCAACGGTCTGCTCGGAGATTGCCGGTTTCGGCGTGCCGAGTCTGAACTTGCCGGGTAGCTTCATGAGTGCCGTCACGCCGCGACTTCCTCCTTGAGTAGCGATCGCGTCTTGGCCGTGACAAAATCCAAAAGACCGGTCAGTGATTGGGAGTATACGTCGGCGGGCAAGTCGGATAGATTCGCTGCCGCACGGCCAATGTGCTTTTGCACTGTTGTCAGCGATTCCGGCAGCACACCATTGCCGGTGACCAAGCTGAGCAGCCGGGCGCGCTCAGCCGGCTCGCCGCGTAAAATCAACTCGCCGACCTCCTGCCGGGCATCAGCACCGGTATGCTGCAGCAGCAGCAACCAAGGCAGTGTGAGTTTTCCATTCTTCATGTCTGTTCCGAGTGACTTGCCTGCCTGACGTTCCTGACCGAAAATATCTACGCAATCGTCGTAAATCTGGTATGCGATGCCTAAGTTGTTACCAAATTCATACATAGCTTTGACTACATGCGTAGGCGAACCGTTCAACTCAGCGCCCAGCTCACAACTTACTGCAAATAGCGCACCAGTCTTCATCTCGATGATTTGCAGATACTTATCCACGGTCAAATCGAGGTCGAAGCGGCGCTGAGTCTGGAGGATTTCGCCTGCACAAACTGTGTTGGCTGCCTGACTTACGCGGCGACATACGGTCGTTGCCGGGTAACTCGCGGCGAGACTCAGAGCGTGGGCGAAGAGGCAATCACCCAGAAGGACGCTGACCTCATTACCCCAGCGCGCGTTGGAGGTCGACAGGCCATGCCGGAGGCTGGCTTCATCGAGGACATCGTCATGGACCAGCGTGGCGACGTGAATTAATTCGACGATCACCCCGAGGGTGATGTGCTCGTCGCCGATCCGCCCGGTCGCACCGCCGGCAAGCAAGGCCAGAGTCGGCCGCAACCGCTTGCCGGCCACGCCAATGACGTAATTGACGTAGTCGGTGATGCCGGGATCAAAGCCGCGGACCTGCTCGTTGAGCGCCGACTCGACGCCCTCCAAGTGTCCGGCTATCGGATCGAGCAGTTTTGACAAGCTTACGGCATCTGACTCGCGATTAGACATCCTCACGCCCATGGTGGAGTCACTCTACGAGCGCGCAAAAAAGGTGTCAACCTCGAAGCCCGTCTTCGCACTTGACCGCGCGCCAGCATGCGCGATGATATGTCAATGCCTCGACGCAGATTCACGTTGACTATCCTCGCCGCACGAGTGCTTCTCCCGTCCTCGCTTTTCCTGTTGGGTTGCGGAAAGCCGACGGGGGATCCGGCCCGCAAAATCGAAACGCTCATTACTGCCAACCAGATACAGCCCGCGCTCGATGCGATCGAGACGCAGCTCAAGTCTCAGCCGGCAGACATCGCCTGCCTGCGTTTGCGATTCTTGGCGCTTCTGAAAGCGCAACAGTTCGTCGAGGCACTGGCCGCATTGCACACGCTCCCGCCTGCCGACCCGGTCCTCACCCAAGCGTTGCAGAATAGCGATCACGCGGTCCGGGCTGCCGCCGCACGGTTCGCCGCTGAACACGGTGTGACCGTCGAGTCCGGAATCTTGATCCGCGGTTTGGACGACCCTAACGCCGAGATGCGCCGGTATTGCGCAATCGCCCTCGGCCGCCGCCGCGAAACTGCTGCGCTCAAGCCACTGTTTCGGCTGTTGCAGGACGACAGTTGGTACGTGCGGGCCGAAGCCGCTAACGCACTCGGACAGATCGGTGATCCGCATTCAGCCGGCTGGTTGATTCAATTGCTGGCCGACGGAGACGCGTATGTGCGGCTTTGTGCCGGCACGGCTCTGCGCAACGTGACGGAGGAATCGCAACGGAACTTGCTTTTACGAGCCTTTGATCAAGCGAAGCCGGCGGCCCGTCTGAACGTGGCACTGGCGCTCGCCAAACTGCACGAGCCGATCGCGCTCGGCGAGCTGACGAACGCCGTGGCTGATCCCGACGCCACCACGCGACGACGAGTGGCGGAGGCGTTGGGAGACTACGTGGCCATCCCGCCAACAAACACACTCGATCGACTCCTGGAGGATCCCGATGCCGATGTGCGTCGAGAGGCAGCGCGCGCCATGGAGCGCGTGAGGCCGGCGTCATGACGATCAGGGTTTGGGTGTGTCGGGATGGGTCTTGGCGAGCTTGATAACTTCGGTGAGCATGTCGCGAAACTGTTCCAAGCCGGTAATGGGGATGATGATGGCGTCGTAACGTCCGTTTACTTCCTCCACGATGCGGAGGAAACGGCCGCGTGGATTCTCGCGAAGGTCAAACGTGAAGTGCTTCCGTTCAACCCGAAGACTGTGGGTCTGCAGATGCGTGTCCACTACGTGCCCGGCTCCCGTCGCTGGCTGCGTGCCTGTTCGCATAACGTTATAGGGCTCTGACACTGGCCCGACCTAAGTTTAGACCAACTCCTTGAAATCACGGGCTTTCTAACATGTCCGGAGGAATGACGTCAACACTTTCAGCTTCTAAGATGCAATACCACCATCTTCAACTCGGTCATTTCCTCCACCGCATACCGTGGCCCTTCCTTGCCGAAGCCGCTGTTCTTCAGGCCGCCGTAGGGCATTAAGTCCTGCCGCCATTGCGGCCCCCAATTGATATGGATGTTGCCGGTCTCCAGTTCGCGCGCGAACTTCATCGCCGTATCCATACTTTCTGTGAACACGCCCGCCGCCAGCCCGAATTGGCTGTCATTCGCCAGCGCGAGAGCTTCGTCCACGTCGGTGAATGGCGTGAACGCCACGGCCGGCCCAAACAGCTCTTCGCAGGAAATCCGCATTGTCGGTTTCACATCCGCGACGATCGTCGGCATATACAGCGCGCCTTTGCGGACACCGCCGGTCACAATCCGCGCGCCAGTCGTCACCGCTTCGTTGACCCACTGCTCGACGCGTACCGCTTCCTGCTCGCGGATCATCGGTCCGACTTTAGTTTTCTCGTCAAGCGGATTGCCGATGGGAAGTGCTTCCACCTTCGTCTTCGACGCCGCCAGCACGTCTTCGTACACCGTGCGGTGCGCTATCACCCGTTGCGTCGAAATGCAGATCTGGCCGGCATTCGAGTAACCGGTCGCAGCCACAGCCTCGGCCACCTTGCTCAAGTCCGCGTCCGGCATGACGATGATCGGAGAATTGCTGCCAAGTTCCATAGTCACTTTCTTGATCCCGGCCATTTCGCAAATGCGTTTGCCGATCGGCACGCTGCCGGTAAATGTGATCTTACGCACCCGCGGGTCGCGACATAATGCGTCACCCAGTTCCCCGCCCGGCCCCGTCAAACACGAGATCGCTTCCGGCGGCAGACCGGATTCGAGCAACACTTCGGTGAGTTTGAGAGCTGACAACGGCGTGTTCGACGGCGGCTTGATCACAACGGCGTTGCCGGCGGCAATCGCCGGGGCCACTTTGTGCGCCACGAGATTCAGCGGGAAATTGAACGGCGTGATAGCGACAACCACTCCGCACGGCATGCGCAACGTGAATCCCATCTTGCCGGCGCCGCCGGGCGACGCGTCCAGCGGGATCGTCTCACCGTGAATCCGTCGCGCTTCCTCCGCCGAAAGCATGAACGTTTGCGCTGCTCGCCCGACTTCAAATCGTCCTTCCGTGATCGCCTTCCCCTCTTCTAACGTGATCGTGCGACCGAAATCCTCCATCCGCGCTTCGAGTTTCTCCGCTGTTTTCTTTAGAATCTGATACCGCTCCCAGGTGGTCAACTTGGCCATCGCCTTCGCGCCGCGCACAGCCGCCGCAAGTGCGGCTTCCACGTCTTCAGCTCGGGCGCGCGGCACCGTGTCCACCACGTGATTGTCGAACGGATGCAACACTTCGATTTTCTTCGCCGTCTCAATCCACTGCCCGCCCACGCACATTTTCATGAATGCACCTCAATCTTCATCCCGCGTTTCCGCAACTCCCGGAAAAACATCTCAACCGGCACCGCCCGCTCGGGCGCCAGCACCCCGCGCTCCGTGATCACACCGGTCGCGACCATCTGCGCCACGATAGACGGCGGACAGCCGGTGTCAATGTCCCCCGCGCTGGCGTGCCACCGCTTCTTGGCGCGCGCGTGGCAGTCGAATATCAACTCGTCGTCCACAATCACCCGCGCAATTTCGTAATCATCCGGCCTGCGTCGTGATACCGGTTGTTGCGGAACTTTTCCGCGAATGACATCGCGAACGAACAGCCGATCAAAGCCGACCTTGAAATCGCATTGCCGCAGCCTGAACACAACCGGCAGTGTCGCGATCTCGCTATGCCGAGTCCGCACGAGCCACTGCGCGCCGACCGGCCTCGGGAACTTCACCAACTCCCATGCGGTGCGCGGCTTCACTTCCCGAAACTTCCCGCGCTCGACGATCCACGGCGTCAACGTGAGTTCCTCGATGATCGTTTGCGCCGAGTACGGGAAACCAGCGGCCGGATTGAAATCCTTTGTGCCGACGCGAATCTTCACCGACTTCGCGCCGCCGCGCCGTTCAATGGCGGCGCGGGTCATGACGTTGGTGATACCGGGCGCGCAGCCCATGCCGAGAACCGCCGTGAGCCCGACACGCTTGAATTGCCGGTCAAGCTTGAGTTGCCGGCGCGTCCAGTGAAACAGCCCGCCGAGGTCGATGTAGTGCACGCCGTCACGCAACGCGGCGCGCATGACGTGAAGATTGAAGTCATGCTGTGTGCAATTGATGACGATGCTGTGTCCGCGCAGCTTCGGTTTGCGGGCGTCAGCGAACACAGTGCGAACGCGCGGGCTGCGGATCAGTTCCACCGGCCGGAAATCTGCGACGGTGATTTGGTTTTGTCGGTGCGACTCGAACAAATCGCGTACGACGACGCGCCCGATCGCGCCGCAACCACCGAGCACGATGAATTTACGCTGTGAGCTGGAGGTCAATGATGTCCTCAGTAAAAGAAATGTAGTCACGGTTGCCGGTGATTGCGACGTTTTTTGAGTGCTATACTGCCGGTATTCATGACTTCGCGGCGAATCATCGTGGTCGGTGGAGGTGCGGCTGGTTTTATGGCGGCGATAACCGCAGCCGAGGCCGGTGCATCAGTCACCTTAATGGAGAAAAGCCGGGAGTTTCTCGGTAAAGTTCGCATCTCCGGCGGCGGCCGCTGCAACGTGACGCATGCCTGTTTTGACGCGCGCGAATTCGCGACCCGATTCCCGCGCGGCGAACGCGAGTTGATCGGCCCGTTCCAACGCTTCGGCGCACGCGATACCGTCGAATGGTTCGAGTCGCGCGGCGTGAAACTCAAGACCGAAGCCGACGGTCGCATGTTTCCGGTCACCGATTCCTCGCAAACGATCATTGATTGTCTCATCGGCGCGGCAAAAGCGGCGGGCGTGAAGTTGATGACAAATCACGCTTTCAACTCGACGGCCACGGACTACGACCGCCTATTACTCGCAACCGGTGGCTGTCGGACTGAAGCCGCCGGCAAGCTGTCCGTATCGTTTGGCCACACTCTCGAGCCGCCAGTGCCTTCGCTCTTTTCATTTCACATCGAAGCATCATGGCTGCGGGAGCTGGCCGGCATCTCGGTTGAGAAGACGGAAGTTTCAGCTGCCGGTTTGCGCGAGCAAGGCGCGTTGTTGGTGACGCACACCGGCCTAAGCGGCCCGGCAATTCTGCGTTTGTCGGCGTGGGGTGCGCGGGAACTGCATGCGCTCGATTACCGGTTTCCACTGCTCGTGAACTGGCTGCCGGGTGTGGACGTACCGGCGGAATTGGAGCGGAAACGGCGCGAGGACGGCGCGAAGCTAGTCGTCAATACGCCGCTGTTGCCGGCGCGGTTGTGGGCGGCATTGGTGAACGCGAACGAGTTGCGCTGGTCGAAGCTCTCGCGGGCAGAACAACTCCGGCTCGTGGAGCGTTTGACGCACATGGAGCTTTCCGTGACCGGCAAAAGTCTGAACAAGGAAGAGTTCGTCACCTGCGGTGGCGTGCGGCTTAGCGAAGTGAACTTTAAGACGATGGAGAGCCGCGTCTGTCCAGGACTCTATCTGGCCGGTGAGCTACTCGACATCGATGGAATCACCGGTGGTTTCAACTTTCAATCGGCGTGGACAACCGGTTGGATTGCCGGCCACGCGATGGCGAGCGGTTAGACCTTTCGCGCCCAACGGAGTTTAGCGGGAGTGGAACGCGGGTTGTCGTGGCGTTCAGCGAGACTGGGACGAATCACTTCTTCTGCAATGTCGGCGTAGCTACCGGCATTCTTACTGGCTTCGAAAGACTTCTTCACGCGCCGATCCTCGCCGGAATGAAAGGTCAGAATCGCCACTCGCCCGCCGGGATTCAGACAGGCCGGCAAGTTGCGCAGAAATGTGTCGAGCGCCGAAAACTCCTCGTTGACCGCGATGCGCAACGCCTGAAACACGCGCCGCACTACGTTCTCGCGTTCCTCGTCGAGAATACTGCCCGGCAACGCGCGCCGGATCGTTTCAGCGAGGGCGCGAGTGGTTGCAAACGTCTTGCCGGCCAGAATACCGGCCAGTGTTTCGGCGTGTGGTTCGTCCGCGTTCTCGGCTAGCAGACCGGCCAGCTTGCCGGACTCGATTTTTTGGAGCAACGCCGAAACCGGCTGGCCGCGCGATGGGTTCATCCGCATATCGAGCGGCCCGTCAAACTTCATCGAGAACCCGCGACCGGGATCGTCGAACTGCATCGACGAGACGCCGAGGTCGGCGAGAATCACGTCGGCGCCGGCAAGCTTCTCGGCAGCAAGAATCTTCGGCAGACCGGCAAAGTTGCTCCGATGCGCGACAAAGCCTTCCGCCCGGAGCCGCCCGGCGGTCTTGGGCAGTTCGATGGGATCAACGTCCAAACCAATGAGTCGTCCGCCCGGCAAGATGCGTTTCAGAATCTCGCGGGCGTGTCCCCCGTAGCCGAGCGTACAATCCACCGCGATTTCGCCGGGCCGTGGATCGAGCACTTCGAGAATCTCCGCGACCATGATCGGCCGGTGCGTTCCCGCGGGAGTCTTGCCGGACGCGATTACTTTCGCGACTGTTTCGGCGTAACGGGCCGGGTCGCGCTCTTTATACTTCTCCTCGAATCGGCGCGGGTTCTTGCCGGTGTAACGCGGGCGGCGGCGATGTGGCGAGGGAGTTGTATCGTCAGCCATGGGCGCGGCAAGAATTTAGCCGCGAATGGACACGAATACACACGAATTCTCTAACCGAACGCAGCACAGCAGACGAAGAGATTGAAAAAGGCTTTTCAGTCGCGACCAGCCGCCCGTCCATTTATCTTCGTCTGACAACGAAATAGCCAATGACGATGACGACGGTCAAGGCCGCAACCAGAATCACGGTATCCTGCCGCTGCCAGTCATTGGCCATCCGCTGCAGCCAATCTCCACCAATCAGACGTGTGTACTCGACCATGCGCTACGTCTTCGTTCGCGGATTCCCATGGGGCCATCACCGCGCTTGCTTCAATACCAGCCAATTGGTGCTTCGTTGAGGTTGATGTGGACTTGCTTGGTTTCGAGGAATTCGTCGATGCCGTGCAGGCTCAACTCCCGGCCCTGGCCACTTTGTTTGTAGCCGCCCCACGGGGACTCGACGTAGCAGGGCTGCATCGTATTGACCCAGACGATGCCGGCGCGGAGGGCTTTGACCATGCGCAGACACTTGAAGATATCGCGCGACCAGACGGCGGCGGCGAGGCCGTAGGGGGTGTCGTTGGCGATCTTCATCGCGTCGGCTTCGTCCTTGAACGGAATGCAGGCCACGACCGGCCCAAAAATTTCTTCCTTGGCGATGCGCGAGTCGTTGTCGGTGTCGAAGATCGTCGGCTCGACAAAGTAACCTTTCTTCAAACCTTTCGGGCGACCACCGCCGGTCACGAGCTTCGCTTCTTTCTTGCCGATGGCGATGTAGTTGGTGACTTTCTCGTAGTGTTCCTCGCTGACGACCGGGCCCATTTTCGTGTCGCGTTTCATCGGGTCGCCGAGCTTGATGCGCTTGGTCTTCTCCTTCATCGTCGCAAGGAATTTCTTGTAGATGTCCTGCTGGACGAGCACGCGCGAACCGGCGCTGCAAACTTCGCCCTGGTTGATGAACACGCCGAACAGCGCGCCGTCGGTGGCGGCGTTGAGGTCGGCGTCGGCGAAGAAAATGTTTGGCGATTTGCCGCCGAGCTCCAAACTGACTTTCTTGAGGTTCGAGTTCGCGACGCCGCGCAGGATGTGCCGGCCTGTGTCCGCGCCGCCGGTAAAGGCGACCTTGTCCACGTGCATGTGTTCGACGAGCGCCTTGCCGGCTTCAGCTTCGCCGGTCACGATGTTCAGAATGCCGGCAGGCAATTCTGGGATGTTCTTCTGGACGAGCTTGGCGAATTCGAGCGAAGTGAGCGGCGTCTGCTCTGCCGGCTTGAGGATGACGGCACAACCGGCCGCGAGTGCCGGGCCGAGTTTCCATGCGGCCATCAGCAACGGGTAGTTCCACGGGACAATCAGCGCCGCGACGCCGACCGGCTCGCGCAGCGTGAAGTTGAGGGCGTTATCCGGCACGTTGAGCGTCTCGCCGTGGACTTTGGTCGCCATGCCGCCGAAGTATTCGAGGCAGGTGGCAACGTCGTTCATGTCGAATTCGCTTTCGACGATGGGCTTGCCGGCGTTGAGTGTTTCCAACTCGGCGAGCATCGCGGCGTTTTCGCGGACGAGATTCGCCATCTTGAACAGCACGCGGCCGCGCGCCATGGCGTTGGAGGACTCGCGCCAATTCGACGTGTCGAACGCCGCCCGCGCGGCGGCGACGGCTTTGTCCATGTCCTTCTTGCCGGCTTCGGGAACGACCGCGAGAGTCTCGCCGGTGGCCGGGTTGACGATCTCTCTCGCGCCGGCCGCGCTGACAAATTCGTTATTCACGTACATTTTGTAAGTTTTCATGGCTCGCCTCCGTTTGCCTGATATTAAGCCACGGATTCACACGGATTTCCACGGAGAAATGACACGTACGCCTGAGGCTGGCTACGACTTACCGAGAGGGAAGCCCTACACCACGGTCTTACCGTCGTAGTCGCGGCAGTAGCGCTCGACCTGTTCCCACGTGTCGCAGCTACCGGCTGTGGTGCCGGTCAGTTGGCTGCGTGCAGTCGTGCCCGCGCGAACTATCTTGACGCGAGATCAGTGATTTGATCTGAGGCACTTATACCGCGAAGAAACAAACACATTGCGAAGGTGACGCCAATGAATAAAGAAACGAAGAGAATTATGAAACACGTTATCACTCCACTGAACGAGGGGCAGGAAATGAACTGCCATGTTAAGGTCGTCAGCGCCATATCCGAAGCCGTTAAAAAAGCATTTGGCATCGCTGCCAGCCTGCAAGCGCAACTTGACGGAAACACGATTACTTGCCGCGTGCGCCAAGCTGGCCGGGAGCGCAAACATATCGGTCGCGAAACCGCACCACCTTGTCCGCCGAAGGAGGATTGACCGACTGATCCGCGTTTGATCTAATGGCTGGATCAAATTTATGGCTGCCGCGACCATCAAGCTCTTCCTCCCCAGAGGGGAAGCCGAAAGCCTCCGAACGGCGGAACTTCTCAACTGGAGCGGCAAGGCGATAGCTGGCCCGCGCTCGGAACTCGAAGACTTGCTCGCCCGTGATGAACTCGACAAATCCGGAGTGTACATTCTCATTGGCGTTGACGCAGACTCGGCTAAGCGAGCGGCGTATATCGGCGAAGCTGAAGTTGTGCGGGACAGACTCAAGCAACATCGCGACAAGGAATTCTGGGTGCAGGCAATTGCCTTCGTGAGCAAGGACGAGAATCTCACGAAGTCACACGTCCGGTATTTGGAAGGGCGGCTCATCGAGGAAGCCCAGAAGGTCGGACGGTTCGTCGTGCTCAATGGCCAAGCCAGCGGGTCGCGGCTTCCTGAATCCGACCGCGAAGACATGGAAGTCTTTCTGTCTCGCATCCGTCAACTCTTGCCGGTGCTTGGCTGCGACATTCTTACGCCGCTCGTGGAGACTCACGGAGGCGTCGCGCCGCAACCGCTCCTCGGTAAAATCAAAGGTCACAGTTCACGCGGCCAACGCACGGCGAAAGGCTTTGTGGTCTTCGCTGGTTCGGAAGCGGTGACTGGCCTGCGCCCGTCCGCTCCCAGCTACATCGTCGAAGCCCGAAACCAACTCAAGGCAGATGGAACGCTGGTCGAGGATGGCGACAAGTTACGGTTCACGCGAGACGCGGAATTCTCTAGCCCGAGCATGGCCGGAGCAATTATCTGCGGTGGTCATGTCAATGGACTCACCTTCTGGAAAGACAAAGACGGTCGCGAACTCAAAGAAATCGAAGGCGTCAGCTAAGACTGCCTCACTCTAAGAATCTCTGTCTCGCAACGGACGATATGTGTCGTAGCGAGCTTGATGGACTGCGGTGTGTGCGACCACGCGGATTGCACGTCGGCATCCACGGTCGTGTGGACGACGCTACCTGTTCGCGCCCGAGTTTCCGAGAGGAAGACAAACTTCGTCTCGTGAAAGATGCGCTCGGCCTGAATTTCCGGTACATCCGCCATTTCTGCGATCCGATCCATAGATCGGCACTCCGGATCAAGATCATTCTGCGAAAAGATCGCCACGTCCACGCGCACGCGAAACTCGCGCAACCAGATTTCGATGATTTCCCGGTCGGCTTGCTTGCCGGCAAGTTGTAGATACCGGTAATCCAGCTCGATGCCGAGGAAGAGCCGGTAAGTCCGCACACACGCGACGGCAGTTGTGCCGCCACCGAGAAACGGGTCGAGCACCATGTCGCCTTCATTGGTGGCAGCGAGCAGACAGCGTTCGACGAGCGCGACGGGCTTTTGCGTCGGGTGTTTGCCGAAGGTCTTCTCGCCATTGGAAGGCGCCGGGATTTTCCAAACCGTCTTCATCTGTTTGCCGGTGACAGCTTTCATGACGGGGTAATTGAAGAGGTGTTTGCTCTTCTCGGTCTTGGCGGCCCACAAGATGGTTTCTGTCGAATGCGTGAAATACCGGCAGGACAAATTCGGTGGCGGATTCGGTTTTTCCCACGCGATGTCGTTGAGAATCTTGTAGCCGAGTTGCTGCATGGCGTAGCCGACGCTGAAGATGACGTGATGGGTGCCGGTCACCCAGATCGTGCCGTTGGGTTTGAGGACGCGCTGGCAACGCTCCAGCCAAGCGCGATTGAACTCGTGAATCCATTGCGCGCGGATTGCGGCGATGTCTGCATCGCCATCGCCGCGTCTCGTCGGACTCGGCTTGTCCCAGTTGCCTTTGTGGACGCTGACCATCTTGCCGGCGTGACAGGTGATGCCGCCGTTGGAGAGGAAGTACGGCGGGTCGGCAAAAATCATGTCGAAACAGCCGGCGGGATGTTTGTCAGCGATGGCGTCGAGGACTTCGAGACAGTCGCCTTGGTAGAGGAAGATGCCGTGGGCGTCGTCCCGGTAGGCGCAATTCAGCGGGGCGAGCGCACCGGCTTCGAGTACGACACCATCAACTGGATTGATGCGCTCCGGTTGGGCTTGGTACCGGATGCGTTTCTTCGTCTTTCTCGCCACGCTTTGGATCGATCACTTTTCGGCGGAAATGATCAAGATCATTCCGCCGTCGCACGCCGTGCTATGGCGGACAGGTGGAGAGTTAGTTGGCGCGGCCACGTCCCTTGGCAGCCTCGCGCTCTAACCACAGTTGACCTTGCTCTGTTACGAGCAGCAGATTGTCGGAGATTTGCAGGTCGCCATCCGCGACCATGACTGCGAGTTGTGTCAGCGCCGTCTCACGGGCTTGCACGTCTGTTTGTCCTGAATTCCCCCACGCTTGCATTATCAACCGAAATCCCATGTCGGCCTGTGCGGTCATTTGGCAAGACCGCAAGGCGGATAGAATTCGAGCCACTCGCTCTACTTCGTCGTCTTTCGGGTTGCGACCGAATGCGCGCAGGCATTCGCGGACAACTTCATCTTGCTCCCGACCAGCCATCGCCGCGCAGTATCGCAACACAAGCCGGTATCGACAACCACGGATTGCCCCGGTAGTTAAACTTTCATTCGAGCCGCGGCTTCTAGTATCCTGCAACCACGCACAGATAAGAGAAAGGAATCTCATGAGCGATCAATTACCAGTTCCTGCCGCCAGCAACACCTTCGAGCGAATCAAACGCGTCGAAGCCTCCGGAGCGGAGTTTTGGTCCGCGCGCGAACTTGCCCGCGTACTCGAATACACCGACTTCCGCAACTTCGTCACCGTGATCAACAAGGCCCGCGAAGCTTGTGCCAACAGCGGCCAATCGGTTTCCGACCATTTCGTTGATATCAACGAAATGGTCAATATCGGGTCGGGGGCACAACGACCGATTGAGGATTGGGCGCTCTCCCGGTACGCCTGCTATCTCGTCATTCAAAACGCCGATCCGGGCAAGCCGCTGGTCGCGCTGGGGCAAAATGTATGGAATGACGTCTTCGGCGTAGTGCCTTCGCACGTCTTCGAAGCCAATGTTGTGCTGCTTCAGGTACGCGTACAACGCCACCGCTTGACTTTGAACATCATGGGGCAGAAAGAACGGGACTTGCCCCTGTTCCTCACATGCCGCACGCGCTTGCCGCACGAACTGATCCCGCTTCTCCTTCGTGTCGAAGAAGGCGGCGATCGCGCTTCTTTTTACCCTGGCATCCGAGATCGGCGCCATACTTGACCGCGCCGGTGCGATACACCTGCGTGTAAAGTCGGGGCCAGCTCTTTGACCGTCTCCGCATATGATGGGTGTATTCGATAACCGTGCGCGTTTCTCCTGCTTGGAAATGTCTTCCGATGGAATACGCCTTCAACGCCGATTCGACCGCGTCCCGACGATACCGGACTACCCGCCCCAGTTTGACATGAGGCAAGACCTGGCGGCCACGAAGGTTAACGAGCGTGCGAAGAGAGATTCCCAGCCATCCGGCGACCTGACGGGAGTTGAGGTAGTCTCCGTCACGTGCTAACTTGGCTCCACCAAGCAGCCCGGTGTCTGACAACTGACAGTCGGGTCCTAGACTCTGCCTAGATTGAACGACGGTGAGCATTCGGAATCCTCCATCCCTACCCTTGCGACTGGCGTACGTCGAGGTGGCATCCTCGGCCAAGTTTTGCAGTCGCCCCGCCTTGTGCTTCTGTGTTAGCATCGCGGTGTAAATTTATCTCAGTTGAGATATTTAGTCAACAAGAAAAAAGTGCATTTGAGTTATTCCGTAATGGGGACATTTCCAGAAGCATTGCAAGAGTTGTTGCGAGAGCGGGGCTGGAATCAGTCAGAGGCTGCCGTGCAATTGGAAATCAGCCAAGGCTTGGTGAGCGCCTACCTTCGTGGGGAACGCGAACCTACCCTCTCAACTTTGCTAAATATCGCTTCCCGCATCGGCGTCCCCATCGGAAAGCTTGTGGGCGAGGAGATAAGCCAACAGCGGGGAAAACACCACGGCCGCAAGAAAGCGCTTCCACAAAAGACCGGGCGTGACCAGCCCCCTGACGCCGCGATGCTAAATCTAAAGAGGCGATGGAAAAAGAAACCACATGAGCGCGCCACGATCAAACACCTGGTAGCAGCCCTGTTTCCAGAGAACGCGCAACAAGTACTCGTATGGCTGGATCGGGCATAATCAGAAGGATTGGCGCGACTAGGCGAGCGATCCACGCCTTGGTGCTCTAGCTAAACCGCACCTGATCTTCCTTAGCAGCAGATAAGCATTCCCGGCAACTGATTCGGCGATCACAAAACAGTTTCCGAAAGCATTGGCGGCACAGCGTGAAGGCAGTGACTGTGTATGTGCAGGAGCGAGTAGGGCAGGGGATCCGCCCGAAAGATCAGGTGTTCAATTTTCACGTGGCGATGATTGATGGGGCAGTAGGATGATCTGACTAACAACGCCCGTACACGAGGAAGATCAATGAAGATGAGTTTTTTGACCCTGCGGGATCGGCTTGGCCGGCACCGAACTGGCGCGGGCGCAATGCGGCACCATCCGCCTGAAGCTGCTGAAGATCGGCGCGGTGCTGGTGCGCAACACGCGGCGGGTACGGTTTCTGTTGGCGGCGAGCTATCCGCACCAAGAGTTGTTTGCGACGGTCGTGGCGCGCTTGGCGAGTGGATAGCGGCTACCGGTGCTGTCCCCGGCACAAGAAACAACGGGGGTTGGTGTCTTCACCGGCAACGAAAAACATCTCCGAACTGTCCGCAATACTTACCCGATACACCAAATCCATCAAAAATCATCCTTCAGCACCGCTCATGCAACAAGCGGGTTAGTTCGGTCGCACCGAGCGTCTTGAGGGACTTGATGAGTGGCTTGGGATCGAGCAACCCCTTGAGGCCCGTGTGCGAACCGCCACAGACGAGGCCGCGCGCTTCGAGCTTCTTCTTGTACGCCGCCGCGTCGGCGGGGCCGCCCTCGACGCCCTTGTAGCCTGCCTTGGCTACACAATCGAGGATGAGGTCAATATCTGTTTCGATTTTATACTTCGTGCAAAACCCCAACAGTTGCGAACCGAGCTGTGGCAGTGCCATGATGCTTCTCGTTTGGTTGGAGTGCGGGGATGTTGAACCCCTCCATGATATTTCGTTCAGTGGATGCTGACCGCTATTGGTCGGCAGCAGATTTCGCATTCCTCGCTGCGCTGACTTGATGCCTACGGGACGAGGCGTACGCGGTAGTAGCGGGCAGGCCCGTTGGTCGCGGCGCTGAGATCAAGGTAGTTGGTCGGCGAGGCGGCGGTGTTAGTCACCGTGAAGATGTCGGTGAAGTTGGTGGCGTAGCTTCCGTCCGGATCGCCCGAGGTGGCTTGGAGTGCATTGGTTCGACCGCTGCCCATGATCCAAGTGATGCGGATGTCATCGCCTTCGGTGATGAGGGAGGTGATGCGGAAGGAAGAGGCGCTGTTGGTCGGGTTGGTGCCGGCATCGTATTCCTGCGAGTTGAGCAGACCATCACCGTCCGGATCTGCGCCGGCCACCGCATTGGCGTTGGTAGTGCTGCCGAAGTATTGCATCTGCCATTGGGCAAACGGCGTGAGCGGCGTCGCGCTGACTTGCGTGGAGTTCGTGCTCTCGCAGCCGCTCGCGGTGCCGGAAACGACGTAGAAATAGGTCGTGCCGTTGACCAAGCCGGAATTGGTGTACGTGGTGCTCACCAATCCGTTGGTCACCGTTGTGTATGGAGCGCCGCCGGTAATCGATCGCTTGACGTTGTAGCCGGTGGCTCCTGACGCAGCATTCCAACTCAAGGCCACCTGCGCGTCACCGGCGGTTGCGATCAAGCCCGTCGGCGCGGTCGGCGGCGGCAGGATGATTTCGATGCCACTGGATTTGGGCTGATCCGCGGTGCCGACCGTGTACGCAATAATGATCTGTCCGCTGCCATTGGGCGTGAACGTGTACTCCTTGACGATGGCCCGATTCTGACCACCCGATGCGGCATAGACATCGAAGTTTGTGAGAACCTGTGTGCCGTTGATGGTGACGTTGAACTTACGGCGGTTTGCGCCCCCACCCCCGGGATTGCTGGGGCCAAACCAGATTTCTGCGAAGTGTAGACGCACATTGTAACTGGTGCCGGTCGTCAAACCGCCAAACGTGTAGGTCGAAGCACCCCAACGCTCCGACTGATAAACCGCTTGGGGCGCGGGATTGGTCACGCCTGTCGTGGTAATTGCCGCACCGGTCGTGGCGTTAGTTCCACCCGTGAAGTTGGTGTCGGCGATGAAGGGGCTGGCTGCGGCGCCGCCAGAGTTCACAGCGATGCTGTACGGCCCCAAAGTGGCGCTTGCCTCGACTGAGTTCGTACTCTCGCCATACGCGTTGGTGCCTGAGACTACGTAATAGTATGTTGAGCAACTGGCCACGCCCGCATCTGTGTAAGTGGTCGAAGCGGGTGTTGCGACCGTCGTGTACGGTCCGCCACTGACCAGCGACCGCTTCACATTGTAGCTCGTCGCGTTGGTTGACAGGTTCCAGTTCAAAGCGACTTGAGAACCGCCCGGCGTGGCGACCAATCCCGTGGGCGTTGTGGGCGGATTCGTGGACGAGATGAAATCATACACGCGAACGTAATCAACGACCATCTCGCCGGGGAAGACGGTTGTCCCGTCCGGATCGCCCCCGTAGTTCCCGCCGACTGCGAGATTCATGATGATGTAGAAGTACTGATCGAAAGGCGCGGGATAACTGCCGCCCGAACTATACCACGAGATGCTGGTCTTGAAGAGCACGTCGTCCACGTACCACTTAATGGAATTCGTGGTCCATTCGAGGGCGTAGACGTGGAAATTGGTGACGGCAGTCGGCACAGTGTAGTCTGTCGCGCTGTACGTGTTGGCCGGCCATGCCCCGCCATAGTGAATCGCGCCCCCAACGACGTTGTAGCTGCTCCCTTTGTTTTCCATGACGTCGATCTCGCCGGAAGCGGCCCAGCCACCGTAGACTGAATCACGAGGCATCATCCAAAGGGCTGGCCAGTAGCCCTGACCGTGCGGGAGCTTGGCGCGGAACTCAAACCGGCCGTATTTCTTAGCGAAGAGGCCTAGCGTCTTCAGCTTGGCCGACGTGTATGACGAGCCCATGTAGCTCTCTTGGCGAGCCACGATATGGAGCATGCCGTTGGTGACGTAAGCGTTGTTGGTGCGGCTGGTGTAATACTCGAGCTCGTTATTGCCCCAGCCGCAGAGGCTGGGACAACCGGTGCCGGTATCATAGGTCCACTTGCTCAAATCGACGGTAGTGCCGTTGAACTCATCGCTCCAGACATTCGTCCAGTCGGCGTAAGCCGCGCGAACTCCGCCGGTGAGCATCACCAATGCGAACACCCCGCCGACGGCCAGCGAGCCGAGCCGTCGTCTCACGCGACACAATGAAATGAGGAGTTCAGATGCGCTCATTCTACTCACCGTAAACATGAACATAATCTACCAGCATTTCCGCCGGCAAGCTGGGATTGATGCTGTTGGTGCCGGGATTGCCGACGTACGTCCCGCCCACAGCGAGATTCATGAGCAAGAAAAACGGTTGGTCGAAAGGGAACGGATAAGGCTTGCCGGTGGAAGTTGACCAATTGGTCTGGGTCCCGTAGGTCACACCGTCGACAAGCCAACTGATCGAATTGGTCGCCCAATCCAAACCGTAGACATGGAAATTGGTGGCTGAGTCACCACCCGGAAAACTGTATCTTTGAGTGGCGTAACTCCCGGAATGGATGCTTCCTTGCACCCAAACACCACTGGTGCCAAAACTTTCCACGACATCGATTTCGCCGCAATTGGGCCAGCCGATCGAGCTAAAGTTCGTTCCCAACATCCAAAGCGCTGGCCACATGCCCGTTCCGGCAGGCAGTTTGGCGCGAAATTCAATCCTTCCATATGTTTTCGAGAAAAGCCCCTGGGTCTTCAGTCGAGCGGAGGTGTAGAAGAATCCGTTGGTCGTCTCCCGTTGGGCCCGAACGTGGAGCACGCCATTCGTCACGTACGCGTTGTTGGTGCGGCCGGTGTAATACTCCAGTTCGTTATTGCCCCAGCCCGGATTAGAGCCCCCGTTGCCGATATCAAACGTCCACTTGATCAAATCAACGTTCGTGCCGTCGAATTCGTCGCTCCAGACGAGGTTCGTCACGGCATAAGCCGTCACAGCCCCACCAACTGGCATACTGAAAACCAGCAGTGTACTGACAGACAGGGAAGAGAACGGTTGCTTGATCCGACCGAACAAGAGCAGAACCTCGCGTGTTTCCACCGTGAAAACGATTGTATTCCCAATCCATCACCGAAATCAAGTTAATTCATCGCAGCCTGTCCGTTTCGCAGAAGTTCACAGTGAACGCGACGCGGGAAAGGCCTTTCGACTTCCGGCACTCCGACCGAGCTTCGCGATCTTATTGGCCCTTGAATCTGGTTCGGACAGCGTAGAGCGAGTTGCGCGCGGCGATGAAAAGAGTTTGACGATCTTTACCTCCGAAAACGAGGCTTGTCGGACGCTCGGGCACTTCGATCAAGTCAATCAGTTTGCCTGTCGGATCATAAACAAAGATATTCCCCGCCACGATATAGACGTTGCCCTTTGCGTCCACCGCGACGCCCGCTTCGCCCTCCTCGGCGAACAGCTTTGGACCGGACAGCGAGCCATCGGGCTCGACGGCGAAAGACCACGTCTTTTGCCCGAATTCGTCGGCAACATAAAAAGGACGATTCGTCGGAGCGGCAGCCAATCCGTACGCTCTGATCAAATCAATCGTCGAGAAATACGAGCGAGTCAGTGCGGCACAGTGGAGAACTCTAAGCGCCAAAACAACCTCGAATTTAACAAACGCTTGCAATCCAACTGGTCGAAAATAGTCGCTCGCTTGTTTCTCATAAGACCAATGGATACAGTCGCTTTTAAACGGATACTGCGTAAGTAAGAGAATACTGACGACAATGTAATTGACAGAAAAACGCAATTCTGCAATCATTTGTATCGTCGCAGATATAACGCTGCGGATTTCGGTGAAAGTTACCAGTGATTTCGCTTTTATGTTTCCACCCATCGGAGCGCAGCGACGCTGGCAGTTGTGTTCATAAGAAAGTGGAATCTTTCTGTCAAGGTTGCGTGTTGGTGTTGGGTCGGAGTCCTGC
>CAZMKD010000109.1:0-6272 GCA_964566575.1 uncultured Verrucomicrobiota bacterium
CGCTCGGCAGCCCGTATGCGGTGCAGGATTACTACGCGGTCAATCCCGAGTTCGGCACGCTCGATGACTTCCGGTTGCTGGTGAAGGCGACGCACGATGCCGGGCTGAAGATCATCATCGATCTCGTTATCAATCACACCGCGTGGGACAACGCGCTGGCGAAGCAGCATCCCGAGTGGTACCGGCACGACAAGAGCGGCAAGATCGTCTATCCGGCGAATTGGGAAGATGTGGCGCACCTCGATTACTCAAATGCCGGCCTCCGGCAATACATGATCGATATGATGACCTACTGGGTCCGCGATGTCGGTATCGACGGCTTCCGTTGCGACGTCGCCGGCATGGTGCCGCTGGATTTCTGGGAAACGGCACGCGTCGAGTTGGAGAGGATCAAGCCGGTGATGATGCTTGCCGAGGACAGCCGGCCCGACCAGCATCTCAAGGCGTTTGACCTGACGTACTCGTGGAATCTGCGCGACGCGATGCTGCACGCCATTCGCGATCACAAGCCTGCGGCCTTGATCAGCGACGCGATTACGGACGACCAGAAGAAGTATCCGCGCGGCAGTTTGCGGATGCGTTTCAGTTCGAACCACGACCAGAACGCATGGGATGCCGCGGCGATTGAGTTGTTCAACCCGCAGGGAGCAAAAGCTGCGGCCGTGCTCACGGCGACGTTGCCGGGGGTGCCGCTCCTGTACAACGGCGACGAAGTCGGCAATCCGACGAAGCTGCCGTTGTTCGAGAAGGTGACGATCGACTGGCAACACGACCCGCACGGTATGCGGAAGTTTTACCCAGAATTGTTCGCGCTTCGCAGGCAACACCGGGCTCTTGTCGAAGGCGACATTGAATTTCTCCGAACCAACAAACGCGACGCCGTTGTCGCGTTCGTGCGCTCTACCGAGAGGGAACGCGTGCTCGTCGTGGTGAACGTCACCGGCAAGGAGCAGCGCGTGAAGTTGGAGGACGAAGTGATCTTGCCGGCGTACGGTTACCTCATCACGCGCGCGAAGTAGCGCTCAGGAAAGCTTCTGCTGCCGGCTCGTGGAGCGTCCCCACGTGCGCGGCAACCCGAGCGGCGTATCCGGTGAGTCTTCCTCCAGTGGCTGCCAGTCATCTTCGTACACCAGATCGAACACTTCCTGTGGGACGCGGTTCATCTTCACTTCCATTTCGCGCTGCGGGATGAAGGGACACTTCGGTTTGTCGCCGACGAGATGCGCGGCTTCTTGTTCCAACAACACGCGCGTGCCGGTCTTGACCCTGCGTTTGCTGAGCATTGTCTCGATCTTTTCCAAGGCGCGATGCAATTCTCGCTGTTTGAAATCCCGGTTAAAGCCAAATAAGTCCGGCTCCATGTCGAGCGGCACCATGTTCCAAAAGTTGATGCAGACTTGCCGGATCGGCTGCTCTTCCGGGGCGACGATGCGCCGGAATAAACGTTCGACCTCCGGTAAAATCGTGTGCGGCTCAAATTGTGCCGCCGGAAACTTCACGCTCGCGCCGTGACCTTCGAAATCCTTGAAGCGCACGAAGATTCCCATCTCGCGCGCTTTCAGATTTTCGCGGAAGAACGTGGTGATGACGCGCTCGGTCTGCTTCAGCAAAAATAGCAGCGCGCTTTCATAGTCTGGTTCGTCGTAGGGCAGGGTGGTGGCGCTGCCGATGCGGGTGCGGGGTTTGTTCGCGAGCGCGAGTCGTTCACGCAATTGTCCGGTCGCCAACAACCAGAGTTCGAGTCCGAGAAATCCGTAGCGTCGCTCCATCAATCCCAGCGGCAACTCGGCGATGTCGCCTAATGTCCACACGCCAAGCGCGCGGAGTGACCGGGCGCGGCGATTGGCGATGCCGGCCAGTTTCTGGATCGGGATGTTGCGTAAAAACTCGCGCTCCTTGTCCGCCGGTACCTCGCAGAAGCCGTCCGGCTTGCAATGTTCGGTTGCTAGTTTCGCCAGCCAGCGCGACGATGCCAATCCCATCGTGACCGGTATCCCGACTTCGCCAGTAATCTCGTGTTTCATGTGGGCGACCAATTCCGCTGGTGTCCGGCAACGAAACACGCGGGGCGAGTCGGTGAAATCCATGAAGCCTTCATCAATCGACGTCGGCACGAGCAGGGGAGTGTAATGGCGGACGCGCCGGAACATCTCAATCGAGAGCCGACGGTATTCGTCGTAGTGTGGCCGGACGAGGATTCCTTCCGGGCATTTGCGTTTTGCCTCGAAGCAGGCCATGCCGGTGATGATGCCGTACTTCTTGGCGATGTAATTGGCCGCAATGACGATCCCATCGCCGCGCCGCCCGCCGCCGACGTAGACGGGCTTATTCTTCAGTTTCGAATCAAGCGCAATCTCACAGGAGGCGAAGAACGCGTCGCCGTCGACGTGGAGGATTCGTTGGTGGCGCGGCTGCATACCACACAAATGTGTGGTATCCGCGCCGGTTAGTCAAGCGTCTTGATGAACGACTCAGCCTCAGCGATGGACTTGTTCATGTCGGCGATGAGACGCGAGATGTCCGCTTCGATCTTCACGCTCTCGCCCTTGAGCGCGCCGATGGCTTGGGCATTTAGGTTGTGTTTGAGATACAGCACGTTGTCGTGAAACTTCGTCAGGATTGGGTCCATGCTCGCCTCGGCGCGTTTCATCGAGGTGTGGAGTTGATCGTACTTCGCCCGGGACTCGTCGAGCTTGTGCCGGCTGTCCGTGCGCATTGCCGCGTCAGAGATTTCCCGGAGTTCACTTTCCCATTCCTTGAACAAATCGCCGCCCACAGTCTCGACGTCTTTGACGCAACTGCGGACTTTCTCGGCACGACTGTCGCAGTCCTCGTACTCACCCTTGAAGCGGTTGTACGCCGCTTCAAGTTTGCCGCCTTCGAAACCGTACATCTCTTTCATGCGTTCGAGCGCGGTCTTGAATTGCTGCGAGGCTTCCTTTTGTTCGTCGCGCGCGTCGATGACACGGTGACGCAGGAGATCGCGTTTCTCGCGGCCGAGTTTTTCCCAGACGGCATAGTAGGTGGACCGGCAGGCGACAAGGGACACGAGGGCGATGGCAATGTAGCGTTTCATAGTGTTCGGTGGGGTTTGGCGCCGGCGCTTTCCAGCATCAAGTGAAAAGTTGTTCCGGCATGATAGGCAAATCGTTTGGACAGAAGCTTCTCGACTCGCTCTTCCAACGTGCCCGGCAACTCTTCGATTTCGTCATGCCGGATGCGTACGGTCGGGTTGAGGCCGTCGATTAGATCGGCCCGCTTGTCTTGCGCGGCAAGCTCGGCGCTACCGGGAGTTTGGTCGGCTTTGTACCGGAGCACGTCGCAGTTCAGAGGTGTGTCGGCGGGATAACTGGCGAACGTCACGGCCCGTTCGCGCGTGCAATGAGTCGCGTCATCAAACTGCACCGCGCAATGCAGCGGAGCCGGCAAGTAAAGATCGACCGTGACCGGGCCGAACTGTTTGTCGCGTTCGCCGGTAACGTCGAAACGTCGTCGCATCAGCGATGCGATCGCGTCAAGAACCTCGTCTCGTGTCATAGCGACTTGAGGCAATCGTCGAGCATCTCGTGGAGTTGACCGACGGTCTCGGGCGTTTCGTCGCCCATGTGCGCGAGCCGGAACGTCTTGCCTTTGAGCTGACCGTAGCCGCCGTCGATGAGGACGCTGTATTTCTCCTTGAGCGACTTTTGCAACTTGGCGACGTCGATGTTCTTGGTGTTCTTCACGCACGAAAGCGTGAGCGATTCGTAACCGGGCGGTGGCAACAACTCAAAGCCGCGCGACTTGGCCCATGCACGAGTCATCTCAGCCATCTTGCGATGTCGGGCATAACGATTCTCGATACCTTCCTTCTCGATCTGGTCGAGTTTGAATTTCAAGCCGTAGACGTGCGGGATGCTCGGTGTCGAAATGGTCATGTTCTTGTCGTGGTTCGACTTGAACTCTAGGAAGTCGAAGTAGTAACCGCGACCCGGTATGCTCTCCGCACGCTTGAGCGCCCGTTCACTGCAAGCGAACACAGCTAGACCGGGCGGCAAGGCCCATGCCTTTTGCACGCCGGCCAGAAGCACGTCGATGCCGAGCACGTCGGTGTCGATCTTTACCGCAGTCATCGAACTGACTGAGTCGACAATGAACATGACATCTGGATACTTCTTCACGACCGTGGCGATTTCCGCGAGCGGGTTCATCAAACCGGTCGAGGTCTCGTTGTGAATGAGCGTGAGGGCATCGAACTGGCCGGTCTTTAGCTTCGCGTCCACCGCTTCCGGCAGGATCGGTTTGCCCCATTCGACCTTGATCGCGTCGGCGTCCTTGCCGCATTTCTTCGAGACATCGAACCATTTATCGGAGAACGCACCGCAGCAGCAATTCAGCACTTTCTTGCCGACGAGGTTGCGCACCGACGCTTCCATCACGCCCCAGGCAGAGGAGGTCGAGATGAAGACCGGGTTCTTCGTGTAGAGCAACTTCTGCAACTTCGGTTGGATGTTGGCATACAAATCCTGGAAGCCTGTGCCGCGATGGCCGATCATCGGCTGGCTCATGGCGGCGAAGGTTTCGGGGCTGACTTCGACAGGTCCCGGAATGAACAGTTTCACGTGAGGTTTGCCCATGGCAGTATCCTTTCCCACAAACGAGGTTGACGACCAGAGTATAATGTCCGGCACCAAATTCCACAACCCATTTCCTATGGCACGCACTCTCAACGTCGGGATGATCGGCTACAAGTTCATGGGCCGCGCCCATTCCAACGCCTGGCTCAAGGTCGACAAATTCTTCGACCTGAAAGCACGCCCGGTCATGAAAGTCATCTGCGGCCGCGACCGCACCGGCGTCGCCAACGCCTGTGCGCGTTGGGGCTGGGACAAATTCGTCACCGACTGGCGTGACGTGATCGAGGATGCCACGATCAACATCGTCGACATCAACACGCCCAACGACACGCACGCCGAGATTGCCATTGCCGCCGCCAAAGCCGGCAAGGCCATCCTCTGTGAAAAACCGCTCGCGCTCGACGTGAGACAAGCCAAGGCCATGTGTGACGCGGTCAAGAAGGCCGGTGTCGTCAACATGGTCTGCCACAATTACCGGCGCATTCCCGCCATTGCCCTCGCAAAAAAAATGATCGAAGCCGGTGATCTCGGCACGATCTACCATTACCGGGCGCGCTACGCGCAGGACTGGATCGTCGACCCGACCTTCCCGCTCGTCTGGCGATTGCAGAGCAAGATCAGCGGCTCCGGCACGCACGGCGACATCTGCGCCCACATCATTGATCTCGGCCGGTATCTCCTCGGCGAATTCAGCGAAGTCTGCGGCCAGATGGAGACCTTCATCAAAGAGCGACCGTTGCCGGGTGAGCCGAGCAAAAAAGGGAAGGTGACCGTCGACGACGCGGTGATGTTCATCGGCCGCTTCAAGTCCGGCGCGCTGGCCAACCTCGAAGCCACGCGCTTCGCCCTCGGCCGCAAGAACGGTATCCAACTTGAAATCAACGGCAGCAAAGGTTCGCTCGCGTTCGATTTGGAGGACATGAACCGCTTGAAGTTTTACAACGCCGGCGACCCCGCCGACCGGCGTGGCTTCCGTGACATCCTTCTGACCGAGAACGTCCACGCCTATGCCGCCAACTGGTGGCCGCCCGGTCACATCATCGGGTACGAACACACCTTCGTGCACACGATTGCCGATTTCGTCAACGCGGTTGTCGACAAACGCAGCGTCCAGCCCACATTCGAGGACGGCCTCGCCAACCAGATTGTGTTGGGGGCAGTCGAGAAATCGGCGAAGACCCGCCGGTGGGTGAAACTGTGACTGCTATCTTCGGTCAACGCCTCGCATGACACATAATCTTGCGTTGTGTGGCGATGATCCCAATCACATCACGGCTGGGAAGATCAAGTCGCCGACAACAAACCACTGTTGGCGAGAGTGGCTGACGCTCTGCAACAAGAAAATGTGTGATGTGGATTCCGCTGAAAAACCCTCCCGCTGATTTCTTTGTTGGGACGATCGATTTTTCTTCCGGAATTTCCGGCGACCTGCTATAGCCGTGGGCTATGAGCTTGCCCAACTTTTCTTCGCAGCAATCGCTGTTCGGCGTCGGCAGTCTGGCCGACACTCTCTTTAGGGAACCTCCGGAAACTGCTTTTCGGTGCGGGGTTGATTGTTGAAGTTCGATTTTCGGTGTGGCTGTGTTCATGGCGGCTCCTTTCGGTTGTGTTTTCATGACGGTTGATCCTCTGGCGTTGATTGGTTGTCGGTCGGTC
>CAZMKD010000110.1:0-1913 GCA_964566575.1 uncultured Verrucomicrobiota bacterium
GTGAGCTCCCAACCGATGGTACTGACAATGGGGTTAAGGGCGACCCGCACCGGGTACTTGAGCAGCAGCTTCCACTCGGGCAGGCCCCTGGCGCGGGCGGCAGTGACGTAGAGCTTATTCTTTTCATCGAGCATCGTGGCCCGCATAGTGCGGATTTCGAAGGCGGTGCCCGCCAGGCCCAGCACGAGGGCCGGCACCCACAGGTGGCGAAGGAGATCAATGAACTTGCCCCAACTCCACGGGGCCTCTGCATACTGGGACGAAAACAGCCCGCCGACGCTGTTGTTGAAGACCATCACGCTGAAATACAGGAGGATGAGAGCCAGCATGAAACTTGGCGTGGCCATGCCAAAATAGCCGATGATCGTCGCCACGTAATCGCCGAGAGAATACTGCCGGATAGCAGAGTAAATGCCGATGGGGATAGCCAGTCCGTAGGTAAAAATGATCGTGGCGATTGCTAGCATGACCGTGAGTCCCACCCGCTCGCCGAGCACTTCCGATACGGGCCTGTGCAACCCAAATGAAATACCGAAGTTGCCATGAAAGATAATGTTAGTTATCCAGGTCACATAGCGCACGTACCACGGGCGGTCCAGTCCCAGCTGGTGGCGTATGGCAGTCACATCTTGCTGGGTCACTGATACGCCTTGGGACCGCAAATCCAGGGCTCGTCGATCGGCGTAGTCGCCCGGTGGCAATTCGATCGTGACGAAGACAATGACCGATAAGGCCGCCAGCATGACGATCATAATGATGAAGCGCTGGATTAAAAATCTTGCCACTTCGGTCTCCTTAAGATACAGCCGACGCCTGGCCGGTAGAAGCATGCTCCTATCGGCCAGGCGCTTACCTTATTATGTAGGTCTTACGAGAACCTCAGACCCCGCTGGCATCGTTAGGGTCAAGACTCTCCCTGCAACTCAGATTATACAGCGTGCCGCTGCTGGTGAGAGGAGTGCCAGCACGCCTTTATTGAACATCCTTGAAATACCACTGATCCGTCCGATAGGGATAGGTGCGATAGTACTCGAAGGCATTGATCTTGAGTTGAGGCACATTGCCCAGCGTTCGCGAGACAATCGTGATCACCGGTGGAGAGGTGATGGTACCGATAATCATGCCGCGATCAACCTGAACCTGCGCTAGCTGCTGTCCCAGGCTGACGTATTCGTCACTGCCCGGCAAGGACGATTTCCACTGGTCGGTCAGATCCCACAAGTCCTTGATGTCATCGGGCGGCTCGGTGCCCTGCGCGCCGTCGGTGTTGTGCCATTCCATCCACGGGCTGCCAAACAACGGTTCGAGCGCGGCGTCACCAAAGGGCGGGAAGAGCCGGAAGGGGTTGGAGTAGAGCGGCGCTTCCAACTCCAAGCCGCTATTGGTCACCTGGATGTCGTGGTCGTTATTAGCGGCCATGGCTCGATAGGCTTCTGTACTCTGCTCTTTTAACTCGACCTTGACGCCAACCGCCTCCCAGTATTCCTTGGCGAGCTCGTGCAGAGCCGGGTCACCCCATTGTATGGCATAGATCAGATTGATAATCAGTGGTTTGCCATCGGATCTTAACCGGAAGCCGTCTGCCCCTTTCTCAAGTCCAATTTCATCCAAAAGTGTATTGGCCGTTTCCGGATCGTACTCAATATCTTTGGTGAACCACTCCGGTTTAGCGAATGACACCGTCCGGTGTACGGGGGCGCCGCCGGTGGGTTCGCACAAGCCGAAGCACAAAGCCTCGTTGATTTCATCCCGGTTCAGAGACAAAGACATAGCGCGGTTCCAGCGCGGGTCGGAGAATAACTCGGCCAAAACGGGGTCTTTATGAGTGGCATTGAATACATAGGTGCGGCCATTGCCAGCACCTGTGGCCATCTGGATGTCGTAGTTGCCCTTGTCTTGATTCTGCTGGAATA
>CAZMKD010000111.1:0-1697 GCA_964566575.1 uncultured Verrucomicrobiota bacterium
CTGCGTGTCACCCGATGAGTGTCCGCGATCCGGCGCGGGGGAATGCCTGATGTTGCCGCTACTCGACGCGCAGGTTCGTCTTTTGCTCCTCAACCACGTTGCCGTGCGACTCGCTGAAGCCACGCCGACCGACCTTCATGCTGCCGGCATCGAGAACGAACAACTCGCGCGCTTGCGGCAACTCTCCGCGCTCGATCTGAACCGCCTCGCCGCGATGCGCGATCTGACCATTGGTGTCGCCTTCGACGCCGTCGGACTCAATGCGGGGCTGCGCGCCGTTGCGCTGGTTAACGAAGCCAAGACGTTGGAGGCTTATTTCATCCGCAATGGGGCTTCTTGGAAGATGATGAGCGCGCTGTTCAAGATCCGCCGCAAAGTGACGCTCAAACGTCGCCGCGACTGCGGCGCCTGGAGACCTTCGGGCCGCCTCCCTCTTCCTGAATATCCCGTGCGCGAGCGCATTTTCCGCGCATGGCTCGCCATCGAGGACCCGAATCCCCGCGTCCGCTACTACCGGCTGCATCAAGCCTTCCCGCAGCTCTCCATCGCCGTTCTTGAAGCCGTCGCACGCGAATTCGAGGCAGACCAATGAATAGCCGCGCTGCAGTCCGCTCCGGCATTACCGCCGAACTGCTGCTGGAAATCTTTGACCTTCCCGTGAGTTTTCATCGTTGCCTCGTGCCGATCACAGGCGGCGTGACCGCGGCGCTGATGCTCTCCCAGGCCATCTGGACAACGCAGACGATCGAGCCCGCGGCCAGCGGATGGTTTTCCAGGTCCCAGGAGCAGTGGACCGACGAAACCGGGCTCACACGCTGGGAGCAGGAAACGGCGAGGCGCGCGTTGCGACGCGCGGGGTTTGTGGAAGAAAAACTCGTCGGCATGCCGGCAAAGCTCTGGTTTCGGGTGCGCCCCGAGGCGGTGTGGCGCGCGTTGCAAGCGCACTCTGCCGCACTTCACCGATGACGGTGCGCAGGATCAGGCGTGAGAGACAGGAAATTTGACGCAATCGCAGGTGACGACACATGGGAATCCGCGAAACACAACAGAGATCTCGCGATCGTCTGGCCGCTGCTGGGCCGGCACATCGCCTTTCATCGTCGGCTCGTGGATCTGACGGCGAGTGTGAAGGCGGCGCTGTTGCTATCGCAGGCGATTTACTGGACGCGGCACGGCAGAGACATCGCCAGTACCGGCGGGTGGTTTTTCAAGACAACTGAGCAGTGGAGAATGGAAACCGGGCTTTCAGCAAAGGAACAAATTACCGCACGCGAGGTGTTGCGCGAGCTGGCGATCCTCAGCGAGCAGCGCATGGGCATACCGGCGAAGCTGCACTTTCGGCTTTGCATTGATCACCTCGGCACCTTGCTTGCCGATCGGATCGGCAGCGCTTCCGGTAGCTTGGACTGGGCCGACGGCGCCGTTGTAGCGGAACTGCTCGGGCCATCGCTGGCCTATCACCGCACGCTCGCCGGTATTGGAGGCGGTGTCCATGCGGGACTGCTGCTGTCACGTGCACTGCACCTGACGAGGCTTCAATCGAAAAGACAATTGGAGCAATGGATCTGCAACTCGGCGGCGCAGTGGACCGACCAGATCGGCCTCACACGTCGTGAACAAGAGACCGCGCGCAAAGAACTGGCGCGCGCCGGAGTGTGGGAGGAGTCGCTCACCGGAATTCCACCCCGGCTTGTCGC
>CAZMKD010000112.1:0-1868 GCA_964566575.1 uncultured Verrucomicrobiota bacterium
GAGGACACACCGGGGCATTCTGGCGTGCCGCCAGACGTTTTTCAACGGATTTCCAGGCAGGGGGTGACAACAACCTGACACCGGACCAGCTTGCTAGGGCTTGGACACGACGATTTTTTGATAGAGTAGCTCGACCAGTCCTGACAAGATTTCTGCTTCACCGCTTTCCAACAACAGGGCCACCTTTTGATGGATGTCGCGTTTACGATTCATGGCCAACACGACTTCCGTGGTCCCGGCCACCGTCAGGGCGCCCCCGGTTCCGAAGTGACTATACAACTCCTCAAAATCCGCTTGCGACCAGCCATCGAACAACTGCGGCCGGCTGTCGACGACTTCCTGCACGATGGGATTGGTGCGCTGGTCGAACAAGCGATGCGTCAACAAGGATGGATTCTGGAACAGCTCGTCGGTCGAGACCCCCAGTCCGCTGGCCAGTCGATGCAGCGTGCGCGCGTGGGGCTTTCCATGGCCGCTCAGGATGGCCTTCACCGTCCGCTTGTGGAGCCCCGTGGCCTCGACGACCTGTTGCAGGGTCATCCCGCAGCGGGCCATCAATCGGCGAACGTTCGAGGCGACGTTGAGCATGGCGGACTCGGTCGTGGATCCAGAGTCGTGGGTGGCGCAAGCGAGAGCCGTGGTCGTATCGAGCGCCCTTGACACGTAATGTACATATGTATACTATACAGCGCCGCGCGTCAAATCCCGATCGCGCGGATTTTCGATGCGAGGATTCGCCCTTTCGTGGGCGCGCGCCCCTCGCGTTGTGAGGCCTTGCTTGAGGAGCTGCCACATGGACACGCTTTCTGGTCGAAGCTCACAAATGTTTCGCCTTTGGATCGCGACGTACACCGACTGGCGCCCGAGCCGATGGAACGAGTCGCCCCCGCGTGCGACCGCGCTGGAATTGGTTGAGAACGCTCTTTATTCGGCCGATGAAGCCGCGATGTTTCTCGAGGGTTTTAACGGATCGATGCTCGAGCACGACCAGCCCATCTGGGCCGTGGCCGTTCCCATCAAGGTGCATTATGAAGGCGACGCTCAACCGGGCACGATCGTCGAGGGCTACGTGTTTGCCGACGAGCATGCCGCAACCGACGCATGCCCCAACGACCAATCGGCGGCAGCCGACATGCGCGGAGGGATCGGGGCGCCGGACAGTGTGCCAGACGCCTTGGACAGTGTGCCCAATGCCTCGAACAGTGTGCCCGACGCCTTGGGCAGTGCGCCCAATGCCTCGAACAGGGCGGCCGATGCTTTGAACAGCGGGCCCCTCGGCGATCAGGTCCAGGGATTCGGCCAGTCCCCCCAGCGATCGAGATAAGTCCGATACGCGCTCACGGAATCGGCTTTCTTCATGAGCCACGATTTGCTCTGGGCAATCAGTCCCTGCTCTTCGTCGAGCGAGAGTTTGCCGAACAGCACCCTCGTGCGCAGAAACACGAAGTACGTATCGAGCACATCGCAGCGACAGTAGTCGTTGATCTCGGCGACTTGCCCGTCGTAGAACAGGTCCTGCACCATGTGGCCTTGGATGTCCATTTTCCCCGGCTTTCCCAGCAGATTTGCCGCCAGGTTCAGTCCGCCCGTGAATCGGCTCGATCCGAAATTCGTCAGAATTTCCTGAAGGTCGATGTGCGCATCGAGATTGAAGCGATTGCGATACTGCTCGAAGCTTTTGGCGCCCACGTTGAACCAGCCGGGCACGCCAATGCCGTAGCGGAACGCGGCCAGCTCCAATAACGGCAGATCGAACGTGCGCCCGTTGAAGCTGACCAAAGTCGGCCGGCGATACTTGTCCCAACCGCGCCAAAAATGCTCCGTGATAACATGCGGGCGGAATTGCGGCTCGTCGAGCACCGAGATAT
>CAZMKD010000113.1:0-2340 GCA_964566575.1 uncultured Verrucomicrobiota bacterium
GCCGGGTAGTGTCTCAGTTTGAAATCCGGCCATCTTGAAGTTTGGCCGAGCCTTTATTCGGTGGGGGTCGGCTTGTGTTGGTCATCTGATCGGAGATTTCGCTTTTGGGGCGTGTGCGTTTGAAAAAATCAATAACACGGCTAAATAACTCACAACCCCCAGAACTGGGGCGAAAAATGGAGGGACGTAAAATGGTAGGTAACAAGAAGACCTGGGAAACGCCGGTTTTAGACGTCCTTAATGTTGAGAAAACCCTTGGAGCGGACCCTATAGACTGCGGTGAACACGGACTTGGTTCCCAAAACTCCAATCCCGGCGGTGGCCAACATCAAAACCCAGATCCGGGCAGTCATGGGATCTGTAGCTAGTAGTTGATGTGGCTCATGTTGTGCTCATAACGGAACGTAGTAACGCTGCGATAGCAGTGGATTTTGCGTGATCCCGAGGACGGGTGAGTATTCCAACGTCAATTTGAGCGGCAAGCGACATTGACGAAGAGGCTATGGCGCCAACGTTAGAGAAGATTTGTGCGAACTCGGGACGATAGACGGATCCCATTGCTATTTTGAACGCGTTGCGGCCTGTTACTCTCCGATAGCCTAACTCGTCTCCCCATTCCAATTGTACAAGGTGCTTCAGCAGCCGCTTGTCGTCGGTGAATTTTGAAGCGTCAGTTGCGTGAAATTTGTTATGGCGGGTCGAATCGCGACGTAGTCCGGTGCTTTCGCGGCCCAACGACTTTAGTGCGTCATCCCACAGTTTTAAGGTATTCACGCCTGAAACTAGCGAGTAGCCCGAGCCAGCGGTCTGCAGCACGCCGACATCGTCGCAAATCAAGGGAAGTTGGTACTGCTGGTTGAGAAACGCCGCCAGCGTTGACTTGCCAGCGCCGGATCCGCCTGTGAAGGCAATCACGCCCTCGCGGGCTGAAAGAGCGCTGACGTGCAGAGGGACCAACCCCCGCATATGAAGGATCGCCCCCATACCAGATCCCAGTAGAAACGCACGCAGATCGTCAACAGTCGCCTCCTCGGCCTTTTCAACAACGATGAGTCGTCCATCCTCCACATAAAAATGACCAATGCCATTGAAGCGGAGCAGGCATGCCCTGTCATTGGCGACGATCCAGGAGGCGAATTCTCGCCCTCCGGTTATGTCGCGTGGCGTTCGCCCGCTCTCTATACGGACATCCGGGGCGACAAAAGCGGAAGCTTGTGGATGGACGGAAGCTTCGGGCAATTCGAAATCCGACAGCACCGCCAGCCCGTATATCGAATAGAGATGAGCGGCGCCGATCCCAACACGGCGTCCGGGATCAATGCCTTCGCTCATCGGGCTCACGCTCTTACGCCGTTCGACGACGGCGGAAGATTTGCCCAACAGACGATCACCAACTTGGCGCCTGCCAGCGGATGTGTGGCGTATGCTGCAGATCGCTTGAGAGGAGAGGGCCAATCTTCTTGTACGAGCACGGCACAGAACACCTTAAGCCGAAGTGCATGGGATCGAGAGAGCACCGCTGTCCTGAGAAGCGGAGAGGATCAGCTATTGTTGTCTTTGTCGCAACATTCCTTTAGCCGTCATTGAATGCAAAGTTAAGTACTCCCGGGACCATGTAATGCCTTTCAAGTGAAGAATCCGGAACGATGAGCGCAATTCTTGGAAGGATAGAATTGGACGGTCGTCCCGTGGACGGCGCTCGCTTTGTCGAGCGGCTCGAAACGCTCGCTGCCTATGGGCCCGATTTAGCCGAACACTGGGTCGAAGGCCCGGTCGCGGTAGGCCGTAGGTTGCTTCAGCTGTCGCCTGCGCATCGTCACGAACGACTCGGGGGGCCGATCGATGGTTGGATCGTGGTCGCCGATGCAGTTTTGGACAACCGCCATGAACTTGCTGGCGAGCTCAGTATCCCGGCAGTGAACTTACCTACCATCTCCGATACAGAACTGATCCGGCGAGCCTTCTTTCGGTGGGGTCCGTTGTGTCTCGACCGCTTGTGCGGGGATTTCGTGTTTGCAGCGATCCAACCGAGCAAACAGGAAGTTTTTTTGGCTGCTGACCATATCGGGTCACGGCCCCTATATTGGGCTCTGCGCCAACAGACCCTTATCTTCAGCACAGATGTTGGGGCAATTGTAGGCTTCAGGGAATGGCCTTGGTCCATCGATGATCATATCGTGGCCGAGCACCTGTTTAACCCCATGCGTCCGGTCTCTAAGCCGTTCTTCAAGCAGATACGGGCCACGGCAGCGGGAAGTTATGTAACTGTACGGGAGGGCGCCGCAACAACCGCAACTTGGTGGCGGCCCTCGACCGATCCATCGCGAACGGGAACGTCGG
>CAZMKD010000114.1:0-8291 GCA_964566575.1 uncultured Verrucomicrobiota bacterium
AACTGGCCGTGGTGGTGGCACCATTTCAATGGTGTCGGCCGGATTCGCTGGACCGTGAAACTCGAGCCAAACCAACCACGCGATCTAAATTATACGTGGAACTATTACTGGCGATAACACAGCAAGACCGGAAGTTTGCGCATCTCTTACTTGTCGATCAATACGCTTCGACTAGCCCAAGAGGCGCGCCATGAACATGCTCATCGTCGAAGGCGAAATCATGTTCCGGGGTGGTCTCGTGGATTCGCTCCGCGCGGCCGGCCACAATTTCGATGCCGCTGGCGATGGCCTGATCGCGACCAAACGCGGGCTAAGAATCGGCGGGGATGATTACGTAATGAAACCGTTCGGCACGCGGACGGTCTGACGGAGCGGGGACGGCCGGTCAGTTGATGTCGTGGAGGGGCAGGCGCACGATGCGGTGGATGGTGTCGAGCGCTTCTTTCACGCGGAACGGCTTGTGGATGTACGCATCAATCTTGTGTTGCGCTTGAATCTGGCGCAACCGGAGTTCGTCCGCGCCGGAGCAAACAATGACTTTGATGTTGGGGCTGAGCTTACGCAACCATTCGAAGGTTTTCGCGCCGTCGAGTTGCGGCATGTAGTAGTCCAGTAGAATGAGATGGAATTTGTCCTTGTCGCGCTGAAAGACTTCGAGAGCTTTGACGGGATTGGCGGCGGTGTGAACTTCGAAACCGCACGGTTCAAGCATGTCTTTGAGGAGCTGCAAGAAATCGGTGTTGTCATCAATGGCGAGCACGCAGGTGCGTGCGGCGGCGGCGGGAGCGGCGGCGGTCAGTGGTTGAGTAGCGGTCAATTCCATGCCTCTCAAAATAGCACTCACCGTGCCCACATCCTTGACCCTGCTTGCCGCCGTCGTTATCATCCGCGCCGGATCCAACAAAAATGGCGAGCTACGGCAAATTTATCACTTTTGAGGGAGGCGAAGGTTGCGGAAAATCGACCCACATCGAACACCTCGTCTCTCGTTTGCGAGAAGCCGGACACACTGTGGCGCTGGTCCGCGAGCCCGGTGGTACAGATGTGGGCGAACAAATTCGTCACGTGCTTCAATACAGCAAGCAATCGGTCGCCATGGTGCCGGAAACCGAGCTGCTACTCTTCTGCGCCAGCCGTGCTCAACTGGTCCGCGAAATCATCCAGCCAGCTCTCGCGGCGGGCAACGTTGTCATCGCGGACCGGTTCTTCGATTCGACGACCGTCTACCAAGGGGTCGGACGCAAAATCACGCCCGGAAACGTCGCACTCGTCAATCGTCTCGCGATTGGCGAGTGCGTGCCGGACCTGACGCTGGTGATCGACCTCGATCCCCGCGTAGGCCTGGAGCGCGCGCGCGGCCGGGAACTCTTCGACCGCATGGAGAACGAGTCGCTGGAATTCTACCAGCGCGTCCGGCAAGGCTATCTCGACCTCGCCAAGCGCGAACCGCTACGCGTCAAGATCGTCGACGGCCGCCAATCCATCGCCACGGTCGGACAACAGATTTGGGAACTCATCGAACGTGTCCTTTAGCGATCACCAGGAACACAAACTCATCGCCAACCAACTCCAGCGCAGTCTGGAGCGCGGCCGGCTCGCACACGCCTACCTATTCGCCGGCCCCCGTGGCGCCGGCAAGGCCGACATGGCGCGGACACTCGCCAAAGCGCTGAATTGCTCGCAGAAGAAACACGACTCGTGCGATCGGTGTGAATCCTGCCGGCGCATCGATGACGGCATTCATCCGGATATCCATTGGGTACGACCGGAATCAAAGAGCCGACGGATCACCGTTGGTCAGATTCGCGAATTCGAACGCACGGCCAACCTCAAGGCAAACTCGGCGCGCGTGAAAGTCGGCGCTATCATGGACGCCGATTGCCTGGGCGAGGGAGCCAGCAATGCGTTCCTGAAAACGCTCGAAGAACCGCCGGCACAGACCATCATTGTCCTGTTAAGCGCCGAACCGCAGCGATTGCTACCGACGATTGTCTCCCGCTGCCTGCGCATATCGTTTGGGGCAGCGGTCAGCGCGGAATCACTCTACCGGGATCGGGTTCTACCGTTGCTGGTGAAATCGTCCGGCCGTGGCGTGGCGGCCGTGTATCGGCTGCAGGCGGAACTCACGGCCTTGTTGCAGGCGCTGCGCGACGAAACCCGGCAGCGTGTCGAAGCCGAAGAGAATCTCGACCGGTACGACGAACTCGAACCCAAAGTGCGTCAGCGCCTCGAAGAACAAATGGACGCGCGCATCGAGGGTGAATACCGCGCCGCGCGCGAACAGGTGTTGGAGGAATTGTTTGCCTGGTTTGCGGACGTGGTGCTGTGCGTCGAACACGCCGACAAGAATTTATTGGAGCATCCAAACCAACTTCCGGCTCTGCAGCGCGCCGCGGCGGAGTTGACACATGCGCAGGCGTCGGCCAATCTCGACATCATCGACCGGATGCGCGATGCTCTGATCCGCAACATTTCGGAACCCCTGGCGTTGGAGATTGGCTTGCTGAATCTCGTCGGCGTGCCGGGGCGGAGCGTGTGATGAAAAACTACAATCGCATCGTCGTGGTGTGTCTGGGGGCGCTGGCGTTCCTGGCGCCGCTGAAGTTCGGCACGCCGGTGATTGCGCAGGGGATGCTCGTGCCGCCGGGCTCGCCGTACGAGTGGCTGTTCTATGCGTGGCCGAATCAACTGGCCACTCTGATCGCGTTCGGCACGTTGCTGTGGTTGGTGCTGGATGGCGAGAGGCTCGCCGCTCGCGTGGATTTGCTGTTCGTGCTGCCGTTGCTGTTCCTGGCGTCGCAAGCCGTCGCCGCGCCACCATCGATCGCGCCGCAAACCACTACCGACACGTTGATGGCCTTCGCCGTCGACACGCTCCTATTCTACGCCGCGGCGTGGTATGTGCGCGACGGCGCGGCGGCGGCGCGCATCTTCGGCGCGTTGGGGCTGGCGATGATCCTGATCATGGTGATGGCGATGGAGCAGCATTACGGCGGACTGCAACAGACCCGGGAGTTCACCGCTTTATACGCGGACACCACCCACGCGCCGCCTGACTTGCTGTTGCGGCTGACAAGTAACCGGGTCTTCGCGTCACTGGTGTATCCCAACGCGCTGGCCGGTTTTCTTGTGCTGGCGTTTGCGCCGACGCTGGCGTGGATTTGGGTGCGCGGACGCAGCTGGGTGACGGGGGTGAAATGGTTGACGCTGTTATTCGCCGGTGGCCTGATGGCGTTTTGCTTGGCGCTTACCGGCTCACGGGGCGGGTTTGTGGCATTTGCGGCGATGGTCATGGCTGGTCTGTTTTGCTTCGTCCCGAAAGGTTCGCGGCGCGCGCGATGGGTGGTGGTGGCACTGTTGGCAATTGCCTCTGTGTTCGTGCTGGCGCACCGCAGCGGGTTGATCAGCGTCAGCACGGACAGTACGTCCGCCCGGCGCGACTACTGGCGCGGCGCCATCGCCATCGCGCGCGATCATCCGTGGCTGGGAACGGGCCCGGGAACATTTGGCTCGATCTACCCGAAATACAAGACGGCGTCGACCGAGGAAGCGCAGTTGGTGCATAACAGTTTCTTGCAAATGTGGTCAGACTCCGGGTTGGTGGCGTTTCTCGCGTTCTCGCTGCTGTGGCTGGTGGCGTTGCGCGATGCCTTTGAGTTGGCCCGTCAACGCGCCGGCGACGCTGCGGCCGTCGCTGTATGCGCTGCGGTGGCCGGCTGGGTCGTGCACTCGTTGATCGATTTCGATCTCTACGTGCCGGGCGTGGCGATGCCGGCGTTCCTGTTGTTGGGTGTGCTGCAGGGACTGAAGGAACTGCCCAAAGTGCAACCCGTTGCGCACCGCGAACGGACCAAGCTCGCGGTCGGCACGGTATGTGTGGCAGTGGTCGCCGGCGTCCTGTGGATGGAAGGGCGCTCGTTGGGCGCGGCGTTTTCGCACGGGCGGACCCGCCAACTCGAACGGACCGACCCGACCAGTGCGTTGACGATGGCGCGCCGAAGCATCGAGCTCGCGCCGCGCAACCCGCATTACTACGCCGCGGCCGGGAACCTCGCGGTTGCTCTCTCGCATTTTGGTGAAGCGGGGGATTACTATCGCGCCGCCATCGAGTGCGATCCCTACCGAGCGTCCTATCATTGGCGGCTGGCGCGCGCGCTTGTGGCTGCGGGCGGCCATCTCGACCAAGTCGTCGAACAATTGCGGGCGGCCCACGAACTCAATCCCACCAAACAGCTGTACCGGGAAGACTTGGCAGCCGCCGAGGAAAGCGTTAGACAATCCACCCCAGCTTTGCTAGAGTCTGCGCCTGCCAAGATGGACGAATGAGAAGTCGCGTCCCCAATCCCGGCAAGCGTTCCAGCGGAGGCTTGACAAGGCGGTGACGAACCACTAAGAACGCCGCCCTTTTTACGCAAAAGGACAACAATTATGGAACTGGAACAAATCAAAGCCATCATCAGCATGATGAAAGAGAACGATCTGTCCGAGTTCTCCATGGAGCAAGACGGGCTTAAAATCCGCATTAAACGCGGCCCGGAAGGCTACCAGCAGTCAGTCACTGTCGCGCCCGCGCCAGCCCCGATCGCCTCCGCCCCCGCGGCCCCGTCCATGGTCACGCCTGCCGCACCCGCGCTTGCGACAGTGATCCTATCGCCGGACGCCAAGCACATCACCTCCCCGATGGTCGGCACACTCTACCGGTCGCCGTCGCCCGACGCCCCGCCGTACGTCGAAGTCGGCTCGGTCGTGGACGAAGACACCGTGGTTTGCATCATCGAGGCCATGAAGGTCATGAACGAAATCAAAGCCGAGGTCAAAGGCGTCATCACCGAGGTGATCGCCGAGAACACCAAGCCGGTCGAGTTCGGCCAAAAGTTGTTCGTGGTCAAGGTCAAGCCTGCCCCGCCCGGAGCGGGGTAAACCGACATGTTCGACAAGATCCTCATCGCCAACCGCGGCGAGATCGCCGTGCGCGTCATCCGCGCCTGCAAAGAGCTCGGCATCCGCAGCGTCGCCGTCTACTCCGAAGCCGACGCCGATTCGCTGCACGTCCAGCTTGCCGACGAAGCCATCTGCATCGGCAAACCACCCAGCGCCGAAAGCTATCTCAAAATCGACCGGATCATCAGCGCTGCCGAAATTTCCGATGTCGAAGCCATTCATCCCGGCTACGGTTTCCTCTCCGAGAACGCGCACTTCGCCGAGGTCTGCGAGAACTGCAACATCAAATTCATCGGCCCGCCCAGTTCCGCCATCCGCGCGATGGGCGACAAAGTCGCCGCCCGCGAAACGATGCGCAAGGCCGGTGTGCCGATTGTTCCCGGCAGCGATGGCCCCGTGGACAAGGAAGCCGATGCGCTCAAAGTCGCGCGCAAGATTGGTTATCCGGTAATTGTGAAAGCGGCCGGCGGCGGCGGCGGACGCGGGATGCGCGTCGCCCACAACGATCCGTCGCTCATCAAGGGATTCCACACGGCACGCAGTGAAGCGGAGCGCGCTTTCTCCAACGGCTCAGTCTACATCGAAAAGTATATCGAGAATCCCCGGCACATCGAATTCCAAATCCTCGCCGACCGCAAAGGCAAGACGCTGCACCTCGGCGAACGCGATTGCAGCCTCCAGCGCCGACACCAGAAGTTGCTCGAAGAATCGCCCTCACCGGCCCTGACCAGCGACCTCCGCAAGAAGATGGGCAAAGCCGCCGTGAAAGCCGCCGAGTCCGTCGGCTACGTCAACGCCGGCACGATTGAAATGCTGCTCAACGAGTCCGGTGATTTCTACTTCATCGAGATGAACACCCGCGTTCAAGTCGAGCACCCGGTCACCGAGGAAGTCACTGGCATCGACATCGTGAAGGAACAAATTCGCATCGCTGCCGGCGAGCAGCTCGAATACGAGCAGAAAGACATCAACCCGCTCAAACACGCTATCGAGTGTCGCATCAATGCCGAAGACCCGTTCAACAACTTCCAACCCTGTCCCGGCCGCATTGATTTCATGTGCACCCCCGGCGGCCACGGCGTCCGCGTTGACACTCACGTCTACGCCGGCTACACGATTCCGTCGCATTACGACTCGATGATCGCCAAACTCATCTGCTACGGTCGTGACCGGCGCGTGGCAATGGATCGCATGGCGCGCGCGCTCGACGAGTTTATGATCCGTGGTGTGAAGACGACGGTGCCATTGCACAAGCTCATCCTCAAAGACCCCAACTTTCGCCGCGGCCGGTATTCCACTTCTTTCGTGGATCGTTTGCTCGCCGCCAGCCAGCCGCTGGTACCGGCCAAGCCGGAAGAGCAAGCGCTCAAACCGCAAGCCGCCTAAAGGTAGGGCGCGACCGCCGGGCGCGCCGCTTCCCGGCGCATGTTGAAGTCGTCACATTGCTCGCCTACAAAATCGCCCGCATCATCATCGATCTCCCCGGTGGCCACGGCGGCGGAAAGACCCCGCCGGGCCCGTCGACGCCGGCATAATCGAGGCAAGCGAAACCTGCTGCGATCTTGAAGTCCGACGCCACGCAGCGTCAAGGAGTCAGCGTGGCGAGGGGAGAACTCGCCTTCTTAACTGTTGCTGTCACTTAGCCAAGATTTCGCGGGCAAGCCGAATCAGGACAATCCCCAATATCATCACGAGTAAGAACAAGCTGCCTAGTCGACGCTGAAAAAGCCCCTTAGCACTCGTTCAGGGCAAAGCTCGGTGAGCACTGAAGATGCAGCAAGCGCCGTAACACCTCCAGCCAATCGAGACACAAGAAAGCTCGCAGGAGCTTTCGCAAATTGAATCCACAGGCACTCAGCACCGCGTTGAGTTGATCGCCCACACAACCCTTCAGTCGATTTCGCTCCATCCGATGTTCCGCTTTCAGGTGCCCAATCACCGGCTCGATGGCCGCCCGCCGATTCATCCACCGCCGTAAACTTCGCGCCAGATGCCGGTGTTTGCGCGGCACGACGTGAATCGTCGACTCTCCTTCCACTGCGTGTCCCCGATAGCCCAAGTCCACAAAGGCGGTCTGTGGTTTCTGCCCGCTGAGGCGCTCGACTTGTTGCAGGGCACCACCCAAGGTGTGCCCATCGTAGGGATTGCCGTGCAACGCCCGTGCGCCTACAATCCAGTTGCCCCGCGACGTGCTCGCCACGCTGACTTTGCAGCCGAACTCGTAACGCTTCTGCACTTTGCCTTTCGCCAGGCATTCCACTTCGGGTGCGTGTACGCTGTACAGTTTCTCCCGATCCTGCCGCTGCTGCGCCAGTAATCGCCCAGCCCGTTGCAACAGTTCCGTCAGTTCTCCATCGCGCTGCGTCGTCTTGCGATCGATGTCGCGCACCACGCGGCCCAGCAGCGTGTGCAGGCGTTTGGTCATCCGCCGCGCCCGCCGAAACTGTTGCGCGCTCGCGTAGCGCTGCTGGCGCGTCAGCGTCCAGCGTCCCACCCGCGTGTAACTCTGGCGCAACACAATCCCACGCTGCTGCGCCGCCACCACCAACCGCTCGCGCATCCGGTCGTACAGCCGTGCATCGGTGGGAAAGCGAATGAACTTTTCCTGGACCATCGTGTCGACGTTGACCCGCTCCAACATCGACGGGCGAATCGCGCCGCTGCGCAATCCCGTCGCGATCAACTCGGCCAACATCCGCTCCACACCCGCTTCCTTCAACCGTCCGCGCCACCGACTCATCGACGAGGGATCGATGGGCAGCCGATGCTCGAAGAACTTGCCGCCGCAGAAATATTGCCAGTACGGATTCTCCACCCACTGCGCGACCGTGTCCTCATCGCTGAGGTCAAAGGTGTGTTTGAGGTAATGCAACCCGACCATCAAGCGCACGGGGCAAGCCGCGCGCCCGTTGTCCGCGCAGAACAACGGGGCGAAGGCGGAGTCGAATTCCGACCACTGGATCTGGTCGGCTAGTTGCACGAGCGGATGGCGGTGATCCACCAAGTGCTGAAGTTCGATGCGAAACAAGTCGCGTTGCGGATCGGCGTGAGCGGAGGCTTTGGGGTTCATGGTATTGCAAGGTTCTGTGTGCTTCTGCCACAAAACCGGCAAAACCGGAAGTCTTTTCTCGCCTGAAAAACCACCTTTTCTGCCCAGAACTCAACAATTACAGAAGTTCTTCAGCGTCGACTACCATAGCACGCTAGGGCCAATGCCCGTAAGGTTAGGTTGTGCTGACGGGAAGGATCTCATAAGCAATCGCTCCATGAAATGATTCATTCTTGGTCAACCGCGGCCAGCCCGTGACCGGTTGGCGCACCGCCCGCGGACAACTCCGCGCCCGTCGCGG
>CAZMKD010000115.1:0-10025 GCA_964566575.1 uncultured Verrucomicrobiota bacterium
ACAACGTTGCGCATGTCATTGCGAGGTGGCACATGATGAGCCTGCTTCCAATCTGCCTGCTGGGGCTGGCCGTTTCAGTTAGTGCGGCCGACAAAACCTACCAGCCGCAGATCGTGCCGTCTGAGTTTCAGGCAAAGGTGGACAATCCGTTTTATCCGTTCGTACCCGGCACGACCTGGGTGTACCTGGAAAAATCGGGCGGCGCGACGAGCACGAACACAATCACGGTGACGCACGACACGAAGGTGATCATGGGCGTGACTTGTGTGGTGGTCCACGAGACGGTCGCGCGCAACCGGCGCATCGCAGAGGATGATTACAAGTGGGTCGCGCAGCACAGGGACGGGAGCGTCTGGTGTTTCGGCACGGCGGCGAAAGAAACCAGTCCGGGCGGCTTGGTCAGCACCGAGGGATCATGGGAGGCTGGAGTCAAAGACGCGCAACCGGGCATTCTGCTGCCGGGCCAACCGCAGCCCGGCAAGCCGTACCGGCAGGAATACCTTTACAACGTGGCCGAGAACATGGCCCAAATCGTCGCGACCAACGAGACGGTGACTGTGCCCGCCGGCACGTTCACCGGGTGCGTGAAAACAAAAGAGTGGTCGATGTTGGAAGCCGGCACGGAACTCAAGTGGTACGCCAACGACGTGGGTGTGGTTAAAGAAATCTCCACGGCAGGCGATCAGGTGGTGCTGGTGTTCATCACACGGGAATAAGGGCAGTGTTCTAATTTGCGAACGCGAGAACTTCCGTCACGCTGCGCTTGTCGTAGCGGCGCTGACTGACTACACTGCGCGGCGATGGAGGCGACCAGCTAAATGCCTATGCCTCTCGAAGCCGAGTCCGACGAGACGCCGCGATGCTGTGTTCGTGGCAACTGCACCACACTTACCGCCATCATCGCCCGCCTGCGCCAAGGCAAGTTTCCCAACGAACAGGCCATCTCCCAAGGCATCGTCTTGCGCGTGCTTCAGGAGTCGGGCGGGGGGACGGCGAACAACACAGAAGTGTAACCGCAGGGTAACTAATGAGTTTGCGAGGAACATTGCGCGCGATGGAGGCTGCGGACCGGCGGCAACAGCGTGAGTCGCAGACACGGCAACGTGATTTGGAGCGCCGTTCAAAGGAGCAAGCTAAACTCTCGGCAATCGAGCAAGCCCGGTTGGAAGTTGAAACTCACGAGAATCAATTGGATGTGCTCTTGTCGGTGCACAAGCAACAAGGCGAGGCTTGGGATTGGTTGGCTATGGCGGCTACGTTAAGTCCTCTGCGTCCGCAGAGGAACGCGCATCATGAGTTCAGACTGCGACAGCAGATCGAACTCTCAGCCCAGCGAGAAGACCGCGACACAGACATCAAGGTCGCTCAGACGCGTGATGAGCGGGACTACCAAGAGGCAAGCAGCGCATACGCCGAAGAGCAATCCGAATGGGAGAAGATGACGGGTTTGGCGCATCGAATTTTGGCTGGAGAACACAAGGCGTATATCGAAGCGCTGGTGGAGTGCAATCCGTTTGAGGAGATTGGCCACCTTGGTTCGTCACTTCACTTCACTGTTCACACCACCAAGTTATTGGAGTGCCGGCTTAATGTAAACGGGCGTCAGGCTATTCCATCGGAGGTAAAGTTGCTGACGGCGACGGGGAAGGTATCAATCAAGCCAATGCCGAAGGCGCGTTTCCACGAACTTTACCAAGACTACGTCTGTGCATGTGTATTGCGGGTGGCGCGCGAGGTTTTCGCTTTGTTGCCGGTCGACACATTACTGGTTACAGCCTCGGCTGATGAACTTGACCCAAGCACCGGACAGATAGTCGAACAACCGGTACTATCGGCTGCGATACCCCGCGCGGACATTGCGCGCCTCGATTTCGATCGCCTCGACCCTTCGGATGCGATGGACAACTTTGTCCACCGAGGGGATTTCAAGGCGTCACGCAAGTCCGGCGCTTTCCAGTCGATTACCCCGCTGACACCGGCTGACCTGCCTTCTCTGGAAGTAAGACAAGTGGACTTCGGCGACCTCGTAGCTGGAGTCCGTTGTTTCCGGGCGGAGATAATGAGCGAAACTGAAAAGCTCAAACTACAACCAGCCGTTGCAGAACCATTACGAGATCAAGCGCCATGACCATCTTTCTTGCCGTACTTGCCGGTGGGTTTCTCGGGTTGTTTTTGTTCTTTTTCCTGAGGTCGAAACGGGTGGAGAGATTGGTCACGCAACGCGATGGGGAAATCTCTGCCGTAAAGCAGGAATCTGAGCGCATTCGGAAGCATTACGAGTCTGAGGCTCAACGCATAGTCAACGAGGCTCAGCAGACTGCTGTAAATGCTCAAAACGCTGTTGACCAACAGCGCGCTGCAATGGCGCAAGAATCCGAGAGCTACCGGAAACATTACGAGTCTGAAGCCCAGCGGATATTCCGCGAGGCTCAGCAGGCGCTAGCAAATGCCCAGCAGCTAGTTGACGAAGAGCGCAGGACGCTGGGGCAAGAGTCCGAACGTGTACGCCAGCATTACGAGACAGAAGCTCGACGCATCCAAACGGAAGCCAATACTGCAATCACCGAAGCCCAACAAGGGGCGGAGTCGCTTCGGAAATATCAAACGCTGGCAGACGCCGAAGCCGAGGTTCGGCGCACTCTTGCCGCAGCGACGACCGAGGCAACGGCGTTGCGTAAAGAAGCGCAAGCGTTGTTGGCGCAAGCTCACATAGCCGCAGCCGATGAGCGATCCCAAGCCATTCAGAAGGCCAAAGCTTTGCGTGAGCAGGCCGATGCGCTACTCAACCAAGCAACGCGTGATGCCGGTCACATCATGGCAGAGGCGGAAAAGCGCGCGGAGCAGATTGGCGGCGACGCTTACCGTGCCTTGCGCGAGAAGGAACAACTGGAACAGGCTGCCGAGGCCATGCGCAACATCGTGGAAGGCTACGGTGACCGCTACCTCGTTCCGACACATAGTTTACTCGACGATCTGGCCGCGGAATTTGGCTATGCTGCCGCGGGCGAATCGCTCAAGTCCGCGCGCGATCTTTCACGGCGTATGGTCGAACAGGGAGAGGCGGCAACTTGCGATTACGCCGAGGCCAACCGGCGGAAGATCGCAATCAATTTTGTGATCTTTGCCTTCAACGGCCTGGTGGATTCCCTTCTCTCCGACATCAGAAAAGGCGACCCGGGAACGCTTGAGCAGGAAATCCGCGATGCCTTCAGCCTCGTGAACAAGGATGGAACAGCCTTCCGCGATGCACGCATCCTGCCGGCCTATCTCGACGCACGGCTGGCTGAATTGAAGTGGGGGGGGTGGTGCAGGAATTGGATCGGCAACGGCAGGATGAGCAACGCTACGCAAGACAACAAGCCCGCGATGAGGAGAAAGCCAGACGGGAGAGTGAGCGCGCCATTCAAGAAGCCAAGAAAGAGAAGGAATTACTTCGCAAGGCAGAAGACGAAGCGCGGCGCGAAAACGAGAAGGCAATGGCGGAGTTGAGTGCCAGATTGGAAAAGGCAAATGAAGAACAGCGAGTTGAATTGCAGAAGGCGATAGAGGAACAAAAGGCCAAGTTCGAGTTGCAGATACGACACAAGGACGAGGAGATCCGGTTGGCGGAAGAAAAGAGCCAGCGTGCCATTTCCAATGCTCAGAAGACGAGACACGGGCACGTTTACATCATTTCAAACATTGGTTCGTTTGACGGTATCTTTAAGATTGGCCTGACCCGTCGGGACAATTGGCAGGAGCGCATTGATGAGCTGGGCGATGCAAGTGTTCCATTCGAGTTTGATGTTCATGGGATCATCGAAAGCGATAATGCACCTGAGCTTGAGAACAAACTGCAAAAACAGTTCATGGCCAAGCGAGTGAACAAGCAGAACTCTCGCAAGGAGTTTTTCCGTGTGAACCTCACCGAGATTCGTCAAGAGATCGAAAAGCTAGAAGAAGGTAAAGATTTCATTGGCGGCATACATTGGACAGAGGAAGCGCGTGCCGCCCAATGGAAGGAAACCCGCGATATAGAAAGCAGTCCAGAGAAACTGGAGAAGTGGCTCAGGAGCGAGCAAGCCAAGTTTCGTCGTTCACCGGAACTTGATGGCGGCTCTAGTTTTGAAGAGTTCTAACCAGAGTTTCGATAGCGCCGCAGTCTTGGATTACGTGTTGAGGATTCCGGTCGTGGCTGGCGACACCGTGCTCGAAGATGCCTTTCCGGCGGGGAAGGCAGAAGGATGAGGGATGAACCGGGCAGCAGAATTCGTGGTTATTCGTGTGCATTCGTGGCTGAAACTCTCCGTGCCTCCGTGCCTCTGTGGTTCAACGATTGAGATGGTTGCCGCACACAGCAGCGGCGTCTCGTCTGACTCGTGACAAGCCGGTGGAGCGTGGCCTCCGCTCCCCGAACATCCAGCAATACCTCAACCGTCGCATTCGAGTCTGACCGCTCGTGCTTCAAATTCGGCCGGCGACTCTGCCGGGATGCCTACGCCGGGACACGTCGCCCAAAAGATTGACTCATTCGGCTCAAATCAGGACACTGCTGAAATGCGGGCCAGACTAATTTTGATCGCGGCCGGCTTGCTCGTAGTCGCTCAACCGGTTTCCGCGAAGATCATCCGGAGGCAGTTCACTCCTTCAGAGACATGGGATCCTGCCCTGTCAACCACCTGGTCTCCCTTGCTGCCACTCACGATCGGGGGCGGCTTCGAGTTCCAGACCGACAGCGAGCAGTCGGAATACGACTTTCCCTTGTTCCTGGAATATAATTTCTCGGAAACGTTCAAACTGACCATCGAACCGGACTTCGTCTACATCGATTCCAATAGCCCAGACGTGACCTCGGTCGGCGGGTTCGGTGACCTCGAAACCTCCGTCGAATGGGAGTTCCTCCGCGAACGAAGATACCGGCCCGCCCTGACCGCCGTCGGCTTAATCAAGTGGCCGACCGCGTCTGATCCCGACCTCGGCGACCCCGGCGAGGACTACACCGCCGGTCTGATCGCGAGCAAGGATTTTGTCTATGTGGATGTTGACTTGAGCGCGCTCTACACCTTCTCGGGCGATCCCGACCAGCAGGACACCGTCGAGATCGCGCTGGCGGCCCAATATCCGTTGAACCGCAAATTCGACCTGGTAGCGGAGTTGGTCGACACCATCGAAACCGGTCACGGAGCGCCGGGTCGAGCTGGCAACGACTTCGAGGGAACGGTGGGTATCGCGTGGCACGTCAACAGTTACCTGAAACTGGAGCAAGGATTTTCGATCAGCACCGACGGGAGATGGCAAATTCTTTTTGGTTGGGAATTCAGCTTTGCCGGCGAAGACTAGCCCCAGCTTACCGGAAGATTACGAAAAAACTTCTCGCGGATAATCCCCCGGTAATCCGATCCCTGCGAAGTTGCGCGCATGTTAACAAACCAACACCCGCAAGGGAAAGGAGACCGTGTCATGAGAAAGTTATCGCGCAGTCAAGGAGTTCGCAGCATCTGGGCCGTTGGGTTGCTGCTGGTGGCAGTCGTCACGTTTGGCTTCAGCAGCCGGGCGTCGGCCGCGAAGAAGGTGGTCCCCCTCGCCATATCGAAGATCTACATCGAGTACAACTTCTCGGCGAACGATCTGGGCTTTCACATCTCCCTGGATGGAGAAGACTGGAGCAGCATGAAGATCATCAACCCGAGCGGGCGCACGATCTTCAATGTCAAGGGCCGGAGTGGTTTTGGGAATCTCGGCATGACCGAGTTGTTCTTCGAAGGCGCGGAACCGTCGCTCGACGAAGTCCCGCTCGCGGAGTTGCTGGCCTTGTTCCCGGAAGGCAACTACACGTTCGTGGGCAAGACCGTGGAGGGCGATGAGATCGTGGGCACAGGGACGCTTACGCACAAGATTCCGGCCGCGCCCGTCATCGTCTCACCGCAACCGGGCGAAGTGGTGGACGCCAGTCAGCCCGTCGTCATTGATTGGGATCCGGTGGCCAATCCACCGGGCGGTCAAATCGTCGGCTACCAGGTGATTATTGGCGCTTTTAGCATCACGCTGCCGGCCTCGAAAACCAGCGTCACAGTGCCGGCGGAGTTTCTGGAGCCGGGCACGGAGTACCTGTGGGAGGTCTTGGCCATCGAGGCGGGCGCAAACCAGACGATCCGGGAAAGTTCCTTCTCGACACAGTAGCGCACATCGGAGAGACGCGCTCCGTCGCGGCCGCGGCGGAGCGTGGCCCTCCAAACAAACTTGGCCCATAATCCTCCGGTAATGCCCGCGGTGCGATGTTGGGCGCGGGTCAAGAAACCAGCAACCAAAGAAATGGGAGACACCGGTATGAAAACATCAGTTCTGATTCTCACCCTCGTGCTCTGTGCGGCCACGGCACGCGGAGGAGCGGATGCGTGCAAATCCAGTTCGAAGTCGGCGCAACGCGCTTGTACGGCCGGGGCGAAGAGCGATTACGCGCTGGCGTTGGGCAAGTGCGCCAACCTCGCCGACGCAGCGGCCAAGAAGGCCTGCGAAGATCAAGCCAAAGCCGAGTTGAAAGATGCGGTGGAGGAATGTGGCGGCCAGTTTGACGCGCGGCAGACCGCCTGTGACAAACTCGGCCCCGACCCCTACGATCCGGTCATCAACCCGGCAAACTTCGGCGGGCCGATCAACAATCCGTTGCTGCCGCTGATCCCGGGCACGACGTTCGTTTACATCGGCCCGGGCGAAAGCAACGTGGTGACCGTGACGACCAACACCGTCGTCATCCTGGGTGTGACGTGCGTCGAGGTTCACGACGTCGTGTACGACAACGGCGAGTTGATCGAGGACACGCTCGATTGGTTTGCGCAGGACAACGCCAGCAACGTCTGGTACTTCGGCGAAAACACGCATGAGCTGGAGGGCGGCTTGATCGTCAGCCTCCATGGCCAGTGGACGGCCGGCGTGGACGGCGCCAAGCCCGGCATCGTCATGAAAGCCAGTCCGCTGGTCGGCGAGTACTACCGGCAGGAGTTCGCCCTCGGCACGGCGGAAGACAACGGTGAAGTCACCGGCCTGAACGAATCCGTCAGCGTGCCCGCGGGTGACTTCACCGGCTGCCTGAAGTTCCGCGAGACCACGGCGTTGGAGCCCGACGCGATGGAAGACAAATTCTACGCCCCCGGCGTCGGCCAGGTGCTCACGATCAACCCAGAAACGCTCGAACGGGTGGAACTCGTGCAGGTGATCGGACCGTAGTTGGCGGTTGCGATGGCCGGTCGAACGCGGTAGTCTGCGCCGCATGAAACTGGAAGGCGACGGTTTCCTGCTGCGCATCTACCTCGGCGAACTCGACAAGTGGCATCACACGCCGCTGTATGAGGCCATCGTGCTCGAAGCGCGCAAGCAAGGTCTGGCCGGCGCGACGGTGTTACGTGGTCCGATGGGGTTCGGCGCACATTCGCAGCTGCACACCGCCAAGATTCTCCGCCTGAGCGAAGACCTGCCGGTGCTCATCGAGATTGTGGACAAGGAAGACAAGATCAACGCCTTTCTCCCCGAACTCGACAAGATGCTCGGCGACGGTCTGGTCACACTGGAAAAAGTGCGCATCATCACTTACCGCGCCACACCGAAGAAATGAGTCAACCGATTCGCGTCATTCAATTCGGCCTCGGCGCGATCGGCCGCGCGGCTGCGCAGGTGGTGCAGTCAAAGCCGCATATGCAGTTGGTCGCGGTGGTGGACAGCGACCCCGCCTTGGCCGGTCAGCAAGTGAGCGGACTGCCGGTGCAGGAATCATTGCCGGACATCGAAGCGGATGCGGTGATCCATTGCGCCGGCTCCTCCTTTGCCGGCGTCTACGATCAACTCGCCGAAATCGTCGCCGCCGGTCTGTTCTGCGTGACCTCGTGTGAAGAAGCCTTGTTCCCCCATTACCGCCATCCAGCGCTGGCGGAGGAGTTGAACAATCTGTGTGTGTCGCATTCCGTGGGTGTGCTCGGCACCGGTGTCAACCCCGGCTTCGTGATGGATACGCTGCCGGTCTTACTCACGGCGGTGAGCCAGAGTGTCCGATCGATCTACGTGTTGCGCGTCGTGGATGCCGGCACGCGACGCGAAGCGCTCCAACGCAAAGTCGGCGCGGGGTTGACCCGCGAAGAGTTTCAGCGACTCGCCGACGAAGGCAATATCAGCCACGTCGGCCTGCCGGAGTCGCTGGCATTTCTTGCCGCGACCATCGGCCGGTCATACGACAATATACAGGAGACGCTCGAACCAGTGCTACGCGGCGACGGTCGTGTGGCCGGCGTGAAACAAGTGGTGTCCGGCGATGGGCTGACGTTGGAATTGCAGATGTACGTCGGCGCGCCGAACCCGCGCGACGAAATTCACATCGCCGGCGATCCCGATCTACACGTCGTCGTTCAGGGCGGCACACCCGGTGACGTGGCGACACCGGCAATTCTGGTGAACATGTTGCCGCGATTGCTGGAAGCCGGGCCGGGCTTACACACGATGGCGACGCTCGCTTTACCGAGACTGGCGTGACGTGAAGAACATTGTTTACTTCGATCTCGAAACGCAGAAGAGCGCCGCGGAAGTTGGCGGTTGGGATCGGAAACGGGACATGCTGATGTCGGTCGGCGTCACGTATGCGACCGGTGAAGGACAATACCGGATCTTCGGCGAGTCGCAGGTCGATGATCTGGTCAAACAACTCATGCGCGCCGATCTAGTTGTCGGTTTCAATATTATCAACTTTGACTACGACGTGCTCACGCATTACACACCGTTGGATTTGATGCAGACCCCAACGCTCGATTTGATGAAAGACCTCGAAGCGATACTCGGCCACCGGCTCTCACTCGAATCGCTCGCCGTCCCGACACTGAGCGCACCCAAAGTCGCCGACGGGATGACAGCCTTGCGCTGGTGGAAAGAAGGCAAGGTGTTGCAGATTGCCGAGTATTGTTGTTTCGACGTGAAGATCACCAAGGAACTCCACGAATACGGCCAAGCCAACGGCGAAGTCTTCTACAACGACCGCTTCGGCCAGAAGCGCGGTGTTAAAGTGAAATGGTAGTTGATCAGACGCACTTCAGTCCGATAACTATTGCCACACGGTACTCTTGGTTTTCATCAATCTCACATAGACATCCTCAAGGTCGCCGGCAATTTGCATGGCGACTTCCCGCCAGTGATTATCAAATGCCACTGTCCGCGGAACCCAGGATTTCCCGGCCAGTTCTATAAAGAACTGGTCGAAGCTGCTGCCATGAATCGCCATCGAACCTTTCTTGTAGATAGTGTAGAGATGTCGTAGGCCCATTTGCTCGAGTCGGTCAGGGACCGTGGTCATGGGACCGTGGTTGCCTTCTCGCCAAGTATCTTAAAAAATAACGGTGACTTGCCCGAGCGCTTTAGTTTGCCAACCCATTCAGTCAGCGAAGGATCGGCCAGCAGCTTCTGGACATCGCTCAGCCGGGCTATTATCCGCTTCTCTGACTCAGCGCGGTGCGGCTTTTCTCTAGCTGCCTCATACAATTCGCGTCCACCCCAGTAAAATTTCTCGATGAACTGCCGTTTGGGATCATCATTGAGAATCTTCCTCGCCTTCTCCGTGTCCCAAATAGCCTGCTGCCTTGGATCGTTCAGTTCTTCTAAGGGGACACCTCCGGAGGTGTCCCCTGAGCGCCCTCATCCTGAGCGTACTCACCACTTTAAGTTTCACCATAGGGGGGTCACGATGTACCCACCGGTTCCCATTTCGCGGTAGTTTACGCTGGCTTTGCACGGGGGCCGCCGCTATCAGGAACGGCATGACACGTCGCTGGTGGCCGGCGCTTGCCGTGGCAGTATTGCTGAGCGCAATGTTTGCCCTGACCCGACTTCCGCTACTGGAGGGGGACGGCGGCGTAAGTGGTTGATTTAGCGGGCAACCAACCCAAAGGTCGCCACTACAACGGCACAGGTGCTGTGACACCGCCAATAGTTCGCAGGCGCGGCGGCGGTTGCGCAGGCAGTCGCCGGCCCAAGCAGTCGAGCAGCAACGCGACGTCCCGCGACGGTTCGGTGCG
>CAZMKD010000116.1:0-2267 GCA_964566575.1 uncultured Verrucomicrobiota bacterium
CCGATGGGCATGACGCCGCCGCCGAAACCTTTGCCGAGCGCCATCAGGTCCGGCACGATGCCGTCGTGTTCGCAGCAGAACATTTTGCCAGTGCGACCCATCCCGCATTGGATTTCGTCGAACACGAGCATCGCGCCGTACTTGTCGCAAAGCTCGCGCGCGGCGGCGAGGTAGCCGGGCGGGGCGACGTTGATGCCGCCTTCGCCTTGAATCGGTTCGATGACGACAGCGGCCACGCGATCGCCGGAGAAATCGCAACTGGCCATGATCATCTTGAGCGAGTCCACGTCGCCGAACGGGACGTGCGTCCAGTTTTGGAGTGGCAGAAACGGCTCGCGGAAGATGGCCTTGGAGGTGCCGCCGAGCGCGCCCATGCTCTTGCCGTGGAAGCCGCCGATGCAGCCGATGAATTTGTGGCGGCCGGTCGTGGCCACTGCCATTTTGAGACAGCCTTCGATGGACTCGGTACCGGAGTTGGTGAGGAACGCGAACTGCAAATCACCGGGCGTGATGAGCGCGACAAGATGCGCGAGGTACGTGCGCAGCGGGTCGATCAACTCTTGGGAGTGAATGCCTTGCTTGTTGAGTTGGTCGAGGACGGCTTTGAGGACTTTCGGATGACGGTGGCCGGTCACGTAGATACCGAAACCGCCGAGCATGTCGATGAATTCTTTGCCGTTGATGTCCTTGAAGCACGCGCCTTCGTCCGACCATTCGACGGCGGTGTAATCAGTGGAAACGGATTTCCGGTATTGGAGGAAGCCTTCGTTGACGTGATCGGTCCAATACTTGACTGAGTCTTTGATGACGCGCTGGCACTCGTCCGGCGTTAGCGACTTCTTGGCGATGAGGTCGAGAACGAATTGTGATTCGTGCAACGCAGCTTTGAGGTCTTGGCCCATATGAGATATCTCCGCAACGATGATGCTCAACCCGGCATCAAATGACAAGCCAATGCACATTCAAGAACTATGGCGGTATCCGGTCAAGTCGATGGCCGGGGAGCGACTTCAGCGCGCTGACTTGCGCGAGGACGGCATGGTGGGCGACCGGGTGGTGCAGGTCGTCAACCCGGCCGGCCGGGTAGTGACGTCACGGACAAAGCCGGCATTGTTGGGTCACCGGACGACACTCGGTAAGGATGGCGAGCCACGCGTAGATGGGCGGCCATGGAAAGAAGTGACTTTACCGGAAGGCCGATTAGTCCGGCATGACGACGTCGATCGGTTTGACGTTCTGCCGTTGCTCGTGGCGACGGACGGGGCAATTGTGGCGTTTGGGCACGACGGCCGGCGGTTGCGGCCGAACATCGTGGTCGGTGGCGTTGAGGGATTGGCGGAGCGAAGTTGGGAAGGCCGGCAACTACGCGCAGGAGAAGTCATGATTGGAATTCAAGACTTACGCGGACGCTGCATCATGACGACGTTTGATCCGGACACGCAGGAACAAGATGTGGATGTGTTGCGAAAAATCCGCCGCGAGTTTGCCGGGACCTTAGCGTTGAACTGCTACGTCATCAAGCCCGGCAAGCTCGCGGTCGGCGATCCGGTCACTTTGATTTGATCGATGTCCAGAGTTCGTCGTACCAGGCGGTCTTGGAGCCAAGGTCTTTGACGAACTCGAGGACTTTCATCTGCTCCTCACTTGGATAGATCGCGTTGTTTTTCAAATCGCTCGGGCTGACGAATTCCCGCGCGGCGGTGTTGGGGGTGGCGTACCGGATGTAGTTGGCCAACTGCGCGCCGGCCTTTGCGTCGAGAATGTAGTTGATGAATTTCTCGGCCATGTCGCGGTTCGGGGCGCGGGCCGGCACGGCCATGTTGTCGAGCCAGATTTCGGTGCCTTCGCGCGGAATGAAGTAGTAAGTCTCGGGGTCGTCGGTCATGCCGCGGACGGCGTCACCGTTGTAGGCGATGCCGAGTCTGGTGACGTTGGCCAACACCTTGTTTTTGATCCCGACGCCGCCCTCGAAACCGATCGAGCGTCGCTTGGCTTCGATGAGCAGGTCGCGCGCTTCCATCAACTGTTTCTTGTCAACGGTATTGATGCTGTAGCCCTTGTACCGTAGCGCGGCGCCGATGCAGGCCCGGGCGTCATCAACCAGCAGGAATGAGCCGATGGATTTGGCGGGGTCGAATAGAATGCCCCACGTCTCATCAATCGTCTCGCCGGCCTTCTTGCGCACATAGATACCGGCAGTGCCCCAGAGGTACGGCGCGGTGTGCTTGTTGCCGCGGTCGTATTCACGGTCGAGGAATTTGGGGTCG
>CAZMKD010000117.1:0-21792 GCA_964566575.1 uncultured Verrucomicrobiota bacterium
GAGCTTGCGGTGTGGGAGACGGTCCAGAATGCCTGGTACGGCCTCTCGCTCGGCTCGGTGCTCCTGCTTGCCGCCATCGTGTTCGTCAAAGGGTTCTACGATCCCGCGAAAGACAAACCTCAATCCGTCTCGCCGTCGTCATCCGCCGAGAGCACGAACAAGACATCGCAGATTGTTCAGACGATCCAACGCGCGATCGTTCCATTCAAACCGCCTCGGGCCACCCAAGCTGCGATGCAAGCACAGCCACCCGGCAAGCAGTTACCGCAGCAGGTCAATACGGAAGCGTTCACACCCATCAGCCTATACCCGGAGACGCCATCCGACGAACCCAAACCACTCAGCAAATTTTACGCGCCTTACGGACGACTGATTCCGTGCGAACTCATCGTGACTATTGATTCGTCGTCCATCCAAACGCCGATTGTCGGTCTTATTACCGAGGACATCTACCATGATGGACGGCTGATTATCCCGGCCGGCACCGAAGTTCACGGCACGGCTCAGGCCGACCGGAAACGCGAACGCATCGCGAGCAACGGCGGCTGGACGTTGGTGTGGCAAACGGGCGAGGAACTGCACTTGGACGGCATCGCTCTCGACCGGGAGAAAAATCAGAACGGCGAAGGCTGGGGCATCACCGATGGCAGTGCCGGGTTGCGCGGGCAGGTCTTGAAGACTGACAACCTCGCCGAACTAAAACTGTTCGCAGCAACATTCATCAGTGGGGCAGCTTCCGCCCTGACGGTGAACCAACAGACGGTCTATGGCTCGCAACTCGTCCCCACACTGCAAAACGCGCCACTGAAGGGAGCGCAAGATGTCTTAGGCGCGTACGCGCAACAGATCCTCGACACGATTCAGCGCGATGGATTCTACGTGCGCGTGACGGCGGGCAAGCAGTTCTACCTGTACGTGACGCAGACCATCGACAAGTCCGATGCGGTTGTTGGCGGGACACGGTTGATCCCTGCTGAGACGAACCAGCCACCGGCAACCGTCGTCCCCATCCTTTCACATCGCAACCCATGAAAACCATCTACCTGATCCCCGTGTTATTGCTCTCCGCTTGCGCGTCGAACCGCAAGCCGGCAGCACTCATTACGATGCGCCCAATCCCCGGCACCACGCTGTCCAGTGACGACACCGAATCCGTTCGCTACTCGGAGAACATCAAGGCGTACAACGTCGGCCGGTACGTTGACCCCAACAACGCTCTGGCCATGCACGAGCGGCATGTGGTTTACCGGGTCGAAACGACCGGCAAGTGGAATCTGCATCCGAACGCACCGGCCACCGTCGCACTCGGCCCGGCAGTGCGGATCATTGATCCGGCTCGCAAAGACGGTCCGACCACACCGGAAGTCATCGCCGAGGTCAACCGGCAGAAAGCCGCAACGCAGGTCGTTATTCAACAGGGTCAGCGGCTCAACGAGACGCTCACGCAGATTTCGTCAGCTTTGGACGCGAACAAACAGGTCGCCGAACAAAACCGGCAACTGAAGACCGAGTTGGACCTGACCAAGCAGCGTCTCGATTTGCTGGAGACGGAACTCCGCAGCCAGCAACGGGCAAATCCCGCACAAGGCGGGACGCCTGAAACCACAAACCAAAACTGGTGAACATTCACCCATGAATAATCCCCAGAGAGGAGAGCAAATGCTCAAAGGCAAAGCCAAGACTCAAGATGAGTCCATGGAACAGCCCGGCCAATACCGGGACAACCCGAAGGTCAACGCTCGCATCGACGAGTACATCAAACAAAACCCCAAGCACTGGGAATACATCCAGTCCATGCCGCGCGAACGGCTGGAGCGCGCCCTCGTCCTGAGCGAGGTCAACAAGCAGGATCGACAGCAGAAAATGCGGGATGGCATTCTGCGCAAGCTGGAGCAGAATCCCGAACTCAAGCAGGCGTATGAGACGCTCGTGAAACATCTGCCAGAAGATCAACGCGAGAAGATGATGGTCTCGATTGCCAGCCGGACGATGCGCAGCATTACGCCGCGCCAAAGTCAGTCCACCGGCGGCGCAAGCGTCTGATCGTCATCCAAACCCAGTCGTTTGGGCGGCCAAAGACTGCGGGGCTTTTCGCTGTGGCCGGCTTCGCCCGGCGCTTCGCTGCAAATCCTCGCAGACTTTGGCTTTGCCTTTGGCGACTCCACGCCGCGACGATGTCCCCCCGACAGTTCCTGTCGGGGCACATCGCCCGGAATCTGCCGACCGACGGTTTTTGCCTGCCGAAATCGTTTGCATAATGAACCGTCCGACGGTACGGTACGCGCATGATACATGAGCCTAATCGCGCTCACAAACACCGCCAGATCGGTGCGGCTGAAGCCTTTATCGAAGCTCGCATGGGATTGGGGCGTGTCGCATTCTCCATGACTGATTTGATGAAGGAGTCTGGGCTATCGGCCATTGCTGCAAAACGTCAGTTGTCCAGGCTTCGGGGTAAGGTGGTCAGGGTTTCACCACGGCAGCCGTTTTTTCTGATCGTTGGCCCGGAACACCGTGGCACGGGAGCACCGCCGTCGATCTGGTGGCTCCAAGACTATTTCAACTGGCTCGGTCGTCCGTACTATCTGGCGCTTCAATCAGCGGCCAGTTCGTTTGGTTCCAGTCCCCAAGCGTTGCAGGTGACACAAGTAATGACCGACCGACCTTGCCGACCATTGAAGGTGGGGCGGATTCAAGTCCGGTTTTTCGTCAAGCGCGGGATTGCCCGAACGCCTACACAACAACTGGCGCGGGCAGCGGCACCGCTTTCGATCAGCACGCCCGAGGCGACGGCCTTTGATCTGATCCGGTATGCGACCAGCATCGGTGGAATCGAGCGCGCGGCGGAAACCATCCGCCCACTGTTGCCGCTCTTGCGCGCTCGCGAATTGAGGCGCGTACTGGACGCGGAAAACGAACCGGCCACTGCCCAGCGACTTGGCTTTGTCCTAGAAACGGGCGGCGCGAAACGGCTGGCGCAGACAATTCACGATTGGCTTCCCGCAAAGCTGGCGCTGGTTGCCCTGTCGCCATTACGCGACGACCGGAAAAACTTCCCTGTCGTGGAACGCTGGCAGGTGCTCAATAATTCCGCCGAACTGAAATGATGACCCCCATCACTCGTCAGGATATTCTGGCGCATCAAACTGTTGTGCCGTGGTCGGCCCAGTATCAAGTCGAGCAAGACCTGTTGCTATGTCGCACGATGACGGCGTTGTTCAACGATAAATTCCTGAGCGCCCAAGTCGCCATGCGCGGGGGCACGCTCCTCCACAAAGTTCATCTCGCGCCACCATGCCGCTACAGTGAAGACATTGATTTGGTGGTGGTGGGACCTCGCCCGGAAGGACACATCCGCCGGGCCATTCGACGGGTCTTGACCGATGTGTTGGGCACGCCGAAGGCATCGGTATGGGAGACGATCACTCTGGCGCTGCGGAATACCGTCAAACCATCCCGCGTCTTGCGCATGACGTACTCGCTCCCGTCGATTATGGAACCCGGTCGAATGCTGGACATCGTTGTCGAGGCGAATGTGACTGAACGCACGCCGCATCGTTCCGTCGTGTCGATCCCGTTTCGCTTCCCATTCCGAGATCAACCGGTCGAGACACAAATCAAGGGCTATGACATTCACGAAATGCTGGGCACCAAGATGCGGGCAATGTTCCAGCGGAAGCGTGGCCGGGATTTGTTCGACTTATATTGGGCGCTGACCAAATCCACGAGTCCGGTCCAGCCAGCCGGTATCATCGAGTCGTTTCAGCATTACATGAAACAGGAAGGAACCAAGGCAGGCCGCGCCGAGTTTGTGGGGATTCTTGACGCCCACCTCCGCGACCGTGGATTCTGCTCCGACATGGAGCCACTGCTCCGCACCGGCATCAGTTACGACCCGCAGTCCGCCGGGACGTACATCAAAACCAAACTGTTGAGCCTGCTGCCCGAATGATTTGCGTCAGTTGCGATACCGCCCGGGAAAATAATCGTTTCAGCAGATGAACACAAAACAGAACAAGCACGGCCAAAAGCTGGCTGGAAACATCGCTCGACTGGCTGAAGAACTTACTCACATCAAAAAGCAAGCCGTTCAGCTTGGGATGTTCACTAATGACAGAGAGCTTTTGGAGTGCCCGAAGTGCGGGCTCATGGAGGATGTGACGCACGACGGGTTCCTCATCACGTATCAAGAAGCGTGCGCAAATGCGAAAGACAGCGGCTTGCGATTTGAGGAAGTGCCTGGGGAAAAGTTCAAGTGTCCCTCTTGCGGAACGCTTGTGAAGGCGCTCTTTCTATGACTCATCGACCACACAGCCCCTCGAAACCTGACCGGTGACTGCTGGCAGAACTAATTCCGCCTTGGCAGATTCTCGCGGGCAACAACTTGCAGTAGCAATCCGGCATCCGCTAAACGACCTAAACTCTCGATCAGCTCCTCGTAGGTGTCCCCGAGTGCCCAAGGAAAGGCGACTATCACCTGCGTCGCCCCTTTTGCTTTCGCCTCGGCACAAAGCCGGATGAAATCGGCAAACTTGTTTTCGTATTCCGACGTCATGTTCATCAATACCTTCCTTCCGCGTGCATAATCCTGATGGAATCTTTCGTCTGCCCCTATACAGGACACGCACGTTTATGGCTATGTGATCTTGTAACGCATAGTATTCATTCAAAGATAAGCCACTTCATACAAGCGCGTTACGTGAATAGGTGTTCTTGTAACGCACCTTGCTTTCAGTTTATTTGCTCGCCAAAGACTTCGTGTGTTTCGCTGCGGCACAAACAACGGTGCTCTCCGCTGCAAAACCCGAAGACATTGGCTTTGCCGTTGGCGATCCGAATCAGCCCCCGATGTCACCGCTGCGAGCCGTGGGTTCTCGCGGTCACATCGCAGGAAACTTTCTGACCGCCGGTGTCCTACACGGAAAGCCGTCGAAAGACTTGGCCTTTGCCACGCCGGCTTTCCCCCTTGCCCCCGAGCCGTCGCCCGCAAAGCGCCAAGACTTTCTTCCGGCACGGGCTATTCGAGACGATGACGATGTCGCCGCTTGCACATCACGCGCGGCCACATCGCTACCAATGCATGACCGCTCGTGTGCGTTACCGCATTCGCGCGCGGAATCGGCTGACTGCCGGCACCGCACCCACTCACGCGGGCAGCCAAAGACTTCGTGCTTTTCGCTGCGGCACAAACGACGGTGCTCGCCGCTGCAAAACCCGAAGACATTGGCTTTGCCGTTGGCGATCCGATGCCGCCTACGATGTCGCCGCTGTGAGCCGTGGTTTCTCGCGGCCACATCGTTCCCGGCAACCCCAACCCCGGCGCGCACTCGCGCGTAGTGCCAGTCGGCTTGCGTGAAGCACCGGTCGATTATACGGCTCGCTGCGCGCCGTCAAGGATACTACGGGTCGTGGCTTCCGTTCCTCCTTGACGGTGCTCGCTCCGCCAGCGGCTTTGGCTTCTAAGGTTTCACGCTGGAGCAACTTCAGGCCGACACAGACGAATGCATCACCGCCTGCGGCGCAAAGCTTGTCCTGAACTTGCATCAGCGTTACACTTGCCGCTCGTTGCGATCTGACAAATGGCAAATCTGGCGACAGAACTGTTTCGCGAGGTCCGACCCGATTTCTTTCGGGTGCTGGCCAGTACAAACGCGCCCATCTACGTGGATGTGCTCGATGCACTAGCGGCAGCGGCTGAATCGGCCCCTGCGGGTTTGGATCGGGATACCGCCTTGGCCATTGTGGCAGAGGTTCTCGCGAACCATCCGGATTTTGCGCCCGAAGAAGATTTCCCTGGTGAAGCCCTTCGCGATAGTGGCGGCCCAACCGATCTTTCCGCGCAGATCCTCCGCAAGCTCACGGACACGCGTTGGTTGAGCGAGCCGCCACGGAGCGATTACCGGCGCGTTCTCCATTTCGATTCGAGCGGCGAAATCCTCTTGGACGCCCTTCGACAAATCGCGCGCGGAGAGCTTCCCCAGTTCACCGATAAACTCAGTCTGGTCTGTTCGACGCTTGCCAACCCGGCATCGTTTACGGAACAGCCACTGGCCGATCTTGAAGCCTGCTTGGCCAATGCCCAAGTTGGCCTCCGCGAACTCCGCTCAATGCAAAAGACGATCGAGCGACACACACGCCGGCTGCAGGGCATCGAGACACTCAAGCAGAGCTTCGAAATGCTGTACGACAAGTTTTCCGCCGAGGTTGGCCACGCCTGCTACCGCGAACTTGTCCGGGCGCAGCTTCCGACACGTTTGCTGCACGCCCGACAACGGCTTGATGGCCTGATCAACAACGAACCGGTATTGGCGGAAATGCAGCGCGAGCTGTTGCGCCGCCATAGCGATTGGGACGTGGCGCGCGCTGCCAGCGAGGTGCGGCTGAAGCTCGATGATCTCGACCGTTTGCTCGAATCGGTGGGGCCACAGGCTGAGGGCATTGACCATCGCGCGGCAGAATTCGCCCGCCGGGCTTACGCCCGGTTCCGATACTTGCAGGAAATCGGTCGCGGTCAACGTGACCGAGTTCAGTTCCTGTTTGAATTCATCAACCGGCAGTCCATGGGCCAAAAGTTGTCTGATTTGGAGACGGACTTTGATTTGCCTGCGCTGGCAGTTCCCGATGTTGAACTACTGTGCGCGGAATCGCTATACACGCCGCGCCTTCGCCGGGCACTGTCCGAGATCGAACTGATGGGCGACGAGTTAAGCGATGCGCAGCGTGATGCTGCCTTGGTGGAGATGGAATCTAGCTTGCGCGACGCCTTGAATGTCATCCGGGCAAACCGTTTCGTTGCACGACTGACCGGCAAACGGGGGACGAGTGTTCCACTTGCAGAACTACCAGTGCTTAATGACGATGACGTGGCCGATGTTGTTGCCTGTTTGCTGCACAATGGAGCGCGCGATGCTGCTTACTCGGTCAACGTGCCTCGCGTGACGGCGGATGCTGACGCGCCCGAGTTTGAACGCAAAGCCGGTTACGCGATTGAACGCTTTGTCCTCACGAAGAAATGAGTGCTCTCATCCAACTCACCGAGATTGAACAGGAACAGATGCGCGAGGCGCTGGCGCGGCTGCTGTCAAGTGGCGGAATTCTGCGCGATGAGCCCGGCCAGCGCGACCTTTACGAATGGTGTCGCGTTCATCGCGCCGCATTGGATGAAATGGCGGGTCTCCTGAGCCTGCGGCTTCATTGGGAACATGAAAGCCGATTCATCCAAGCCGTGCCGCTCTCGGCGCGCCTTCGGTTGGGTCTGAAGCAGGATGAAACACTCATTGTGCTCGCGTTATGGTACGATTTCCACCGCGCAGTCAGTGATGATGGCAAAGCGTTGCAGGAGGTTTATTTCACCGTCCGCGAGTTTAACGAGCAACTGGCGACGAAGTTCAAAGACCTCAAGCTGCCGGGCATTACGCGGCTTCGCGAGATCCTTCATCTCTGTGAAAGCAAGAATCTGGTCCGTCTGCAATCCACCGCCGATTTCGCCGATACAACGATACAGGTGTTGCCGGCGATTCGGCATGTGATTCCATTCCCCAGCATCGAGGAGTGGCAGCGTACGCGAGACAGGCATGTTCAGGCCGGTCCGACCGATACCACCGGGGAATCACTCACGGGGGACGACGTTTCCTAAGCCATGAGCCGCAAAATCACACTCACGCGAATTCATGCGATCAACTGGTATGGGTATCGCGACAGCTTCGACATCACCGGCAACCTCCTTATCGCCGGCGTGACCGGGTCAGGGAAGTCCGCCCTGATGGACCTGATCCAATTCGTTCTCGTGGCGCATCAGCGCAAAGTCCGTTTTAACCTTTCCGCAACCGGTGAACGGTCGACTCGTGACCTGTTGGGCTATTGCCTGGGCGATTTGAAGCACGATGTGGAAGGCGCGCGCCAATTCATTCGCGACAAGGGCGGCATTACCTATGTGGCGCTTGAGTTCACTCGACCCAACGGGCGCCAAATCGAGACGTGGGGATTGCGTGTCGAATTTGATTCGTCCGCTCGGACCGAACCCAACCGGTCGGATGGGTTCCTCATTCCCATCTCTCTCACACGGGCCGATTTTCTTCACGAAGATCGAGACGGCAAACGGCCGCTGGATTGGAGCGAGTTCAAGCATCTGGTTGAATCGCGTGGCGGGACGATATTCCCAACACTCGACTCGTACCGCCGAGAGATGTCCCTGCAACCACACCTGAACTTCGACCGCTCGACGCTGGATTACCTATTGCCGGCTGCCATGTCGTTCTCGTTCATGGACAACTTCAACGACTTCTGCCGCCGGTTCATACTGCCCGATGAAACCGTGGACATTCAGAGCGTCAAGGACAGCTACCGGGTGTTCCTGAATCTCCGGACTGAACTCGGTTATCTCCGCGACCAACAAGCCCAGTTGGAAGTGATTTGCGAACTCGACCGCAGGCGCGGTGAAGCGGAAGCCGATCATCTGGTCTGCCGGTGGCTGGAAGCTGAATTCCGCCGTGATCATGCCCGTGGCGTCTGGCAGGAAGCCGAGGAGGGCGTTCGGAATCTGGAAAAGACGTTGACCGAGGAAACACAACGCCTTCAGACGCTTGATCACGAAATCGACGAAGCCGTCCAACTCATCACCACGACGCAGGCCGGCATGAACGAGCTGCCGAATGGCACGCTCTTCAACCACGTGCTTGCGGACAACCAGCGGTTGGTCGGTCTGATCAGCCGGTTGCAGGATGTCGGTTCCAAAGTGGAATCCGCACTCCAAGCACGCGCGAATGCCGCCAAGGAGTTCGTCAAACGGGCACATACGTTGCCGTTTTCGGTTCCCGAGGAGGTGCTCGCACCAGTTTCCAAGGCTGCGAAACACGTCCCCCAAGCATCGCCCGCCTCGGCCCGAGACGTTCTCGCTGAACTGGCCACGGCAATCACAAGTGCCGTGAAATACGTCGCGGCTACGATAAAGACCAAAGCCGACGAGTTCACACAACTCGACGCCCAATGGCAGAATCACGACCGCGCCTTGGCCGCTCTCCGTCTGGGACTGCTACAAGAGAACACCGTGCTGCTTGGCGCGCTCAACGCTCGGCTACCGCGACGGAACTCCGCACCGGCAGCACAAGCTCTCTGGCAACTGTGCGAGGTCACGGATGAAGAATGGCGACCCGCGCTGGAGGTCGCCTTCGCTCGCAAGTTCGCCGTGGTGGTTGACCCGCAGGACTACGACGCCGCAGAGAGGATCTACCACGAACTCCGCGAGGATGCCCCCGGTGAATCGCTGGTCAATTCGGAACGGGTCATGCGCAACGCCAAGCCGGCCGCACAGGGATCACTCGCCGAGAAGCTGGAAACAAACCACCCGGTCGCCCGCGCTGTGGTCGATGCGTTGTTCGGTGACGTAATTTGTGTGAAACGACGCGAGCAGTTGCGTCAACATCCGCGAGCCATCCTAAATGACGGGTTTCAGATCGGCGGCTCATTCGTTGAACGTCGCCGGCGATACAACAATCGCCCCTGTATCGGGCAGCGCGGTCTGGAGAAGCAGCAGGCTTGGCTGGAGCAGCAGATGGACGACCTTCGGGCGCGCCAGAAGTTGATCCGGCCGCAACTCGAAGCCGTCGAGGAACTCAAGACGTTCGTCGCCCAGGCCCATCTTGATTCCGATACCGTGGATGCGGACTTGGCAGAGGCCGCTCGGCTCCCGGAACTCCTCAAGCAACGGGACAACAATCTCGCGACTCTGAAGACGATTCGCACACCGGACCTCGAAGCCAAGCGCGACGAACTCACCGCCCTGCGCAACCGTGAGAAGCAGTTGCGCAACGAGCGGGACAACTTGCTCCGCAAGGGGCGCCAAGACGAACTCAATCGGACGCGCCAGGTCGCCAAGGGAGCGCAGGAAGCCCTTCAGACGTTCGAGGACAAGTTCAGTGAAGTCGCTGCCGCTGCCGATGTTTCGCGGCACTTGAAACGGATGGAAGGACTGCGTGCAGAAGTTGGGGGTGCATTCCCTCCGAAAGATGCTGCCGCCGACCAGTTCAGAGAACGCGCGCATCAAGCGGACAAGCACGCCACGCAGCTTCGTTCCGACCTTGTGGCCGCTCGCCGCACGTTGGCAGCCGTGCCTGCGTATGGTGGGCATTACTCCAACTTGAATCCCGAAGATGCCGACAATGGTAGTTGGATGCACCGCTTGGAGAAAATCCGCGACGCCGAGATTCGCGAGTACGAAGTCAAGGCGGCTGCGGAAGAACGCAACTGGCAGGAACTGTTCCGGGTGCATGTGCTGGAAATGCTCCGTGAACGACTGGAATGGGTGAACAACCAGATGACCTTGCTCGCGACTCAGTTGCGCGATCCCATCGGCAATAGCCGCTACCAGATCAAATCGCGCCCCAACCGGAATGCTGAGTACGACTTGTACCGAAAGCTGATCGACGCCGCAGCGGCGACTCGTGGTGACGAACTGCTTTTCGCGAACGTCAGCGCTGAAGTGCGCGAAGAGGTGGAGCGGTTGTTCCTGAAGCTCATTGAAAAGCCCGATGACACCGCCATGCTCGCATTCCTCGATTACCGAACCTGGCATGAATACGACATGGAAGTGGTGGATATTCGTGACCCGGATTCACGTCCCTCCAGCCTTAACCGCCACTCCGGCAAGTTCAGTGGCGGTGAGAACCAAACACCCTACTTCATCGCCATTCTTGCGTGCTATTTGCGCGCCTATCATCGGTACTCACGCCGGCGAAATGAAGTGGCCCTGGCGCTGGTGCCGATTGATGAGGCGTTCTCCAAGCTTTCCGGTGAACGCATTCGCGATTGCATCAGTGCGCTCAAGAAGCTCGATTTGCAGGGCGTGTTCTCCATGTCGAGTGGCAACATTCCCTATGCGATTGACCAGTGCGATCAGGTGTTGTCCGTGTCCCTCCAACCTGAATTGCGACGTGGCCGGCGGGTGCCCCGGAACGTTGCGGTCACACTCACACGCGAGGACGCACTCAAACGTTTTGGCGGATGAACGACCGTCATCACATCTTGCGCTACTTGGCCGAACGGTATGAGCACAGCAAAGCCGGCCGTACCGGTGACTCCAAGACACCGCTCACCTTTGATTACGAAGAATTTCTGGCTGAAGCCGGATGTGCGACCGGCGAGAAACGTGTCGTAGCCGAACAGGAACTGAGTCGGGCGGATCGGGCCGGCATTCTCCAGCGAGTTGCGCATCGGCGCGACCCGCACTTATTCCTGCGACTGCGTTTCTCGTCCCAATCCGAGCCACAGCTTTACGACCTGATCGGCCAACCACCACCGCGCACGCGCCGGGAAGCCCTGGCCGCTCAATTTGCGGTGGCCGCTGCCACGACATTGCCAGATCGTTGGCAATCCAAATGGCGTGCATGGTGTGAACGGATGGCAGAGGCGGTACGCACGGGAGGCAGCATCGCCCCGCTGTGTCGGGAAGACACCGCCGAGACAACCGAACTACTTGCACTGCTCCCGCGGCTGCTCGCTTGGGAAGGCGAATCGCTGATCCGTTTCGTCAGTTGCGTCCTGTGTGGCGACTCGAAGCGATTGGGTGAACTCTCCGGCAAGATCGGCCAAATTCTCGCCGACCTCAGCCATGACGAAATCTCAGGCTTGGAGGCACTGGGGATTCTGGAGACCCCTCGTACGGTGCTCCTGCACGGCCCCGTTAGACTCTGCCGGGACGGCCAATGGGTTGATCTGAATGTTCTCTCCGGCCCGGTGCGCCTCTCCGAGGATGATGTCGCGAAAGCCGAGGCTCTGGATACGTCAGCCACTCGATGTCTGACAGTCGAGAACGAGACCACGTTTCACGAACTGGCCAAACTCCGTTCGGGTGTTCTCCTCATCTGCACGTCGTTCCCCGGATCCGCCACGCGGGCATTGCTGCAACGACTGCCCAACTCGCTGGAGTCTTGGCACTTTGGTGACACCGATCCTGCCGGGTTCGAGATTCTACGTAACCTACGGGAGCGCACTGGCAAGCCCTTCAAGAGCCTGCACATGCACTTTCGCGCCGACCCAGATTCACCCCGGCTGACTACGGGTGAAAAACGGACGTTGCAGCGACTGGCCGACTGTCCGTTGATGCGTGAGGAACGGGACGCGCTCCGAGCGATTCTCTCCGCCGGTCACAAGGGCCGATTTGAGCAAGAGTCCCTAGGTCGCCCCACAATGCCGTGGCCGTTTTATCGTTGAGACGAACGAATGCGATTCAGATATGATTCAGGCTGGCGGTTACACGAGGTGCATATCCGCTCGCACACTCGCGTGAAGAACCCATGAACGCTCCAAGCGAACAGACAGTACGCAGGTTGTTTGCGCTGTCCGCGAACCGGTGTGCTTTTCACAATTGCACGACGCCGCTCGTTCATCCGTCGGGGACGGTTACCGGTGAAATTTGCCACATCAAGGCCAAGAAGCCCAGCGGCGCACGCTTCGACCCAAAGCAGAGCGATGAGGAACGGCACGCGTTCGAGAATCTAGTTCTCCTTTGCTCAGCGCATCACAAGATTGTGGACGACCAACCCGGCACGTACACCGTCGACCTACTGCAAGACATCAAGAAGATGCACGAAGAAGCGGGGAATCGAGAGCTCACAACGGAGGACGTTCGCCTTGCGGGAATTTTGCGGAGTTCGTACATGCGTGCCGCCGAAAGCATTTCCGTCACGCAGACCGTCACCGGGGATGGGAATGTCGTTGCCGGTAGGGATGTGAACATCAACCGGCGCGTCGTGAAGAAGAACATCGTCCAGCCGGGGCCGGAACACGTCACCGAAGCACAGAAAGTTAAGATCAAGGAGTTGGTCAACGAGTTGTCCGAAATCGGCGTAAAGGCGGGGCGCGCACCGTCGTATGGCAAGTGGTGGGGCAAGTTCTACAAGCAGTTCAAGGTGACTTCGTATCATCTGTTGCCGGCAGCGAACTTTGATGCTGCAATTTCATGGCTTTACGAACAGCGGGCACGTGAGACGCCGAAGTTGCGCCGTACCGACAATCAAGCGTGGCGCAACCATCGTTACCGGGGAATCTGGGCACGGGTACGTGAACTTGAGATCAGTGATGAGCGGTTGTACGCACTGGCCGCTGAACGGCTGGAGTTGAAGAAGCCGATCACTTCGCTGACCGAGCTTGGCGAACAGAATCTCGACCGGTTGTATCGAATTGTGATGGGCCTTTAACGCCAAGAGCGATTACGCCTTGCGATTGGTCCAGAAAACACCGAGCGGTTTGCTATCCCTGATTTCCTGGCACACATCCTCATCGAGGTACTTGCTGCAATTGCAGATGTGGTAGCTGTTATGGCAGCGCGAGCAAAGCGAGTTCCCGAAGCGAATGACCGGCGCGATCTCCAGGCGATGCTCCGTCACGGCGCTCTGATTCTCAGGTGTGAGGAGCAGGTCGGCGACCACTGCGTTCTGGGCCTCATCCCAACGAAGATCGAATTCTGTTGGCTCAAGAAATCGCCGCTCGAAACTCAGCAGCCCGGGTGGCGTCAGCATCTGTCGGAAAAGCTCAGGTGGATCTTCCGTGCCGGGAAATGTGTCCGTCAACCACGTCAGTGCCCGCTCGCACCACGATCCAAAATCAGCTTCCCCGGCCGGCAGTTCGCTACAAGGCGAGTCGAACCACGCTTTGAGATCGCAAATCTCTCCCGCTACTGAGAAGTACACGTCGCGGTCGGGGTATTGAACGCCGATGTTGTAGGCCAGTAGGCGGTCTTGTGACCCTGCCGCCAGAGCGTTCACGAGTTCGGCGATGGCTCGGCGCGTTGCCTCTGCCATGGGGACTGCATCGGGACCGGCGTGCATGACCATGGGCAGATTCAACACCATGTCTTCGAAGATCACGAAGGAAACGGATTGTGGCAACTCGATGCTCTCGCCCATCCGCCGCAAGACTTTCACCAACTCAATCGTATCGGCTTCAACGTAGCTGAACGTGTCCGATCCTTGGGTCAGCGTACCGGAACTGTGGATCACCCGTTTTCCTGCTGGTGCATCCATCTTCTCGTGGTAAGAGACGCACAGACGGACGCCGTCGCCCTTCTTCAGATGGGCCGGAACAAACGTTCCAAGAGGCGCATGGTTGTCTGTGGGCACAACGATTTGCGGGCGTTCGTTCGGGTCTTTGTCACCGCCCAGATATTCGCCGATCAAGTCATTGTCGCGGAAATAATGTGAGGTCAATTCCTTCCAGCGGACTGCTGGAAGTGGACCATCAATCCGCCACAACTTGGTGTACCCCGTCTGCCTTCCCGCGTGCATAATGTCCACGTCGAGTCGGCGAATCATTGCCTCCTCATTGTAGAGCCGAATCGCTCCATCCAGATGGGTGGAACAGGAATTGGCCGGGTCCACTAAACTATGCACAAAACGACACCCAAACTTGTCTGCGGCCACACCGAACGCCGGCAAGTCCTTCAGTTCTTCGCATTCAAACGTTGTCCGGCTGTCCTGCTCGTACCACCAGAACTCCGTGCGTGAGATTCCGTGAAACACTCGCTGATTCTCGTCGGCTTCATGTCTGGCTACCCCGAACTTGATCCCGGTGAAATCGCCGGGAAACTTAGGGCCGCGCCAATACTCCAACTCAATCGTCCGCAACAGCGTGTCGGACAACCCAACGATGTCCTCATCGAGCGCCAGCCGCACATCCAGGGCTGTTGTTTCGGCTGTTTCCCGCAGGTGTTGGAGGAACGGATCGTTCAGTGAGTTCAGTCGGCTCAGCGAACGGCGAAAAAAGGGGTGGGAAAAAAGCAGCAAGCCATCCTTCTCGAACACTCCGGGTTGCCGTGCTTGCAGCGACCGAAGCGGCACAAGCCCGTCCTCGTCAGCCTGTGCAAATACATCCGGGAACGTCCGTCGTGCGAGGCCCGAACTGACCAGAGCGGTGCAGTTTCCGGCAAACGGCTTCTCTGTACCACATAGATGCTTGCCGAGACGGGCTTTCAGCGCGTTGATTCCTTCAGTGGGCAAGCTCGCAATTCGCTGTCGTAGCGCAAACCGAACACCGCGCCCCAGTTCTTTTTGTTCGGCGTCAGTTTCGGGAAGTAATGTGTAACCCACGAGGCGTCCAAGTTTGGGCTGGAGGTGAATCCCAAGACCGCGTGACCAAGCGACTGGACGATGCATGTCGTGGCCGATGCACGATGGCATTCCCGTCTGCCAACTTTGGCGCAGGGCCGTTTCAAGCGTCTCGGCAGGAAACACCATGCCGTACTTGTTGACCGCAGTTGTATTGAAAACCAACTGTATGCGTTTCATGACCTGTCTCCCGTTCGTTTCCCGGTATCCATGCTACAGCACGAATGACCTCTGGGGTGTCAATTTTGCCCCGCGCAGTCGCGCACCTCCCAGGTCGGCTTGCGTGAAGCGCCGCCCGATTGTACGGCTGTGGCTTCTAAGGCTTCACGCTGGAGCAACTTTCTACCGACACAACCCAGGACCGGATACGATCAACACACCCATCCATGTCATCTCTGACCTGGTAGACCCAGAACCGCCTGATGTCCCATCCAAGTTCGATCAGTCTTTGATTGCGAATCTGGTCGCGGCGACAGAGTTCACCATCCCAGTTGCGGTGGTAACGTTCACCGTCCACTTCGATGTCCAGCCTTCTCCCGTTCACGAACAACGCAAAGTCCAGAATGTATTGCTCGACGTCGTATTGCGGTATCGGTCGCAAACCCGCCCCATACAGAGCGCAATACAGAGTCTTTTCCCAATCAGAGACAAGCTCCGGTCGTGCGACCACTGGATATTCTGGCCCGAAACTGGCCGGCGAAGATTGAGTTCGCTCTTCACGCATGCCCAGTTCCCCAACGTATTCCGCAAATCTCGCCAAGTATTCGACGCCGGAGTTTGCCGCCGCCTGCCGGTCTCCAATAACCAGAAGCGTCGCGCGTGCGCGGGTTATCGCAACGTTGAACAGATTGGGATTGTTGCGGAGGAATATCGCCGCTCCATCGGGGAAACCGGCAGAAACGACCGGCGAAAAGACCATGATGTCGCGCTCATCGCCTTGGAAACGATGGACCGTGTCTGCCAGAAAATCCAAGGCTGGCAGCTTTTCCGAGAGTCCGTTATTTTGAAAAACCAAGTCGCGAATCCGATTGGCTTGAGCCCGGAACGGGCTGACAACGCCGATGCTGCCTCTGTAGCCCTGCTGAACTACCAGTCTCGCAATCTCCTGCACGACCATTCTGGCTTCTTCCTCATTCACCGCACCGCCCGTTGGCGGTCGCATCACCTTACCTCTGACATCGAGCCACCGCACAGCGGGCTGATCCCTTTGCGCTGGCCGCAACCGGTCGTATCGAGTCGCGATACGCAGTCGTCCTTCGTAGAACTGCTGGTTGGAAAAGCCAATGATATCCGCGTGAGACCGGTGGTGGTCGCGCAGACAAACGATGTCTTCACTTCGGCACAGCCCACTGCTGAGGTCAAAGAGCGAGTTCACCGAATACGCCCAGCCACCGAATCCCTCGACCAGATCATGCTTCGCGAGGAGTTGCCGGTCCTGTCGAACCGGCAAGCTGCTAATGTGCTTCAACTGTTTGGGGTCGCCAATGATCACCGCGCGTTTGGCGCGATACAGCAGCGGTAATGCCGACGCAATGTCGCACTGGCTGGCTTCGTCAATGACGAGCAGATCGAAGAAACCCGGCTCGAACGGCACTCGTCCACGTGCGGAGAGTGATGTCACAGCCCAGCAAGACAGGATGCCGGTAATTTTCGGAAACAGGCTGTAGTACCGCGCGAAGACCTCGCGTCCCAGTTTTTCGCCCGATTCGTTGCTACTGACGATCATCTGCAGCAATGAGGCGTACTCACGAAGCAGCCGACGATCCTCCTGACTGAGCCTCTTGGGTTGCAACCGGAGCCAGCTTCGCCAGAGCGTTTCCGACGCTTCCGAGAGTTCCTCGATGAGGTCATGCTGCTGCCGGCTGAGATCCTCCAGCGGCTGCGTCGTCTTCAATTGTTCCAGCTTGGAGAAATATCGCCGGACGTTTCGGGCCGATTCAATTCGATGGCCTGTCAGTTCGAGGAGGGCGATCCATTGGCTGATCGTCTTGTCATCTGGCGGTTGCTCAGGCGGAGCAACGCCGAGCTTTTCGAGGACTACCTGTGAGGCGGTGACCATCGCCCACAAATCAGCAAAGCGTTTGCGTCTCACCAATGGCCACACGAGTTGAACTACCAATGGATTGCTCCCCCGGTTGGCTCTGGCGACAGAATAGCGCAATCCTTGCACGAACTGATTTGGTGGACCTTCATCGAATGATCCGAAATACTGAAACCACTCTGCTCCCAGTTCGCGACGAATCGCCTCGACGGTTTGTTCTGCCGAATCCACTTCATTCCGCAATTTGATCGTGGCTTCACGCTGTCGATCTAGGCTCTCAAATCTCGCCTTCAGCTTCTCGTGCGTCGACACAGCTTCTTGGTGTGCCCGTTCATCCTCTGGCGTAACCGCGCCAGCCAACAGCGAAACCAAATACTCCGCCAGTTCCTGTTGAAAGTTGCGCTGCTGACTTGCACCCAACCGGAGAAGCACCGGTCGCGGCCCGAGCGCGTTGACTCGCGTCTCCACTACATCGACGGCCTTGTTGTTCTTGCTGGCGAAGAGCACGGTCTTCCCAAGCCAGCCGGCGTTCACGAGGAGCGATGTGACGACTTGTGATTTGCCGGTGCCGGGCGGACCGGTGATCGCCGTGAGCGGATTGGACAATCCCTGAATCACAGCCTGGCGTTGCTCGCTGTTCAGAGGCAGAACTTCCAAAAGAGGGCGCGACGCTGGCGTTTCGACCGGAGCGATCTCACCCCGCAGCCATGCACCAAGGGCTGTCCCGCGATACTGATCTTCCGGGACAGACTGGAGCATGCTCAACTCGGTTTCCAAACCTTTGGTGTAGGGAGAACGCTCCGTCGCGAGAAAGACCGCCCGGTTGTAGATGCCCGCCGCTGTGATACCGGCGAGCGCAGGCGCTTGCCTCAACGACAAAACGTCAGGCTCTTCGCGCCAGTTCCAATCCGACCGGATGGCGCGCAGTCGCGGGATCAACTCATCCAAATCCGGCATCTCAGCGGAATCGGCCAGCCCAAGTTCCTCAACAAGCTGCACAACTTCCTCCACGATGCTCGGATTGTCGGGGGACGTGAGGTTGCGGATCGCTTTGAAATTCAATTGCGGCAACTCATCCGCGAACCGTGGCATCGAAGAGCGGTTTTCGGGGTCTTCCTCCAAGGAAAACAGGAAGACCGGTTCAACCATGAAGCCCTCCCAGCCGCTACGCGCTCGAAGGTGCGTCAGGCATACCGGATAGCCCAACAGGATTGTGAGCCGATTCCGATCCTGTCGAATTCGGTTTACGAATTTGCGAACCACTTCGTCCTCGAAAATCACTTCCGGATTGCCCATCGTCAACGGCATGGAGGACAACTCCACGTAGCCCAGATTTCCGAACGAACTCGACGCAAACACGCTCACTCCGCCCTGGTCATCATAGTTCAGGCAGTCGAGGTAATACCGGCACAGTTTCGCTAATGGGGTATCGAGCTTTTCGCTTTGGCCGGATTTCCGCCGTTCGACGTTGGCTGCCCCTTTGGGCCACCAGCGATACGACTTATCTTGAACCACTTGGTCACGCAACCCACCGTAGAGCGCAGAGTTGACGACCGAGCGATCAACCGCCAATTGCGCGGCAATATCACGCGCCTTTTGCCCCGGCTTTGCCCGGAGAATCTCCAATATGCGTTGGCTGTCACTCACGGCTGTGCTTGTTCCTCTGCCATGCGATTTGTGTTGGCGGGCAGTGTAGCTCTCACACTGGAAATCAACAAGCACATGGGTTTCAACGCAATCGTCGCCGAGGTGATGCTCACAAAGTTCAAATCGCTGTCCTCAATCCAACTTGCGATGCGCAATCGCGCGTTTTCCAGTCGGCTTGCGTGAAGCGCCGCCCGATTGTACGGCTCGCTGCGCGCCGTCAAGGATACTACGGGTCGTGGCTTCCGTTCCTCCTTGACGGTGCTCGCTCCGCCAACGGCTTTGGCTTCTAAGGCTTCACGCTGGAGCAACTTCAGGCCGACCACCCAGCACTGAGTTTTGTTCCCGACCGGGAACAGTCCTGACAGCCAGTCATGGCTAAATCGCCCTGTAGCGGAGTGCCCTCAACCGAGGGACGGCAGCATGCGCGATTTAACCAATGGCTCTCAAACGGTCAAAGGGACGGCAACAAGATCAGCTCGATTTGTTTTCGGGCAATGGAGGCTCACGTGAGCACGTTGACTCAATACGGCCTGATGGCGGAACAACACTGGCGGGAGCACCGGCCGCGGATGGTGGCGGAAATGGAGCGGACGGACACGCTCCAGCAGATGTTGCGGGACGCGGAGGAGCGGACCAAGGACGAAATGGACACGATTCGCCGCCGGTTGATCCAACAGGGGTTGACGCCCCAGCAGGCCCACGACCGGGCCTGGGAGATGGTTCGGGAGAAGTACGTCCTCCTGCCGACCGAGAACGATTAGGCCCGCCTCGCAACCTCGCCAATTACCGGATCACCGACCGCGACCGGCTCGGCGAGGGATCGCTCAAGCAGAAGTTCCGCGCCAACGTCGAGGCGATCAAACTTCTCCGCCGCCTCGAAGCCGAGAAACGCCCCGCGACCGACAACGAAAAAGCGGTCCTCGTCCGGTACGTCGGCTGGGGCGGCCTGCCACAGGTGTTCGATGTCAATTCTCGGGAGTGGTTTAAGGAGCAGGTCGAACTGTCCGAGCTTCTGACGGATGAGGAGCACACGTCCGCCCGTGCTTCGACCCTCAACGCCCACTACACATCGCCGGTCATCATTCGTGGGATGTACGCGGCCCTCGCACAATTTGGGTTCAAGCACGGGCGCATTCTGGAGCCGGCGTGCGGACTGGGCCACTTCGTCGGCTTGATGCCGGAGGAGATGCACGCCCACTCACAGATTACCGGCGTCGAGATTGACCTGCTGACCGCCCGTTTCGCGAAGGCGCTTTATCCCGATGCCGACATCCGCCATCAGCCGTTCGAGGAAGCCCGGCTGGCGGACGGTTTCTACGACGTGGCGATCTCGAACATTCCGTTTGGCGATTACCAGCCGTTCGACCCGCGTTTCAATGTCTTCAAGTTTCTAATCCACGATTATTTCTTCGCCGGTGCACTGGAGAAGGTGCGACCGGGCGGTTTGCTGCTCTTCATCACCTCGAAGGGCACGCTGGACAAAGAGAACTCAACGCTGCGCGAGTATCTGGCCGAGCGTGCCAACCTCGTTGGCGCTATTCGGCTTCCTAACGATGCGTTCCGGCGCAACGCCAACACCGAGGTCACGACCGACATCGTGATGTTGCGGAAGTTGAACCCCGGCGAAGCCCCATCCGGACCGGCATGGAAGGAAACGGCGGAGCACGTCAATTCCAAGGGCGAGGCGATCTACATCAACGAGTTCTTCGCCCAGCGCCCGCGCCTGATGCTGGGCGAGATGGAGTTGTCCGGCAGCATGTACCGCGACAACGAACCGACACTGGCGAGCGATGGCCGTGATTTGGGAGAGGCACTGACGGAAGCAGTCGGCGGTTTGCCGGAGAACATCTACCGCGCCCAGAAACGAGCGGTGACGCCGCCAACGCTCGACCAGACGTTTCCCGCCCCGGACCACGTCAAGCCAAACGCCTACGTGATGGTTCACGACGACGTTGCGGTGCGCGTTGGCGATTCGTTGAAGACGCTGCCGGGGCTGCCGGCGGAAACAAGAGTGCGGGTCAGGCGGTTGATTCGCGTCCGCGACGCGTTGCGTGAATGTCTCCGCAGTCAACTCGACGGCAGCGACGAGACCACCATCGTCGCGGCGCGCGAGAAACTCAACCAGACGTACGACTCGTTTGCGTCGCGGTTCGGGCCGATCTCAAGCCGGGCGAACACCCGTGCCTTCGACGGCGATCCCGACCTGCCGTTGCTGTTGTCGCTGGAGGTGTACGACGAGGAGACCAAACGGGCGACGAAAACGGCCATCTTCCGGGAACGCACCATCCAGTATCAGAAGCCCATCGAATCGGTCGCCACGCCGCAGGAAGCCTTGATCGTTTCGCTGAACGAGAAAGCCCGCGTGGACTTGGAGCACATGAGCGCTTTGCTGTGCCGGTCTGCCGAGGAATTCTTGCCCGAGCTGCGCGGCGCGATTTTCCTGAACCCGCAAACCACCGAATGGGAGACCGAGGATCAATACCTGTCCGGCAACGTCCGCGAGAAGCTGGAGACGGCGGAGGCCGCCGCCATCACCGACCCCCGATTCAAGGAGAACGTCGAGGCACTGAAAGCCGTCCAGCCGGAGGATTTGGCGGCCACCGAGATTGACGTGCGGTTGGGATCGTCGTGGATACCGGCAGAGGACATCGAGAAGTTCTCCCAGGAACTGCTGGGCGCGACGGACATTGAAGTCAGCCACTCGCACGCCATCGGGACTTGGGTTGTCAGTGGCGACTACTTCGCCCGCCGCACCGTCGCCAACACGACCGACTGGGGCACGGACCGTGCCGGCGCGCTCGACCTGATCCAGGACGCGCTGAATCTGCGCACGCCGACCATCTACGACAAAGACCCGCGTTCCGACAAACTGATCGTCAACGGCGAGGCGACCGAAGGGGCACGCGAGAAACAGGAAAAGATCAAGGAGCGGTTCAAGGAATGGGTTTGGCAGGACGACTCCCGGCGCGAACGGCTGGTGCGCAAGTACAACGACGAGTTCAACAA
>CAZMKD010000118.1:0-7757 GCA_964566575.1 uncultured Verrucomicrobiota bacterium
GCCGATGCGCTCTCTTGGTTTACCTCGTGCGGCTATACTATTAGTTAAAATGCTCTAGCACGCCGTCGCGGCAAGACGGACATACGCCGTGGCTGAACAGCGCAGCCGACCGTTGACTGACGTAAGACTCAACCTCGTGCCAGTAGTTGCGGTCGTCGCGCACCTTCTTGCAATAACTGCAAATCGGCAGCATACCGGACAAGTCGTGGACGTTTCGCAGCGCTTCCTCCAATTCCCGGACGCGGTCAGCGAGTTGGAGCTGCAAGTCCACGATGCGGATCCCGGCGTTGAGGCGCGCCCGGAGTTCGTCCCGGTCGAATGGTTTTACCAAGTAGTCGTCGGCCCCGGCGTCGATGCCGGCCACCACATCTTTTTTCAGCCCTTTGGCAGTCAGCAAAATCATGTACAGAATCTGGTTGCTCGGCAGCCCGCGCAGGCTATGGCAGACTTGCACGCCGTCCATCTCCGGCATCATCCAGTCCAGAATCGCCAGATGCGGCGCGTCGGCTCTTTGGAGTATTTCGAGTGCTGCGCGGCCATCGTTGACGACAATAACTTCATGTCCCCACTTGACCAGTGTGCCTTCGAGCAAGCGTTGGGAAATGGCGTCGTCTTCGGCGATCAGGATGCGCATACCGGCTTGCCTTTCACGAGCGACTCCAGTTCTGGTTCGAGCCGGTTCAATTCCGCTTCCAGCAAATCGCAAGCAACGGCCGCATCCGCCAAATCGCCCCGATGACCGATCGTTTCCAAGTGCTGCGCCGCCTCCGACGCCGGTTGCGCGCAAAATGCGCCGAGCGCGCCTTTGAACTTGTGCGCTTCGCGCTCGAGGGTCGTCACATCACTCTGTGCGATGGCGTCGCGGATGTTTTCAAGGAAGCCGGGCCAATCGCGGCGGAACATGCCGGCGACTTCGGCCAGCAATTCCCGGTCGCCGTCGATGCGCGCCAGGGCTTTTTCAACGTCAATCACTTGATCGTCGCCGCCGCCGACCGGCAATGCAGCCGGGGCGGAAGTCGCACCGGTAGTGACGCGATCGATGGCCTCGTACAATGCGCGCGGATTGATCGGCTTGCACACGTAATCGTCCATACCGGCTTCGAGACAGCGTTCGCGGTCGCCAGCCATCGCATGCGCGGTCATGGCGATGATGGGGATATGGCTGCCGCTGAGTTTCTCGACTTGCCGGATGGCGCCCGCGGCTTCGAAGCCGCTCATGTTCGGCATTTGCACGTCCATGAGAATCAAATCGAATCGCTCGCCGTCCAACGCCTGAAGCACCGCGCGGCCATCGCACGCGATCACGACATGGTGGCCGCGCCGCTGCAACAGACTCACCGCGAGCTTCTGGTTGATGACGTGGTCTTCGCCCAGAAGAATGCGTAGCGGCCGGGCGGATCGTTCCACTTTCACGCGAGTGGGAGCGACCGGAGCCAAACATTCGACCGATGTCTGTGCGCCGAGCGAGCGGCAGATGGCGTCACGTAGTTCGGATTGCTTGAGCGGCTTGTTCAAGTGATAGGCGATGCCCACCTGGCGCGCCCGGACGCTGTCGCCCTTGCGCGTGCAGGAGCTGATCATGATCATGACCGGCTGGGTCAGCGAGAGATTCTGCCGGATGCGCTCGGCCACGGTGAAGCCATCCATCTCCGGCATTTGGCAATCCAGCAACACCAGACCGAACGGCTCGCCGCGTGCCTGCGCACCTTCGAGCGCCTTGAACGCGAGCCAGCCACTGTCCACCGCGGTCGGCTTCATTTGCCACCGCTGCAACACTTCTTCGAAAATGCGCCGGTTGGTGGCGTTGTCGTCCACAATCAACACGCGCTGACCGGACAGATCGATCGTCGGAACGTCCGACCCGCGCGGAGAGGTTTGGTGCGAGACGCTGCAGCGAACCGTGAAATGGAAAGTGCTCCCCTTGCCGGGTTCGCTCTCAAGCCAAATCTGGCCGCCCATCATTTCCACCAACTGTTTCGAAATCGTCAGACCCAGTCCGGTGCCGCCATACTTGCGCGTGGTTGAGCCGTCGGCCTGTGTGAACGCCTCGAAAACCTTCGCCTGCTTTTCCTTCGGCACGCCGATGCCGGTATCACTGACCGAGAAGTGCAGATCGACGGTCTTTTCATTCTGGGCGACTGACTGGACGCGGACGACGATTTCGCCGTGCTCGGTGAACTTGACAGCGTTGCCGACGAGATTGATGATGACCTGCCGGAGTTTCACCGAATCGCCGATGATCATTTCCGGCACCTCCGGCGTGACAGCGCAAGCCACTTCCAAGCCCTTCTCGGCGGCCTTAAACGCGAGCGTGTGCAACGTGTCCGCGAGACTGTCGCGCAGGTCGAAGTCCACCAGGTCGAGTTCGAGACGGCCCGCTTCGATCTTCGAGAAGTCGAGAATCCCATTGATGATCGACAGCAAGGAATCGGCGGAGGTCTTCACCATCGTGAGATACTCGTGTTGCTCCGGACTGAGTTCGGTATCGAGCGCGAGTTCGGTCATGCCGATGATGCCATTCATCGGAGTGCGAATCTCGTGCGACATGTTGGCGAGGAACTCGCTCTTCGCGGTATTGGCGGCTTCGGCAGCCTCCTGGGCGCGGCGACGTTCTTCTTCGGCGAGCTTGCGCGCGGTGATGTCCTGCACGGTCCCTTCGTAGTAGAGCACCTCGCCATGTTTGTCGCGAACCACGCGCGCACTTTCGGAAATCCAAACCGTCACACCATCCGGACGCTCAAACTGAGAGACGTAGTCTTGCACACGGCCATGCTCCTGCATCAAGCGGACGAAGTCCTCGTGGTGACCCAGTCCAATGCTTTGCGTGTTGAGCATGGCTGAGGGGTCGTCATAGCCCCGGATGCGGGCTATCGCGGGATTGACCATGAGGAACGTGCCGTCGGGTGTGCACTGATAGATGCCGTCCGCGCTGTTTTCGAAGATGTCCCGGTACTTGGCCTCGGCCTTGCCGAGCGCAATCTTGGCGCTGCGGCGCGCCAGCAAGACCAGCCCGGCCAACATGACGAGAGTGAACGCCAGCGCGCTCTCGCTGACGATGATCAGCGTCGTGCGTTGCGCCAACTGCTCGGCCTCCATCGAGCGCTGAACAAGGAGCGTGTTGTAGCGCGTTTCAATGTCGACGGCAACGGCTTGGATTTGATCGCCGATGCGTCGGCCGCGCTCGGCGAGTACGAAGTCGGTGGCGGAGCGGACGCCTTTGGTGCGGCGGATGTTGATGCCTTCTTGCAAATCAGCGAGGCGGTCGGCGACCAGCGGATCGAGGGTGTCCAGCGCACTGAGCTGGAGGGTGTCGTCACCGGCCAGCTTGCGCAGCATGGTGGTGTGCTTCGCAATGGCCTCGCGGGTCTCGACATACTGTTGGAGGTTGCGGTCCTTGCCGGTGATTAGGTAACTGCGTTGGGCGGCTTCAGCGTTCTGCAATTGGAGTCGGAGCAACGTCAGGGTCTCGAGCACGCGGTGCGTGCTGGTGACCTGCTGATTGGAGTCGATGAGACCCGTCGTGCTATCGTAAGCCACATAGCCAACTACAATCAGCGCGGCGAGGACCAAGCCCAGACCGCCGCTGATTAACATGTCGATATAACGTTTCATCGCGTGTCCGTGATTACCAAACTCTCTATTTCAGCACTCGAAGTGCCACGCTGAATTTCGGCCGCGTCCAATTTCGCGCGGGCGCGGCGACAGAATTGTGCGCTGCTAGTTATCGAGCACTTCCCGAACTTTTTGCGCCAGCAGCACCGGCGTGTACGGCTTGTGCAGGAACGCAATGCCGGCCACCAACTCGCCATTGTGGGCGACGGACCTGTCGGGATAACCCGACGTGAACAGCACGCGCGTCTGCGGGTTTGTGAGACGGAACCAATACGCCAGTTCCTTGCCGCCCATGCGCGGCATCACCAAATCCGTGAACAACAAATCAAACGGCCCGCTGCCGTGCTCCTTGGTCAATCGCAGCGCTTCGTCGCCATCGCGCGCCTCGACGACGGTGTAGCCCAGTTCGCGCAACACGTACGCGGAAAGTTCGCGAACGGGTTCCTCATCCTCCACCAACAATACACGCTCGTTGCCTCCCGGCGCATCGCTTGGCTGCGTCGTCGGAGCCGGCGCTTGAAGAGGGTCAACGACACGCGGCAAATACACCTTCAACGTCGTCCCGCGCCCGACTTCACTGTACACGTTGATATGGCCGCCGCTCTGTTTGACAATCCCGTAGCAGGTGGCCAACCCCAACCCGGTGCCGAGACCTTTCGTTGTAAAGAATGGCTCAAACAAATGCGCCCGCACCTCGTCGGTCATGCCCGCGCCGGTATCGCTGACGGCCAGCAACACGTGCTCGCCGGTCGTGGCATCGGCATGTTGCCGGATGTAACGCTCGTCCAGCATCACGTTCGCAGTTTCGATGGTCAACGTGCCGCCTTGCGCCATCGCGTCGCGGGCGTTGACAGCGAGATTCATGACGACTTGTTGAATCTGGCCGGGATCGGCCTTGACGCGCCCCAACGCGCTATCGGCGCGCACCTCCAAATGGATCGCCTCCGTAATCAACCGCCGCAGCATCTTGTTCATCTCGGCGACAACGGCGTTGAGGTCGATCACCTGCGGCAGCACTGCTTGTTTACGGCTGAACGCCAGCATTTGCTTGGTGAGCGACGCGGCGCGGTTCGCCGCCTTCTGGACCTCCTGGGCGTTGTCGCGGATTTGTTCGTCGCCGTTCGCGCGGCGCAAGATCAACTCGCTGTAGCCGAGGATGGCGGTGAGAATGTTGTTGAAATCATGCGCCACGCCCCCCGCCAGCCGGCCGACGGCGTCCATCTTGTGGGCTTGGGCGAGTTGTTCCTCCAGCACCTTGCGCCCGGTAATGTCGAACATCACGCCATGGAAATGGCGCGGCTGCCCGGTTTCGTCGCGCACCACGACCGCGTGGTCGCTAAACCACACCACCCGACCGTCGCGCGCCAGAATCCGGTATTCGGCGGCGAACTCCTCGCCGGTCTTGCAGCAAAGCTCTTCGGCGGCCAGCACCTGCGCCCGGTCATCGGAGTGAACCTGGTTCAACCAAGGGCACTGCTCTGCCGTCCACTCCACGACGGAGAATCCGAGCAGCGTTTCGATCTGTGGGCTGACGTACGACCACCGTCCGTCGCCAAATCCAGCAAGGTAGGTGATGGCCGGCAATTGTTCGACCAACCGCCGGTACTTCGACTCCGTCTCGCGCAGTTCCTTCTCGACCTGCAACCGGCCGGAGATGTCGCGGACGTTCAGCAACGCGGCCGGCCGGCCCTCGTATTCAATGCGCTTGGCGCAAATCTCCACTGGAATCGAATGGCCGTCAGCATGCAGACTTTCGCTCTCGATTTTCTGATCGTAGTCCAGCATCAGCGCTCGGGGATCGTGGCGCACCCGGTCGCGCAGCGCCGGCGGCACAAGTTCGAGCACGTTCATCCCGACGAGTTCCTCCCGGCTGCGCCCGTGCAGCCGGCAGGCCGCGTCGTTGACGTCGAGCACGTTGCCGTCGAGGTCCTCGAGAAAAATCGCGTCCGGCGAATGCTCGAAAAGCAGCCGGAACTGCGCGTCGCTCTCCGGTAAGGCGCGTCCCGATTTTGGCGGATGCGAATGGTTTGTCACGCGGTTACAGAGACTTGCAACTCGCGTGCCACCGTGCCATAGTCCGCGCCCATGGCTGCCCCCGCTTTGATGGACAAAATTGTCGCACTGTGCAAACGGCGCGGTTTTATCTTCCAATCCAGCGAAATCTACGGCGGTATTAACGGTTTCTGGGATTACGGCCCCGCCGGCGCCGAGCTGAAGCGCAATATCAAGGACGCGTGGTGGAACGATGTCGTGCGCAGCCGCACCGACGTCGTCGGCATCGACGGCACCATCATCACCCACCCGCGCGTCTGGGAAGCGTCCGGGCACGTCGATTCGTTCACCGACCCGATGGTTGACTGCAAGAAATGCAAAGGCCGGTGGCGTGCCGACCAGTTGCCGGACACAAAATGCTCCGAAGGCGGCCCGCATGACTACACCGAGGCGCGGAAGTTCAATCTGATGTTCAAGACCTTCGTCGGTCCCGTCGAGGAGTCCGGCAGCGTCGCCTATCTCCGACCGGAAACGGCGCAAGTCATCTTCACACAGTTCAACAACGTGCTCAGCGTCTCGCGGCAGAAGATTCCCTTCGGCATCGCGCAAATCGGCAAAGCGTTTCGCAACGAGATCAATCCGCGCAACTTTACCTTCCGCTCGCGTGAGTTCGAGCAGATGGAACTGGAATTCTTCATCAAGCCCGGTACCGACGCGGAGTGGCACAAGTATTGGGTCGAAGAACGCCTCAAGTGGTACGAGTCCATCGGCCTGCCGGCGGCGAAACTTTCCTGCTACAACTACAAGAAAGAAGAACTCGCCCACTACGCCAGTGCCTGCGTGGACGTGATGTTCGAATTCCCGTTCGGTGTGCAGGAGCTGGAAGGCATCGCCGCCCGTGGCAACTTCGATCTCAGCCAGCACCAGAAATTCTCGGGCAAGAGCATGGAGTACTTCGACGACGAGACGAAGGAGAAGTTCATCCCCCACGTCGTCGAACCCTCCGCCGGCGTGGATCGCATCGCGCTGGCGCTGATCTGCTCGGCCTACGCCGAGGAAGAACTCGAAGGCGAAATGCGCATCGTCATGCGCTTCGCGCCGCGCATCGCGCCGATCAAAGTCGCGGTCTTCCCGCTGCTGCGCAACAAGCCGCCGCTCGTTGAGAAAGCGATGGAAGTTTTTAAGTTGCTCCAGCCGCGCTTCACCGCCGAGTTTGACGACCGCGGCAACATCGGCAAGCGTTACCGGTATCAGGACGAACAAGGCACTCCGTGGTGCGTGACGATCGATTTCGAAACGCTCGGCGAGAAAGGCCCGGAACTTCAAGACACCGTCACGCTCCGCGACCGCGATACCATGAAGCAAGATCGCGTGAAGATCGCCGAACTCGTGTCGTTGATCTCCGAGAAGCTTCGTGGCTAATCGTTCCGGCCACTGATTCACGCGGTTTGATTTGGTTGGATTCGGTCGGATTTGGTCGGATGGACACCCAAATGGAAGGGCGACTGTCATTCCGGCACTTCGACCTCCCTGCTGGGTTCAGGCGGGAGGCGGCCGAACAGAATCTTGCGCACCTTGTCAATCCTCTCGCGCTGCTCCTTCTGCCTCTCTTCGGGCGTCTTGTACCCTTCGCAGACTTCGTCCTTGTGCTCCCGCGCCCAAGCCTGAAACTCCTCCTCGCGCAGCTGGCGGAGTTGTTCGCGCTCGTAGTCCAGCCGTTCGCGTTCGAGCTTCAAGCGCTCGGCGCTGTGATCGCCTTTGCGCAGCGCGACGATGTCGCCGCAGAACTCGCGCAACAGTTTCAAGTCGATCTCACCGTCCCCTTCCCCGTCCCCGTTCGGCTCGTTCGCGGCGCTCAGAGCTTTGGCCGCAACCACGTAGCGCGCCGCCAATCGGTGCGCCAGCAAATCCGTCAACCGCACCTTGCTGGCCTGATTCAGTTCGTCGGAATCGGCGTCCATGTGCCGGACCAGTTCGAGCGCCTCCTGCTGGAGTAGCCAGTCGCGGTACCCGCCGGCTTTCCATTCGCTCAAGTTCTGCTCACTGATGGCCCGGCTCGCGAATTCCGCGGCCAACACCGCCTGGACTTCCGGTAAAGAATTCAGCCAGTCCACCAGTTTCGTGCCGGGTTCGCCGTCCTGCAACCGGCGGTT
>CAZMKD010000119.1:0-1536 GCA_964566575.1 uncultured Verrucomicrobiota bacterium
ATAATATTATACACACGTTATTCTATTCTGTCAAGGTTTTATACACACCAATTTATAAGCCAATTGCAAAGTAAAGAAACCAGAGCCAGACACGAAAAGCACCGAAACGACATGAGCCAAACTCACGCTGAAACACTGCGCGGGGTCTGTGTGGGTTTATAAACGTTATTTCAAAAGTTACCATGCTATTCTCACGAAGGGGTCTAACGGCGAGCGTTGGCAAGAGACGGCGGATGTAGATTCACCGTCAGATTTTGCCGCGCCCGTCTCTTGTCCACTGCACGCAATGTTGGGCAGTGGTAGCAACGCGGAACACTCTGAGCAATAAGGACAATGCTCTTTTCCGCCAGGGAGGTTGTCGAGTTCAAAGAACTCTTCATTGCCGCACTCGACACAAATAATTTCAACAAGATATTCACTCATAAGATACTGCCCATGCGCCGATGGCGAGAGTGATGGCTTTGATCTGTTTGTCATGTATGGATGTGGACATTGTGGCATATTCCTATCCATTGATCGCGCTCGTCCTTTTTCAACTTGCGCCACCATTGCACGGCGGGCGATAATTCCGCGAACCCTGAGCGTCCGTCTTGTTTCTTTTTGAGCTTGGGTAGAAACATCCGTGCGCGGATTTCTGGATTGCGTGGTTCCCTGTGTTTGGTGATGTAGGTGTGTATCCAGTAGACATTGACATCCAAGGCTTTGGCGATGGGATGAAATTTTCCATCGTGCGCTTTGATCACGGCGGCGAGTTTGCGCGGCGTCATTTGCAATTCTCCGTTTTGAGATAATCCGCGCTGGCATAACCTGCGCCGGAGTCTGCGCTGACTTTCCACCAATCCCCTGCTCTGCTGTCCACGGTGACGATCTCTCTGTATTGCATCCAGCCAATGATCTTGCTGGTTGGGCTTGGACCTGCTCTAAGATTGAGTGTGTTTGCGGTCACGCTGGCGCAAGCCTGCGCTGTCTCGATCTCGAATACTGCCCCGCTTTCGGGTTCGCTGGTCTGCATCGCGGCTTTTGCCGTAGGTGCAAGTGCAGGCGTTGGTGTGGCTTCTGCGCTCATCATGGCGGTTTGTACGCATGCGAGATTCATTATCATTAGTGTAATGAATAGTATTGAAGTAGTCGTAGTAGTAGGGGGTGGGTACAAATGGAACAACTTTTGCTTTACTCTCATTTTTGATTGCGCCTTTCCAAATCCCCGAAGGGATTTAGTATTGGTTTGTCCACAGGTAAAAGTGGTACAACTCTGGAACAACTCGCTTTTTTTGGGTACAACTCTTGATTTCGGCTCTTTTGGCTCTTTACCTGTGGACAAGTCTGACTTGTACCAGACTTGTCCACAGGCTGAGTGGTACAACTTTTAGACGTGAGCTCGTTGGAGTATCCAGTCAGTGTTGACCACGTAGCCGGTTACTTCTTCGGGTAGCTCCTGCCATTGTCGCTGGAACTCTGCCCAGCCTTCATCGCTGGCGTACCATGGATTGACGTAGAAGGCTTGCAGTCCGCGTTGCTGTGCCAGATTGATAATCA
>CAZMKD010000120.1:0-6337 GCA_964566575.1 uncultured Verrucomicrobiota bacterium
CCAATCCGGTCGGTTCGGCGTCACTTCGATGTCGAACACCGTGTCACCGGGCCCGACGTATTCACGAAAGTTTTTCCCGACCGGCGCGTCCGCTGGCAGGATGAGCAAGCCGTCTTCGCCCTTCGGCAGGCCGAGTTCTTCCGCCGAACACAACATTCCCTGCGATTCGACGCCGCGCAGTTTGGAAACTTTGATGGCGAACCCGCCGGCCATCGTCGCGCCTGGTAATGCCAGCGGCACTTTGTCGCCGACCTTGTAGTTCGTCGCGCCGCAGACGATCTGACGTTCGCCTGTACCGTCGGTGACGCGGCAGACGGAAAGTTTGTCCGCGTTCGGATGTTTGTCGCTTGAAAGAACCTGCCCAACGACCACAGCGTCCGGTATCTTACCGCCGAGACTGACGACGTCTTCGACCTCGATGCCGGCAAAGGTCAGCTTCTCGGCAAGTTGTTGCGGCGACCAATCGAAATCGACGTATTGCTTCAGCCAATTGTAAGTGAATTTCATCTGCGGGCGCAAACTCTAGCGACCGAGCACGTACAGCACAAGCCGGATTACCTCTGTGTACGCGTTGCCCCACGCGCCGTGCCGGAAGAATTGCACAGGCATGCCGGGCGCGCCGACAAACGGCCGCAACACCCACGCCATCTCGATGCCGACGAAGATGTAAAGCCCGATCCAAACTCGATACAGCAACTGATGGCGCGGATTGCCGGCGATGAGCCGCTGGTAGAGCCGGCGCATGACCACTTGTCCGGCCAGACTCGCCACCGCGAACGCCACCCCATTCCACAAAATCATGAACGCATAGAAGTCAGTCGAGACATTGAACAGAAACGTGATCGGCGCAAGCGCGCTCAGGACCAACGCCGCGATCGCTTGGAACGCGAGGAGCCCCGTCAACACCCGGCGGAAATCCCCGGCCAGTCCCGCCAGCGCGTTGAGCACGAAGAACGACGGCAGACACAGCGCAAACGTCACCGAGTACAGGAACGGCACTTTGATCGCCGACACCAACGCCTGTTTCCAGCCGCCATCGGCCAATCCGTCGTAGCTGCCCATCACCGCGCCGTACGCCGCGCCGAACAACGCGATCACCAGCAGTTGCGTCGTGACCGGCGCGCGCTCGACGACCGGCAATTGTGGCGCGGCGGAGAACTCATCCTCGCCGCGCAACAGCCGGTCAACCGCGCTGAAGAACTCCGCCATGCGTCACGAGAGCAGTTTCCAAATCGTGTGCCACACGTCCACGAAGAAGTTGGCGTAGCGCGCCCGGAACCACGAAAACTCCGATTGCGGGTCGAGCACAAACGGCCTCAACACCCACGCCATCTGGCAGCCCACCAGCGCGTAAATCATGATCCAGAGACGGAAGACCTTGTTGATTTGCCGCATCGTTTCATCCACGACAACCGGTCGCACGCCCGGATGCACAATCGGTGGAGGCGCGCTCGCGGGCGCGGGCGGCGGCGATTGAGACGCAATCAGCGCCCGCCACGCCTTCACCAGCGCGCCGACGCCAAGAAACCCGGCGACTCCGAAGAACGCCACGTTCAGCATTTTCATGAACGGATAACTTTCCGTGCTCAACGCAAAGAAACCGGTAATCGGCCCGAACGACGCCAGCACCGTCACCGTGATCGTCGTCACCGCCATGAGCAGCCGGAGCGTGGACCAAAATGACAGCCGCGACCCCAGCAGCGTGCTGAACACGTACAACGACGGATAACAGATGAACAGCGTCAACAAGAACAGCGCCGGCACTTTGAGCGCGCACGACGCCATCTGCCGGTATTCCCCCACGTCGCGTGAGAAAACCGCGTACAAGCCCATGAACAGCCCGTACACCGCCGCGAGGACCAGCACCATCACCAACAGATGCTTCGCCCGGACTTTCCCCAGCGCCTCCTCGCTGCTAAAGGTCTCCCGCCCGCGCAACAACCCATCCACTTGCCGCCACAATTCCTTCATCATCGCATTCCTCCGTTGGTTGCTTTGCACCACGAAAAACGGTCGTATGCTTCGACGGTCATCCTAGCAAATCGCTCAAAGAAAACCGAGTCTGAGGGTGAGGGTTCGTGATTGGCGCCGGCGTATGCTTCGCAAGGACACCTGAGCCCTGCCGCTTCTTCTCACCCCACGCCAAATCGATGCCGAGGTTGTTCATTTGAAGCGACGGGACAACAACATGCCGTATCCTACCGGATTAAGGCTTTGGCTTCTTCTTCGACCATTGGACTTATCATTATCCCAGCCTGGATGCGGAAAAGAAGTTCTCTCGGCAAATCTTTCATTGGGCTGACGACACCCCGTCGCCAGTCCTCTACGAGTTCAGCGAGGCTCTTGCGGAACACTTTATTGCAGTCAACTATCGATTGCTTGGTAAACTCGTCGTAGTCAAGTTGGCTAATTTCCACCAAGGTTTCCGGCGGAAGACCACGTCGTCGCAGCCGAACGTTTTCCAGCTTGGAGGAAGCAACTGCCATGAGAAGCAACTCGTCACCCAACGGATTGATATTCACAACAATGAAGTAATGCGGCTCAACGGAACTCAGCGCGCGGTGCTGGAAGTAATAGACTGTGCCGGGTCGAAGGGTATGGCGAATCTCCCACGGGATATTCGCCGGCATGACTTACGCCCAGAGTGATTCGATCTGCAACATCTCGGTGAGTTCTTCTTCGCGGAGCCCGCGATCCTCGGCGGACAGTTTCGGGCCCGGATCGATTGTGGTAGGAATGCGGCAAGCCACAACCGCGTGGCGCGTATTGGGGGTTTCCTGTTTTGGTGTGAGATAAGCCTCGGCGGGAGCGTCTTCGAGAAAATGACGGTAGGACATGCTAATCCGTGAGACATCCGGAGATTTCAACGCTGTCTCATGACGCTTCCACTCGGGATACTCGTGGGTAATGTCCGCCAACTGAAATTGGTCACACTTCCCGAAATGCTTCCAAGAGAATTCCAAGGCTTCCAAGTCGCTCTTGGAGAACACCGGCTCTTCAACTTCGGCAATCGAAGCGAAATCATACTGGCCGGATCGCTTCAGGTACTTCTCCGCATAGCTCCGTTCGTGCGAGTCAAGGAAGTCTGACATTTCAGCCAGTTCCTTGCAGCCAGACGGCACCGGCCCGTACTCCATTGCGAGATACTCGTCGTTTGTAATTGGCCGTCCAAACTGGCGCAAGTGATACCGATCGGCGAAAAACACCAGTTTCAACGCCTTCATCTTGTTGATTTCGCCTCCCTCTTTCCGAGCAAAGAAGTTCAGAACTTGGGTGGCTTTTCGATGTGCAAACGAGAGAGTCATACGTCCATTGACTGCTCTAGTATATACTCTTTTGTCGTCACGCTTGTCAACCCGCCCCTATTGAGAGCCAGATGGATGCCAAAAGGCTTATGCAGCCAGCAGTTGCCGGTTCGCGGCGGCGGGACTGGTGGGCGTGGCCGCGTCGTGTGTCCAACAATTTCCGGGACCTATCAACCAGCTTTATGAACAAGGTGCGGACGCCGTCCGCATTGGCCAATACGTTCGGCGCTGGTGGAAGTGGCTGCGTAGAGGACTGGGCGGAACTCATTTCCAAACCGATGGGTGCAGGGCGGTGCGACGGTCTCGGTTGCGGCCGTTTGAAGATGACCCAATTCCGCACAGCGGGACGCTTGCACCACCAGAGTCGGCCGTCGGCGGGGATTATGATCGTCGGGTTCGCCGCACGAACACCACTGCGCCCGCGAGGGCCAACAGGCACAGGCCCAGACTACCGGGCTCGGGCACGACCGTCGTCGTGCCACTGAAGGTCTGGACACCTTCCAACTGAAACGGCTGGGTCCAGTCGGACGGCCCGGCCACGATAAACGAAGAATGCGGTATGTCGTAGAAGTTGAACCCTCCCCGAGTCTGACCAGGTAGGATTGGATTACCCGGCGGTGAGGTCAAACCCGCATCGGGATCGAAAGAAAAATAATCGAAATACCCGTTCACTACTGCCGTGCCAAGCGGAAAGGCCGCAGCGAAAGACAGCCCGGTATATTCCTCCCACGTCGGCAGACTGAAGTCCCCGCCGTGGGGGCCACCAATCGGGAGTCCCCAGTGAGTAGACTCCACAAATTGAGCTGCCCAGCCCGATACCAATGTATCCGGCCCCGGGGCAGCTGCGCCGCTGGTGGTACTGACGGCGAAGGCGGTGATGGCGAAGGGCGGGCCGTGGATGCCGGCCGTGTCGTTGAAGACGAAGTACTCGGTGTAGACCGACCCGTACTGGTCTATGTTCCCCGGCACTTCGTTGACGACGACCCGATCGGCCGCGAAGAGGTTGCCCCGCCCGGCAAGAAGGCAGATCGCCACCGCCAGATGCAAACAGAATCGTGTTTTCATACTTCGTGATCCTCGCCCTCTCCGGCAATGACTGCCGGAGGAGATAAGCACGCCTCGTCGAAGCCACCACCGATAGCAAGCTTTATCCAGCGCCCGGTCAGGCTGCTCCAAAAATCTAACGTCGTTTTTGGGTGAAGAGACGCATGACGTCGATGCTCCACATGATCATCGCGAGGCGTTCGATGCCGAAGCCGAAGGCCCAGCCGTGCATGTCGCTCCTACGATTTCTTGCCACGGGAACGTGTCCGGTACGTTGCCGGGGCTTCACGCACGATGGCGAGCGGTGCGACGGTGATGCTCGACACGCGTTTCCACCACGCGCCCAACGCGCCCGACTCTGCTCGCCGGCGAAAATAGTCAATCTGGTCTGCCACCGACATGCCCTTGGTGTCGGCGTAAATCTTCGTCTGCGCCCGGCGCTTCAACGCGACGCAATCAACCCGTTCCTCATTTCGTTGGCCTGTCATCAGCGACCACCTCTCTGGGGGTGACAATCGTCAGCATACCATACCCTCGCAACAGGTTCACCTGATTGTACGCTTTCATCTTGTCGAGACGGACGATATGCTGAAAATTCCACGAGGCAATCGCGTCTGCACGCGCGACTGTAGCCGCCGCGACGTGGGCCGCGTCATCGCTCCAGCGCTGGCTGAGTATCTTCGCTCTCAAGTAGGCGTCACGTAACGCCAACACTTCCTTGGTGATGGCAACGTTCTCGATCTCGCTGACTGGAAGCGACTTCACAATTGCTTGCACTCGTGCTGGCGCGCCGATCAACTCAGCAATCACAATGTCACTCAATAGCAACACCATCCGCTTGCGCCGGACGAGTTCCATGAGCCGGAGCGAATCCTTCGCAAATTCCATGTCACAACAACCGCCGATGACTGACGTGTCGGCGTAGATTCGCAGTGCTTTCATGACATCGCTCAGAACTGCTCCAGAAATCGCACGTCGTTTTCGGTGAACAGGCGGATGTCGTTGATGGACCACATGACCATCGCGAGCCGCTCGATGCCGAAGCCGAAGGCCCAGCCGTGCATGTTGCTCCTAAGACTTCTTGCCATGGGAACGTGCCCGGTAGGTTGCCGGGGATTCACGCACGACCGATGCCTGTGCAGGCTGGATGCGGACGACCTTGCCGTCCTGCCAGACCGCGAGCGGCATGCGGCGGCGGCGATGATCTTCGATCAACTTGTCGATGGCATCTTGCATGGCCGCGGTCGCCTTGCTTGTCAACGATCCCTTGTTTCTGGGCGCTTTCTTCATGGTCTTGCGCTACTACCACGCTTCGCATTAGACACCGGTCGCGACAGGAATGTCGCTCCTACAAACGGCATCGTCGATTCGCGTCTATTCGTGTTCATTCGTGGTTAGAACTGGTCCAGAAATCTTACGTCGTTTTCGGTAAACAACCGGATGTCGTTGATGGACCACATGACCATCGCGAGGCGTTCGATGCCAAAGCCAAAGGCCCAGCCGGTGTAGGCGTCGTCGGGGTAGCCGACGGCCTTGAACACGTTCGGATCCACCATGCCGCAGCCGGCAATCTCGATCCATTCCTTGCCGCGGGCGCGGAAGTGCGGCGTCGAGAGGTCAATCTCGAAGCTCGGTTCGGTGTACGGGAAAAAATGCGGACGGAAACGCACTTGCGTGTCCGACGAGAGCAATTGCTTGAAGAAGAATTCGACCGTGCCTTTGAGGTCGGCGACGGTGACGTTCTTGTCCACGTACAAGCCTTCGATCTGGTGGAAGGTCGGACTGTGCGTGGCGTCGGGATTGTCGCGGCGGAAGACTCTTCCCGGAGCGATGATGCGGATGGGTGGCTTTTGCCGGAGCATCGTGCGAATCTGGACCGGCGACGTGTGCGTGCGCATGACGTACCGGCCATACTTCTCGTGCGGTGGCCGATCCACGTAGAGCGTATCCTGAATAGCACGGGCCGGATGGTTGGCCGGTGTGTTGAG
>CAZMKD010000121.1:0-3593 GCA_964566575.1 uncultured Verrucomicrobiota bacterium
CTGCGCAACCGCCGCCGCGCCTGCGAACTATTGGCGGTGTCACAGCACCTGTGCCGTTGTAGTGGCGACCTTTGGGTTGGTTGCCCGCTAAATCAACCACTTACGCCGCCGTCCCCCTCCAGTAGCGGAAGTCGGGCTAACGACAGCGCCGAGTGTGCCGCTGCAGCAGTACAGCCGGGAAATGTCATTGAGATTGCCAACTGAAATGCCGAGTTGGGTCGAGCGGCCTTAGCCGATTTGGTGGTTCGCGCCACTGTCGGCATGGACGCTGGACGAGAGCAGGGAGGCAGCGACGGCGATAGAAGCGTACTTCATACGAAATATGCGTTACCCCTTGGTCCGAGTCTTGGCGGATTGTGTGCGTCCGCAGTTGAAACACAATCGCGATATGCCCGCCATGTCCACAAGACAAGGGGCGGCGACGGCTAACGCAATGGGTGCCCCCAGTACCCATTGTTTTATCTTTCCACCACTGATAGCGGAGCGAGAGATCAGTCAATTTGCAAGGCTTCCCTCGATCAACCTGTGAATTTGTTGTCCAAAGATCACCCGTCCGCCCGAATTGAGCGTCTCAATTCTCCCTTGTTGCCTCATAAAGAAATAGGCCTATGTACGTGACTCCACACACCGCTACAGCTTGTGACGCAGGAGCGAATCGAATGGAACTGGTGAAACCTGAACCGCCTGTTGTGCCAAACGATAGAACAATTTGCCCCGCGAGGCGGACTTGCGTCGGTTAAAGCGGAACGTGAACTCATCCAGATAGTCTTGGAGATATTCATGGGCAATGGCGCCTTGATGCGTGCCCAACAGCCAACGCTTGAACAGCGAAATGACCCGGTGCACCCGCGGCAACAAATGCCCGGCATCCACAGGCTGATGCTTCTGGATTTGGCGGTGGTGAACGTAGCCTTCCATTTCGCGGTACGCTTGCAAGCCGTCGGTCACAACGGTGCTGCCCGGCTCGATGGACTGGACAATAACACCATGCAGCGTGGCTCGGTTGGTGTCGGGGATGTGCCGCAACCGGATGCGCCCGATGCCATTTCCATCGACTTGGGCCGCTACGAGGATCAAGGCTTTGCTCACCGCGTGGCGCCCCCGAACCCCCGATTCCTCGGCGCCCCAATAGGCTTCGTCCACTTCGACCACTCCGTTCAGGCAATCCCGCCCCGGTCTGACCATCGCCCGTCGCAACTTGTGCAGCAGCGACCAGGCGGTCCTGTAATTGCCCAAACCCAGCACCCGCTGCAACTCCAGCGCACTGACACCATTCTTCTGGGAAGCCACCTGCCACATCGCCCGAAACCAGACTGCTAACGGCAGTTTGTTGCCTTGGAAAATCGTTCCTGCCATCACCGAAGTTTCCCGATCGCACTGGACGCAACGCCACAGATCTCGACGGATCGCCAGCCCACCAGCGCCGCAAACGGGACAAATAAAGCCCTGCGGCCAGCGCAGCGCAAACAGATAGGCCCGACACTTCGCTTCGTCGTTGAAGCGCTGTTCCAATTCCAGCAGCGTGCGCGGATAATCCTCTGTCATCGCGCCAAATACTACTCATTGTGGTTTGTGGAGTCACGTACATAGGCCTGAAAGGAAATGACACCATCGGGCGGTCGGATTTTGTACTGGGATTGACTTTCATGCCAGTCTGTTTTTTTGTCGTTGTCGTTCCGCCCGCCCGCCCGCCCCGTGGGGGGAGACGGGGCGGGCGGGCGGCGGCGGGTCAGCTCGCCAGGCGCAGGATCGGGCGCAGTCGCTCCTCCAGTTGTTGGGCCAGCACGAATGGATCCAGTGCGGCGTATTGGTCGCGCAGACCGCGCCGTTGTTTCGCGGCCAACTGGGCACTGGCCAGTAACCGTTGGTAGGCGGTCTGCGCCGCATCGTGGCGGCGCACCCAGCGGCTGCCGTCCCGCCATTTCTCGCGCAGTTTCATCGAGGGTAGGAAGAAGTTGTGCAACGGGCCCCATACGTCTTTGTACAGCGCGTTGATCGGCCCCACCACGCGCTCTTGGCCCAAGCGACCGTAGCCGAGCAGTTGGCGCGGCCACATCCAGTTCTTTTGTTCGACGTGGACGTTGTCGTCTTTGTGGTACGGGCGCGAGCGGGTCACGGCGACAGGTTGTGGCCGGTGTTGGAGGTGGCGGATGAGGTGCCAGTTGAGCCATTCGCCACCATTGTCGCAGTCGAACCCGCGCAGGGCAAACGGCAGGCGGACCTCGACGTCGCGGGTCTGGGCGAGCACGCCGGTCGCGCCTTTGTTCCACACGGCGCGCCCTTCGGTCCAGGTGCTGGCGATGTCCGTGTAGGTCAGGCTCCAGACGAAGTCGCCGGCCAGACTCTCACCGCAGTGGGCGACGCTGTCGGCTTCCAGAAACCCGACGCGGTGCTCGTCCCAGACGGCCCCCTGGATCGGCGCCTGCGTGCGCAGGAGGCTGCCGGGTTTGGTGCCGCACCGGCCGTGGTGGGCGTGGGCGCGCCGCTCGGCCAGCAACCGATCCGCGGTGGCGGCGCTGAGTTCGCGCAACAGTTTCTGCTGCGTGGGCAGGAGGCGGTTGAAGTGGTGGGCGTAATGCGGCAGCCACAGCGGCAAGGCGGCGACGAGCCGTTTGCCGCAGAGCTGTTCGGCCGCCTGCCAGATGTGCCCGACGACATCGCGAATGGGGGTATACCGCGGGGGCGCGCCGCCGGGGGAATGTCCCGTAGGTTTGGGCAGCGCATCGCCGAGCAGTTTGATGGCGTGCTTGCGACTGTCAGCCAGACTGCTCGCAGAGTTCGTCCAGCAGCCGCGATTTGCCTTCGGTGCCGCGCCCGGCGTAACGCTGACGCCAGCGGTGGAGTTGTTCGTTTCGACTCAGGGGTGTCATGTTCATGCCTCCGTTATGGGTGTCATTTTTTTCTGAGGCAACGACCCTGGTTCGACCCGGCTTTCCGTCCCGCTCCGGTGTCATTTGATTTGAGGCAACTCGGCAGAAGGCAACGAAGAAAAGGCTTGCAAGGAGAAGTGTAAGTGATATCATAGTGTAAGTGATATCATACCGTGACTAGAAGTACGAATGCAGCCGAGGGCCGAAACTGGAAAAGAGGAGGTTGTCATGAAAGGACTTCAGATGGTATCAATTCGAGGATGGGGAAAAATCGTGGTGCCGTTACTGATCGTGCTGGGCATTGCTCTCATACCGCTTGGACAGCAAACTTCAGTTGCCAGTGAGCTCAAGTCAGCGGATCAGCCCGTTGCGGCCGACCGACCTTCTGCACCAATCAGCCAGATTGAGCTTCTGCAATGGCTCGTTCAATTGCGGGGCGCCGAAGCGTCCTTGCCGACAGCGGCGACGACCAGTGATTACGTTGATTGGGCGCGCAGCCAGAACGTCGAGCCCCAAGGCGGCTGGAATCCCGGCGCGGCTTTGACCCGTTCGGTCTTCGCCCAAACCTTGGCACAGTTTTTTGGTTTGAACGTGGTGGGCCAAGACCCGGTTCGTGCACTTGAAATGGAAGGCGTGGCAATTCCTGCGGCCGAGACGGTGACGCGCAGCACGCTGGTCAGCGTGGTGGACAAGTATGGTTTTCAATCTCGGACAGCAATGACG
>CAZMKD010000122.1:0-33424 GCA_964566575.1 uncultured Verrucomicrobiota bacterium
CCGCACCACCAGCAAAGTGGACGAGTTCGTGGCCGGCCGCGCCGCCGGCAAGCCGGTGACCGGGACGCGTTCGCTGGAGGAATTCGTTGGTTCGCTCAAGACCCCGCGCAAGATCATCATGCTGGTAAAAGCCGGCAAGGCCGTGGACGAACTCATTCGCCAGTTGGTGCCGTTGCTCAACCCGGGCGACATCCTGATCGACGGCGGCAACAGCCTGTTCACCGACACGATCCAACGCACCAAGGAAGTCGAGAGCAAAGGCCTGCTGTACATCGGTTCCGGCGTGTCCGGCGGCGAGGAAGGCGCGTTGAAAGGCCCCTCGCTGATGCCGGGCGGCAGCCCGGCCGCGTGGCCGCACATCAAAGCCGATTTTCCAAGCGATCTGCGCCAAGACGCCCGACGGTGATCCGTGCTGCGACTGGATCGGCGAGAACGGTGCCGGCCATTTCGTGAAAATGGTCCACAACGGAATCGAGTACGGCGACATGCAGTTGATCTGCGAAGTGTACGACCTGATGAAACGTGGCCTCGGCATGACCAACGCCGAAATGCACGCCGTGTTCGACGAGTGGAACAAGGGCGAGCTCGACAGTTATCTCATCGAGATCACGCGTGACATTCTCGGTTACAAAGACTCTACTGGCGTTGAAGTCGTTGACCAGATTCTCGACGCGGCCGGCCAGAAAGGCACCGGCAAATGGACCGTCGTGGCGGCGCTGGACGACGGCATGCCGCTAACACTCATCGGCGAAGCGGTGTTTGCCCGATGCCTGTCGGCGGTCAAAGAAGAGCGTGTCGCCGCTGCCAAGGAGATCAAGGGCAAAGTCACCACGTTCAAGGGCGACAAGGCGAAGTTCATCAAAGACCTGCGGGCCGCATTGTACGCGTCGAAGATCGTCAGTTACGCGCAGGGCTACCAACTCATGCGCGCCGCCGCCAAGACCTATGGGTGGAATCTCAACTACGGTGGCATTGCGCTCGTGTGGCGCGGTGGCTGTATCATCCGGTCGATGTTCCTCGGCGAGATCAAGAAGGCGTTCAAACGCAACCCGGTCTTGGTGAATCTGCTGTTGGATAAGTTCTTCAAGAAAGCCGTCGGCAGCCGGCAAAAGGGCTGGCGGCGCGTAGTGGTCACGGCCACTAAGCTGGGCATCCCGGTGCCGTGCTTGTCCTCGGCGCTGGCGTATTTCGACGGCTACCGGAGCGAGCGCTTACCGGCGAACCTGCTCCAGGCCCAGCGCGATTATTTTGGCGCGCACACTTACGAGCGTATCGACAAGCCGCGGGGCGAAGTCTTCCACACCAACTGGACCGGCCACGGTGGCACAACCACTTCCCGGTCCTACAACGTCTAGCCTTGAGCGAAACGTACTGCATCGTTCCGGTAGCGGTTCACAACGCGCTCGTTGAACGAGCCTACCGGCATCGTCCCACTGTGTCCTGTTCACCGTCGCTCACTTGATTCTCTTCCATGGCAATGGCAGAGCGATCAATTTGGATTCAAGCCAATGTCAAGTGCTTTGCTGCAGATGCTCACCAACCTCATCAACGACCGATCCGATACTGAACTGCCCAGGGAATGGTACGATTGGCATTGTTGACGGGCACTGGTGTTGGAATTGTTGTGGTGATGGCGCGGTCGTGATCATTGTGGCCGTCACACCACCGCCTGATTTCCCGTTTGTCTGACATTGTCGCTCAACCGGAATTGCTTGGTGGCCACTCTCAGCCCACCCTCACACCTGATGTGAGCAGCTGCCTAAACCGAGTTGACAGACCACCTCAGATGTCTACAGGGTTGAAAAAACTCAGCCCGCGATCTTCAGTGCTTCCGCCGCGAGCGAACGGATTGCCTGCCAATCGCGCGCGGCAACGAGCTGTTTGTCCACGATCCACGAACCACCGACGGCGGCGACGTTGGAAAGGGCGAGGTATTGCGCCGCGTTGGAGGCGTTGACGCCGCCGAGTGGGATGAACTTTACGCCCGTGAGCGCATACGGTCCGTTCCACGCTTTGAGCATGTTCACGCCGCCGGCAACGTCGGCCGGGAAAAACTTCAGCAGCCGGCAACCCAGAACCAGCGCGCGCTCCACTTCCGTGGGCGTCATCACACCGGGAATGAACGACAGACCGGCTCGTTGCGCGGCCTGAACGACAGCCTCGTTCAGGCCGGGACTGACTCCGAATCCCGCCCCGGCTTTCACGGCCGCGTCCACTTGCTCGACTTGCAGGATCGTGCCGGCGCCGACCAGCATTTGCGGAACGGCGCGCCGAATCTCGCGGATGCAGTCGAGCGCGACGGAAGTGCGGAGCGTCACCTCGATAATGTCGAGTCCGGCCGAAGCAAGTGCGTCTGCCAACGGAGCGGCGTGTTCGACTTTCTCAATGACCGCGATGGGGACGATGCGCCGGTTGGTCAGCACGTTAGACGTTTCCGGGAGCGAGCGGGAAATAGTTCTTCGCATTCTCAAAACAGATATCGCGTACGAGTCTGCCGAGCAGTTTGATGTCGTGCGGGAGTTCGCCGCTCGCGACGTCGCGGCCGATCATATCGCAGAGCAGGCGGCGGAAATACTCGTGCCGTGAGTAAGACAGAAAGCTGCGTGAGTCGGTGATCATGCCGACGAACCGGCTGAGCAGGCCGAGGTTGGAGAGCGCGTTGATTTGCCACTCCATGCCCTCTCGCTGATCAAGAAACCACCACGCGGTGCCGAACTGCAGCTTGCCCGGCACGCTCCCGTCCTGGAAGCTGCCGAGCACCGTGGCGAAGGCGTAGTTGTCTGCGGGATTCAGGTTGTAGAGAATGGTCTTCGGCAGCCGATTGTCTTGATCGAGCCTGTCGAGGTAACGGGCCAACGACTCGGCCTGCGGCCAGTCGCCGATGGAATCAAAACCCGTGTCCGAGCCGAGCGTGCGCATCATGCGGGTGTTATTGTTGCGCATCGCGCCGAGATGCAGTTGCATCACCCAGCCGCGCGAGGCGTATTGTTCGCCGAGCCAGTGCATCAGGAAACTGCGAAATTGGTTCGCCTCCGGCAGTGAGACTGTCTTACCGGCCCGCACGGCGGCAAAGATGCGGCCCGCCTCGGACTCGGCGGAAGCGTCGGCGACGCTGTGATTCAGCCCGTGGTCGCTCAGTCGGCAATCGTTGTCCTGAAAGTACTGAAGGCGCTGCTCGAGTGCCGTGAGAAGTGCTGGCAACGTGCCGGGCGCGCCGAGTTTGTCCACCCACGCGTTCCAGACGGCCGGCTGGTCAACGGCGAGCGCCTTGTCTGGTCGCCACGCTGGATAGACGCGCGTCTTCAGCCTGCCGTCGTCGCGAATCTTGCGGTGATGTTCCAGCGAATCGGTCGGGTCGTCCGTGGTGCAGATGACAGCGACGCGGTTGGATTCGAGAATCCGATGGACCGGCATCGAACGGAGGATCTCGTTTGCTTCGTCCCAGATTTCCTTGGCGGTCGTTTCGTCAAGGAGTTTGGTGATGCCGAAGAAGCGTTTGAGTTCGAGATGTGTCCAGTGATAGAGCGGGTTGCGCAACGTGTGCGGAACGGTGCGGGCGTAGGCGAGGAATTTGCCCCAGTCGCTGGCGTCGCCAGTACAGTATTTTTCCGGTACGCCATTGGAGCGCATGGCGCGCCATTTGTAGTGATCGCCGGCGAGCCAGACTTCGTAAAGGTTGCGGAACATCTTGTTGGCCGCGATCTGGTCGGGCGGCAGGTGGCAGTGGTAATCGAAGATCGGCTCGTGCTCGGCGTGTTCGTGATACAACTCGCGAGCCACGTCGTTGTGCAGCAGGAAATCCTCGCTCAGAAACGGGGGCATCGGCTTACCCCTGGCTGAGCAGCGACAAGTGCTTGCTGAGATGCTTGTCGAGCAGGTCCTCGTGCAGCGCGGCGTGTTTCTGCAGAAGTTCGAGGATGCGCGGCTTGAAGTTCGGGTGGGTGAGCACCGAGCCGAATGTCACGTGGAGCAGTTGCCGGCCCACAAGTCCGTCGATGAAGTCAGACTCTTGTTTCGCGTCACTGTACTTCGGCAACGCGTTCACGAGTGGCAACGTGGCTGAGATGTGATAGCTCTTGCGGTCGGCCTCGAAACGTCCGCGGCTGAACTCGATAATCGCAGCGAAAGTGCTGTCATCCGTTCGCGCTACCACGCGCAGCGCTTCGAGATAGCTCGTACCGGAAGTCTTGACGTGCAGCAACTCGCCGCAGACGCGTCCGACGATGGGATAGACCGCGAATTTATCCGATCCGCTGTGGACGCTGATCTTGTAGGGGCCACAGTGCTTCGCGATGGTGACGTGGTCGCGCAACGTGGCTTCGAACTTCTTCAGGTCGCCCTTGTAGTCGATGCCCTTCTCGAAGTCGCCGATGAACCGCGGCGCGACACTGACGACGTTGGGCACTTTGTGTCGCCGCAGTTCCATGCCGATGAACAAATGCTCTAGCACGCTCGTCGCCTCGTCGGTTTCATCCACGCTGACTTCGATTTCGAAGGGGCGCTCGCCCATCGTCTTGGCGATGTGGCGCCCCATGAGAGCGACGTGTTCCAAGGCGCGGCTGTATTTCGTCGCCGCCACCCGCAGGGACTGCCGGTCAAACTGGAGCGCTCCCAGCCCCGGCACTTCAAACTTCCGGTCGAGATAAAGCGACTCCAACTCCGGTGTCAATACGCCCTTGCCGACATGTTCCGACGGATCAATGGTGAAGAAGCAGAACCCGGCTGCTGCCATGCGTTCGACGTGCTCCGGCAATTTTAGATGGTCTGCGTCCGCCCCCCACGCGTCGGAGTAGCCGAGCTTGGTGAGTGCGGACCCAGCAGCCTGAACGACCTGCTGTGCCGTGCGTTGTGTGCGTTCCAGTTCGCGGATGGATTGTTGGGCGAAGATGGGAGCGAAGTCGAACTTGCGCGCCGCCGTGAAGTGTCCGGGCGTGGCTAATCCCAGCCGGTCGCCAAAGCCGAAGGACTTCTGAAGGCCGAGTGGAGTTGGGGATGTCGCGGTGGCCGTGGTCAGTGGAGTGGAGGATGTGGTATTCATTATGATCGTGGTTGGTTGAGGGACATCGCCGTTATTACACGATACATCTTATGATACGATATGCCGTTTCGCCAACACGATTCTAGCGGGATTTCAGCCGAACTTCTGGTAGCATGTTGGTGACATGATTGTTGAGGCTAGGTGACTGAATCCATGAGCGAGCTTCCGAAGGTGCTCCATCTACCGCCGCCGGGCCGGCCGCGCTGGGTCTGTCCCGAAAGTGCGCGGTTAGATCTCATCTATTTGGCGTGGGGACACCGCCAGTACGGACAAAGCCCCATCCCGGTCTCCCGCCACCCCGGTTGGCATTATGTGCTGGTCAATCGGGGCACGCCGACCCTGGTGCTCGAACATGAGCAGAAAACGTTGAGTCCGGGGGACTTTCTGGTGATTGACCCCGATTGCGCCAGCGGTTGGATCGACCGGCCCGATGCCGTGTCCGACTTGCTCGTGTGGGTCTGGCGGACCGGCCCGCGTTGCTCGGAGTGTGTCGCGGCGAGTGGGGCATATCGCGAATGGACGATCGGTACAAAACTATGGCACAAGCTGGAGCAGCTTCACACGCTGTGTCGGCAGGAAGTTGAACGACCGGATGAATTAACTCGGTTGGCGTTGGAGCAGTTGCATCTGGCCATCGACGTGACCGCGGCCCGGCTCGTCCAACGTAAGGTGCAGCCACCCGAGCCCTCCGTGCGCATGGAGTTGGCCGTTCGCTGGATGGCGCAGAACCTGGCAAAACCGAGTCCGGTCAGTGGTCTGTGCGAGTATCTGCAGATTTCTCCGGCGACGCTGGCGCGAATGTTCCAAACGCATCACGGCGAGCCGCCCGCGATGTATCATCAACGCCAGCGGATGGCGCGGGCGCAGGAGTTGTTGGAGACGAAGCGCTACTCCGTCAAAGAGATCGCCTACGCCTTGGGCTACAACCATCCGAACGATTTCAGTCGCGCGTTCCGGCGATTCGTCGGCAGGAGTCCCAAGTCTTGCCGGGAATAATCAACTAGTTTTCCACGTCAGCGGGCGCGAGTTTCGGCGCCAGCAGGTGAATGAGCAGCAGCGCGCTCAGGTACGCGCAGGCCGCGATCACAAATATCGGCACGTAATTGCCGCCAGTGGATTGCAGAACCGTGCCGATGGTTTTGGAGAGAATGATTCCACCGACCGCGCCGGCAAAGCCACCAATGCCAACCACCGACCCAACCGCGCGGCGCGGAAACATATCGGAGGCCAGCGTGAAGATGTTGGCAGACCAGCCTTGATGCGCTGCCGCCGCCAGACTGATCAACGCCACCGCCACCCACAGACTCTTGGTCATCGGCGCGAAGGTCACCGGCAAGATGCAGCAGGCGCAAATGAGCATGGCGATCTTGCGGGACGCGTTGACTGTCCAGCCGCGCTTGATCAGGCTCGAAGACAACCAGCCGCCGCCGATGCTGCCGACGTCGGCGATCAGGTAAATCACCACCAATGGCAAGCCGACCTTCTTCAAATCCACGCCGAAGTTCTTGTCCAGAAACTTCGGCGTCCAATACAGGTAAAACCACCACACCGCATCCGGCAGAAACTTGCCGACCACAAACGCCCACGTCTGCCGGTGCGGCAGCAGTCTCAGCCACGGGATTCTCGTCGCAGGCTCGGCCGGATCGCTCATGATGTGGTCGAGTTCGGTCTTCGAAAGCTTCGGGTGCTCCTGCGGGCGGTGGTAAAGCGGCAGCCAGAACACCAGCCACAACATGCCGATCGCGCCCGTCAGATAGAACGCCCACGGCCATCCCCAGTTCAGCGCAATCCACGGCACAGTCAGCGGGGCCACGATGGCGCCGACATTGGAGCCGGCGTTGAAGATGCCGGTGGCCAGCGCCCGTTCTTTGCGGGGAAACCATTCGGCCACGGTCTTGATGGCGGCCGGGAAGTTGCCGGCTTCGCCCAGCCCCAGCGCGAATCGCGCTGCGGCAAACTGGCCCACCGTCCGCGCCAATCCGTGCGCCATCCCCGCCAGACTCCACGCAAACAGCGCCAAGGCAAAGCCGATCCGAGTTCCCAGACGGTCGATCAACGGCCCGGCCATCAGCATGCCCACGGCATAGGCAATCGAGAAACACATGACAATGTCGCCGTACTGCTTCTCGTTCCAGCCAATCTCCTTGCCCAGTTTGGGGGCGAGGATGCCGATGACCTGACGGTCAATGTAGTTAATCGTCGTAGCGAAAAACAGCAGCGCACAGATCACCCAACGATATTTTCCGATGCCTGTCGTCTGGCTCATCATTCACCTCAGGGTTAGCGTCCCATCCAACCGCCGTCCACGGTCAGAATTGTTCCGTTCACATAGTCCGAAGCGCGCGACGCGAGAAAAACCACCGCGCCCTTCAAATCTTCCGGTCGTCCCCAGCGCCCGGCCGGAATCCGCTCCAGAATCGATTTCGAGCGCACCGGGTCCGTGCGCAACGCGGCGGTGTTGTCGGTCTCGATGTAGCCGGGCGCGATGGCGTTGACATTGACGCCCTTGCCCGCCCATTCGTTGGCCAGCGCCATCGTCAACTGGCCGATGCCGCCCTTGCTCGCCGCGTAGCCCGGGATCGTGATGCCGCCCTGAAAGGTCAGCAGCGAGGCCGTGAAGATGATCTTACCGCGGCCGCGCGCAAGCATCCGTTTGCCGATCTCGCGGGCGAGAACGAATTGAGCGTTGAGATTGATCTCGATCACCTCATCCCAGTCCTTGTCCGAATGCTCCGACGCCGGCGCGCGGCGGATGGTGCCGGCGTTGTTGACCAGAATGTCAACCGGTGAGCGGAGTTGTCCGATGAATTCGTAAAGCGACTGGCGCCTGCCGAAATCGCACGCATAGCCAGTGAACTTTCGCCCCAGTTTGGTGACGCGTTTGGCGACTTCCTCGCCGCTTGCTTTGAGCGAGGCGCTCACGCCGATGATATCCGCGCCTGCTTCGGCCAGCGCTTCGGCCAATGCCAGCCCGATTCCGCGACGGCAACCGGTCACCAGCGCGGTCTGGCCGTCGAGTCGGAACTGGTCGAGGATCATTTCAGCTCCTTCACGGTAATCTGATCCATGTCCGTGAATTCCTGATTCTCGCCGCCCATGGCCCATACGAAACAATAGTTGCGCGTGCCGGCGCCACAGTGCATCGACCATGGCGGCGACAGCACGGCCTCGCCGTTGCGCACCACAAGATGGCGCGTCTCCTGCGCGGTGCCCATAAAATGAAATACCGCCGCATCGTCTGCCACGTCGAAATACAAATAAACCTCCGAGCGCCGCGAGTGTGTGTGTGGCGGCATTGAGTTCCAGACACTGCCTTCCCTCAATTCGGTGAATCCCATAACCAACTGACAACTCTTGATCCCATTGAGGTGAATGTACTTGTAGATCGTCCGCTGGTTCGCATCCCGTGGCGACCCCAGGTTGACCGGCTCCGCGTCCTTTCGGGTAACGAGTCGAGTCGGATACGTTGTGTGTGCAGGGTAACTTACCAGGTAAAACCACGCCGGGTCTTGCGGGTTCGCGCTGCTGAACTCGATCTGTTTACTGCCTCGTCCGATGTAGACGCAATCGCGCTTGTCGAGCGCGAATTCTTTCCCATCCACGGTGATCATTCCCTTGCCGCCGATGTTGATCACGCCGATTTCACGACGCTCGGCAAAGAACTGCGCCGCGAGTTCCTTCGATGTCTCGAGTGACAGCTTCTGCGATGTCGGCACAACACCGCCGAGGACTGCACGGTCAGTATCCGTGTAAACCAACCGTGTTTCTCCCGGCTGAAACAGGTTCTGGACGAGATAGCCGCCTCGCAATTCATCGGTAGTCAGGGAAGCGTAACGGCGGGAGTCGGGGCAGTGTCTGGTTTCCATGCTTAGAGGTTCTATTTTCCCATTTTGCCATGAGCACTGCAACAGCAATCAGCCGCCTTTCATGTCAGTCTGTGACACCGTATACTCGCGCCACGGATGAAAGATGCACATAGCTCAACGGGCTTGGGTGCTCTCATCATTCTTCTGACGGTCGCGGTTTACATCCCCGCGTTGCGCGGCGGCTTTGTCTTTGATGACAATGTACTTATCACCGAGAACAGACTCGTCAGGGCCAGTGATGGACTTCGTCGGTTCTGGGTTACGACAGAAGCGCCGGATTACTATCCGTTGACGTGGAGTTTGTGGTGGGTGGAATGGCGCTTGTGGGGCAATCACGCGACCGGTTACCACGTCGTCAACTGTGCTGTTGCACGCCGCGCTAGTGTAGAAAACTCTGCTGAGGCTGAAAATCCCGGTAGCGTGGCTGGCTGCGGCCGTGTTTGCCGTCCCCCAGTCAACGCGGCGACAGTCGCTTGAGCGCGCTGCCCGCGAACCTGCGGAGCTTGACAAAAACAGAGGGCGTCTCGGTTGAGCCGAGACGCCCTCGATGGTTTCTGAATATCTGCGAGTCTAGCGTCGGAATCGCCGACGACTGACCAATAGCCCGGCCAGCCCAAATGCCACGAGCGCCATCGTAGAGGGTTCTGGTATGGCTATGAACTCCACTTGGAAGAGAGAGGTGTCGAATATACTGGCTGTAGTCGATTCACCAGAGGGTCGCAGGCTGAACGTATCGTACGTAAAGCCGCTCGGAGTGCTATCCGTGAAGGTATCCGTACCCGTTCCCGTGCCATTAAAACTTCCCCCCGACATAGTGCTGACGATGTCCAGTCCGCCCCCACCGTTTCGAGTCAATGTCATCGTGTAGGTGTACGGTGTGCCGGCAGCATATCCTGTCGCGCCGCTCGCAACGTTATTTGTCAGCGCGAGCCAGTTGCCGGAGGTACCCAAGAGCGCGCCACTGGCAACGCCGAATTCCCTCAGTTGGAACGGATTGCTGTTGCCCAATGTCGGACCCATGTTCATGAACATGGCGTAGCCTGTATACGCCGCGATGCCCGGGGCGCCATTGGCAGCCAATCGCGCCGCCGACGGTGTGTCCACCAAGGCAAGTCGGAAGTTCTGGCTGGTGTTACCCACATTCACGCCGCTCAGAGTGAAGACCCACGTTACCTTCAACATGTCTCCGGCAATGGCGAGAGTTAACGGGGACGCCTCAGGTGTGAAATACGTCGTCCACGATGCCGAAGTGCCGACCGTGCCTGTCAAGTCTCCCCGCTCGGGACCACCAGCGACTACTGGATTCAGCGTTCCGGCGCCTCCTTGGAACCACGCAGACTCCAAATCGCCACTTGAGTTGCTATCAACACCCATCTCCGAGTAGGTCGGTGACGCCGGATAGTCGTCGAAGCCGGTGTTAAAGGTGTTACTCACCAAAACCTGGGCATGACTCGCCAATGCCAACACGCACATGGCTGTGATCGCAAGAACGATCAAATACAGAGACCTTGTGTGACTGATGCTTTTCATTTTCCTCGCCTTTCCTATAACCCGCATTGTTTTACGACTTTCCCTACTCCCCCTCCACGATTCGCCGCTCGCAACAGCTTATCTAGAGGACACTTACCACATTCGTCTGACAAACGTCAAACTGAAAATCACGACTGCGCTCCGCATTTTCATAGTCTGTTCGCTCATGGGGCCAATACCCGCACGCGATAGTACCGGGCCGGCCGGTTGGTCGCAGCGCCGGAAATCGACTGACTCACGGACGAGCCGAGGCCGGTGCCGCCACTGAGGATGTTGGTCAGACCGGTGCTGCTGAAGTTGTTCGTGTAGTTGCCGGCTACGGAGGCGATGTTTGTGCCCGGCGAGAACTCCAGCACGTTGGTGCGCGATGCGGGGCCACCGGCGTACGACGAGTCGCCGCTGGCGCCAAGATACGTAATGACCTGATTCGTGCCTCCGCCCGAGCTGCCGATGCTGGTGACACGCGCAAACGCCGCACTGTTGGTCGGGTTAAAGCTCGACAGGAACTCATTCGTATTGCTGACCCCATCGCCATCCGGATCAGCACTCGCCGCCGCATTCGGGCCGCCACCGGGGAAGTAATATGTCTGCCAGGTGGTGAACAGATCGCCGGCGGTTACTTGCAGGACCACCGAGCCGCCCCCGGCCACGATTGCATAGCTCAAGCTTGGGTTCGGCGTCGTGCCGACGCCCAGCCCATTGTTGGTCAACGTGCCGGCGTAGGTGATCAGCGTGTAGTTGCCCACGGCAAATCCGCCGGAGTCGCTGATGTTGACCGTGCCATCCAAGGTCAGGTTGCCGGTGATGATGGTCAGATCGCTGCTGGTGCCCAGTTCGTAGGCCAAGGTTGCGCCGCTGTTGAGCACGAGGCTGTTGCTGATCGTCAACGTACCGACGCTGGTGCCGGGCGCCAGGGTGCCGCTAATCGTAACGGGGTTGGCGATGGAGCCGACTCCCTGCAGCCTGTAGCCGCTGGGGACGTTGAGGGTCGCCGTGCCGGTCATGATGCCGTTCACTTGCAGGTTCGTGAAGAAAAACGTGCCGCCAGAGTAGACAAGGGTGTTGGTACCCACAACCTGAACCAACCAGCCGGTAATCGTCCCGCTGCTGATCGTCATGACATTAAACGTCGAGTTCGTGGTAACAGTCGGAGTGCAGTTAGTAAGAACAGTGGCGACAAGATTGTTCGTAGTCGCGCAAAAGTTGGTGACCACCAGCGCGGCAGTAATATCGTTCGTAGTGAAAGTGTAATTCAAGACCGTCACTGTTGGTTGACCGACGAGGATTGAACCGCAACTGACCGTCGCATTGGTGATCGTGAGTCTGTTGGACGAGGTGCCGCCGGCGGAGCCGACCCGCAAATCTCCCTGAATAGTGACACTGGCCACCGCCCCGGGGCCGCCCAAGGACGCGGCGTTGTTGCTGGCCCCCGCGTTGTTGCCAACGAGCAGGTCGCCGGGAGTGAAGAACCTGCCGCCGTCGGACACACCAAAGAAATTATTATTGCTACCGCCGGCGTTGGTGCCGACAATGAGGCTGTTGGTGAAGCCGACTGGCCCGGAGTAGTTCGACCAGACCGAACCGACCCCGGTCACGATGCCGGTGCACATCGACCCATTGCCGCCGATGGTGCCCATCGACGTCAGCATCTGGCCGCCATTGGTGATGACCAACCGGGTGCCGGGGTAGACGGTCCCCCCGGCGGACGCGCCGACGCTGATGCCGCCGCCGTTGTCGGCCGTAAGGAGGTTGATGAAGGTGCCGCCGTTGATGATCAACGACGCGTCGCGCCCACCCACGTTAACGGCGTTTGTGTCGTTGATCCCCCGGATGAAGAAGCTGTTGGTCAATACCCAGGTCCCCTTAGCCAGAACGGAGACGGTTTCTTCTGGTCCCTGCGGGTTCAGATAGTAACAGGAGACGAATGCGTTCGTGACAATCATGAAGTTGTCGTGGTGGTTTGTATTATTGGATGCACTCCGTACCACTGAGAACAACCCGGTGCTCATCAAACCCGTTCCGCCGATTTGGACACCATCGTTTACATGAAAGGAGTTAGCTCCATAGGCGAATGTGCCGCCGGTGGAACTGAAGAATCCGCCATTGTAAACAATGAAATAGTTATTGGTCCCGCCGGCGCTGCCGGTACCCAGTTGGGCACCACCGCCTACCATCACCGCGGAGCCGGCGCCAACAACGACCCCCGTGTTGAACGAGGAGCCTGAGCCGAAAAAAAGGCTGCCAGTCATAGATATCTTGGCGCCGTTGGAAACGATCAGCAGGCCGCCGTCGCCGTTGAGCCGGAGGGCTCCCGCCGTAGTTAGTGTCGCGGCACTGGTGGGGCCGGAGAAGATGGCAGTATTGTTTGAGGCCCAAGTGCTGGAACCGACGGTCAGGGTGCCGTCAACGAACAGCTTGCCGCCGTTGGTGACGATCAATTGGCTTCCCACACCGCCGGCGCCGATGGTAAGCGTGCTGGGGTTGCTAAAGTTATCTGGTTTGAAGACGGAGTTCGGGCCCGTGATCACCAGCTTGCCAAACGAGCTGTTAGTGGGCCCCACTACAGCGCTATTAACCTCAACTGTCCCGTTGGTCACGATGAGCGTTCCCACACAACTGAATAGATTCGTTGTGGGATCGCCGATCCGAAGTTGAGCCGAGGCAGGAAAACCTACGGCAGTGACACTGAGCGTACCGCTGGCCAGGTAAACTGTTGAAGTCGCATCGGCTTTGCCGACGTAAAAATTGTTCGTGACGTTCCACGTATTCGCGCCGATATCCAGTGTGACCACGCCGGCGTGATTGGAGAAGGCGTTACTGTCCATGACCGGTGAACTGGCGCTAAAAGTGACGGTATGGCTCGTGTCATTGGTGAAAAGAGTTTTGTCGTCAGTCGCTGGCGACAGCGCAGGATCCCAATTTGACGCCGTACCGAAATCGCCACCGTTCGCCGTCCACGTCAGATTGGTGGCCAAGCTATGCGTCGCGCCCACGAACAGCGCTAATCCTAGGGCCAGCCCACCAGCGGTGAGTTTCTTGATTGGTGTTCTAAGTGTCTGGGTCGCTGGTTGCAACTGATTCATCTTATCCTCGCCGTTTACAGAACCCAACTTGATCCGAGTTTTCGTCGTTCTCCCACTGCGGTGCACACCCGAAAGCTGGGCCTGGCACCGTTCGTTTACCGCCATGTACCATATCTTAACTTAGGGCGCAGCATTGTCAACACCGATGGCATCTGCAAGTGTAGCATGGACAGTCAGCGAGGGAAAACGCTCTTGAAATTCAAGCGACACATCACCAAATGCCTTGCAAACTTTACGGCTAGGGGGTAGTCTGACAAGAGGATATTGCGGCGGCAGTGTCCTACAGAGGACAGACGAAGAGGAGGCTCGGCTGAGGTCGAGCCGGTGTGTCGGCCCAAACAACGGAGACAAAGTTCATCGCATGAAACCCAACCAGGCGAATCGGAGGGCATTCACGCTTATCGAGCTACTCGTAGTAATCGCAATCATTGGGATCCTTGCGGCGATGTTGTTGCCGGCGTTAAGTTCAGCGCGCCAAAAGGCCTGGCAAGCTTCTTGTCTCTCGAACATGAAGCAATGGGGGTTGGCCTTCTCGCTATACTCCGACGATTGGAACGGCAACATCTACTACGACAGTGGGGGGGCCGGCTGGGACGATGCTAACTCACCATACCTTCGTTATATTGGTGGTGGAAACTCCACTGAGAAGATCCGTTTAATGCGGCGATGCCCGGCAAGAAGGGGCAAGCCTACGGCAGACGCTCACAGTTATATGATACCTGTCGGCACTTATAAGAGAGGCTTCGGCTACATAAACGCAAACGTGAGCGGTAGTCCGTTTTACGTCGACTCCAATACCCCGTATGTGCCAAATCTCAGGTCGGTTGCGAAAGTGTCGGACTACTTGCTGCTAATTGAATGCAAGGGAAACACGTTTGCATGCGGAAATACTTCCTTGCATGATGCGGTGACACAACTACATGCGGGTAGCGCCGCTGATCCCCTCCCGGCGATTAAGTGGCATGCGGGAGTGGCCAATGCCCTTTTTGGGGATTACCATGCGGAATCGCTCCCGCTTACCAAGGTTGACCAGATGGACGGAAACTGCGCGGCCGGCAACCCCCGGTTCATGTTGAATTAGCCATTCCAGACGCGCTATCGCACGCCGATTTTCGTCGTTCATTGCATGCATCGCTAATGTAAGCATCAGATTTCACGAAGGCGCGACGCGACCGACGTACCCGCGAGCGGAGCGTCGCAGAGGGAACAGCGGTAACATAGGAGAAGTATTGAGAACACATCGGTGGCCGGTGGCAGATTTTGCCGCGAAGCAAATCTGCGTCTCATGGGCGCGGGGCCTGCGGTTTTCTGTCGTTTTCACAACATCACCCACTCGGTTCACGCCGCCGGTCGTTCCTGCTTGCTGCCTTCGCATCCTCTCGCTACCCGAAGAAGAAATACAATGAAGAATGGAGCAACGATGAAAACAGTCATTTCTGCTTTGGTCATGTTTGCCATTGCTGGGACGCCCAACGCGTTGGCGCAGGCCGACGGCTTTGCCGGCTACAACTACAACGTCACCGGCGGCACGGGTGGCACCACCAGCATCGTCACCACAGCCGCTGCGTTCATCACCGCGATCGGCGCCAGTACGCCACAGTACATCATGTTTTCCAATACACTGAACCTTGGGGCGAGCAACGTTGACCTGAAAAACAACAACAAGACCATCATTGGTTTGGGCACGAACGCAACACTCATCGGCGACATCAGGATTATTCGCTGTACCAATGTCGTCATCCGCAACGTATTTCTCACCAATCCGACCGCTGGTGTCGGTAACGAAGACGCCATCACCTGCCAGTTCAGTACGCGCGTCTGGGTGGATCACTGCACGTTTTACGACTGTGGCGATGGCAGTATGGACATTACCCACGCCGCCGACTTCATCACGTGCTCATGGAACAAGTTTTACTACACGACCAACACCGGACACAATTTTGTCAATCTCATCGGCCACACCGACAGCAATTGCGCGGAGGACTGCGGCCGGCTCCAGGTGACCTTCCATCACAACTGGTGGAGCACGCTGTGCGTCGAGCGCATGCCCCGCGTGCGCTACGGCAAGATTCATAGCTACAACAACTATTTCAACGCTCCCGGCAACAACTACTGCATCCGCGCCGCCATCTCGTCCGAGGTCTTCGCCGTTAAGAACGTCTTCGAGAACATTGATACACCCTACGAATATTTCCTCCAAGGTGGCGGTCAGGGCCTGATCAAAGCGGTCAGCAACGCCACCATCAACTGCACCGGTGTCTCCGCCTTCAACGACACCGTCTTCACGCCGCCATACACTTGGACCCCCGACGAAACCAACGCCGTCAGCGGTCCCGTGACCAACTACGCCGGCGCCGGCCGAATGCCGCTCGCCGTTTTCACCGGCACGCCCACCAACGCTGCCGCGCCCTTGTCCGTCACGTTCACCGACACGTCTTACGGTGTGATCACGAATCGCTTCTGGGATTTTGGCGATGGCGGCACCACCAACACTACCACCAACGTTGTCACCCGCACGTTCAGCAGTGCCGGCACTTACACCGTCACGTTGACCGTCCGCGGCCCCGTCGGCACCAACACGCTCAGCCGTTCCGGTTACATCGTCGCCACCGGAGGCACGCCGCCGCCCGTCGCCAACTTCATCGCGAGCCCCACCAACGGAACGGCCCCGCTGTTGGTGAGTTTCACCGACACGTCGACCGGCTCCATCACGAATCGCTTCTGGAACTTTGGCGACGGTAACACGACCAACTTCGCTTCCGCCACCAATCCGACTCACACCTACGCCTCCGGCGTTTATGATGTGGCACTGACCGTCAGCGGCGATGGCGGGAGCAGCAACCTCACGCGCAACGCCCTCATCACCACGCTGGAAGCGTTTCAAGCCTGGCAGTTGCAGTACTTCGCCTGCACCAATTGCTCGGAAGCGCAGGGTGACGCTGACTCCGATGGCGACGGACTGAGCAACACCAACGAGTTCCTGGCCGGCACTAGTCCGACCAACAGCGCCTCAGCGTTGCAGATTACCTCCACGCTCCAGCAGAGCACCAACATGGTGATCACGTGGACAACGGCCGGCGGTTTCACCAACGTCGTGCAGGCGACTGCCGGTAACGGTTCCGGCGGCTACACGAACAACTTCACCGACCTCAGCGGCTTGGTCATTATCACCGGCAGTGGCGACCAGACGACCAACTACACCGACAGTGGCGGCGCGACCAACGTTCCGGCCCGGTATTATCGGGTCCGGCTCGTGCCGTAGTCTTCGGGCTTCACACCCGCTGGTAGAGCGGGCATAATGCGCCGGTAGGCGGGGGAATGCTATGAGCACATGCCGGAAATCGTCTGTTGTGTTGTTGGTTGCTGCTGGTTTGTCGGTTGCGTCGATGGCGTTTGCGACCGGATGGGAGTCGGTCCCGGAAATCCTTTCCCGCATCAAACCGCCACAGTTTCCCGCAAAGGACTTTGTCATCACCGATTACGGCGCGGTCGCGGGCGGCACCAACGATTGCACGGAAGCGATCCGAAAGGCGATCACCGCCGGCCACGCCGCGGGCGGCGGGCGCGTCGTCGTGCCCGCCGGGCTGTTTCTCACGGGCGCCGTGCACTTGAAGAGCAACGTCAATCTTCACATTGCCGAAGGCGCTACTCTCAAGTTCAGTCCCGATCCGGCCAAATACCCGGTCGTGTTCACGCGTTGGGAGGGCATTGAGTGCATGAATTATTCGCCGCTCATTTACGGCTTCGAGCAGGAGAACATCGCCGTTACCGGCAAAGGCGTGCTGGATGGTTCGGCCAGCCTCGAAACGTGGTGGGGCTGGAATAACAAGGCAGAGCGTCCGACCAAACAGGTCACCGCCCGCAAGAAGCTCATCGAAATGGGCGAGAAGGGTGTGCCCGTCGAGCAACGCGTGTTTGGCGAGGGAAGTTTTCTGCGGCCCAACTTCATCCAGCCGTACCGCTGCCGCAACGTGCTCATCGAAGGCATCACGATCAACAATTCGCCCATGTGGGAGATTCATCCCGTGCTCTGTACCAACGTCACCGTGCGCGGCGTGACGATTGTCACGCACGGCTCGAACAACGATGGCTGCAATCCCGAGTCCTGCCGCGACGTGTTGATTGAGGATTGCCTGTTTGATACCGGCGACGACTGCATCGCCATCAAATCCGGCCGCAACAACGATGGCCGCCGCGTCAACGTACCGTCGGAGAACATCATCGTGCGCAACTGCACGATGAAGGACGGTCACGGCGGCGTCGTGATGGGTAGTGAAATCTCCGGCCACTGCCGCAACGTGTTCGTCGAGAACTGCAAGATGGACAGCCCGAACCTCGACCGGGCATTGCGCTTCAAGAACAACGCCGTGCGCGGCGGCATCATCGAAAACGTCTTCATGCGCAACTGCGAAGTCGGCCGCGTGGCCGAGGCGGTTTTGACCATCGACTTGCTCTACGAAGAAGGCACGAATGGGCCGCATCGGCCGATCGTTCGCAACATCGCGCTCGAAAGGGTCAACAGCACTTCAAGTCCTCGTGTGATGCACATTGCGGGCTTTCCCGGTGCGGTGATTGATAATGTGCGTTTTTCCGACTGCACCTTCCGCGGAGTCAACGCCGCCGAGAAGTTGTCGGGCGCAGGTACCATCACATTTTACAACGTCACGATCGAGCCGGCGAAGAAGGCACGCAGCTTGAACTCGCCCACCGCCACCCCGTGATGCGGCGGAACCCAACGGTTTGTAGGAGCGCCTTTCCAGGCGCGATGGCCCCGGTCGCGCGCAGAAGCGCGCTCCTACTTGCCTTGGTCGCTTCGAGCATGGTGTCAGCCCAAACAAATCTGTTTGTCGCCGCCGACGGCAGCGCGCAGTTCAAGACGGTGCAGGAGGCGGTCATGGCCGTGCCCGCCGGCAGCGCGACGAACCCGGTCATCATCCACATCAAACCGGGCATTTACAAGGAACTGATCTACGTGCAACACGAGAAACGGTTCTTCCGGTTCCTGGGCGAAGACGCGGAGAAAACGGTGCTCACGTTTGATTTGCACGCGAACCTCAAGGGGCTGGACGGCAAACCGATTGGCACGTTCCGCACGCCTTCCACGGTGATTGACGCGGACGACTTCACGGCGGAGAACATCACGTTCGAGAATTCCTCCGGCACGAACGGGCAGGCGCTGGCCATTCGCGTGGATAGCGACCGCGCGGTGTTCCGCAACTGCCGGTTCCTCGGCTGGCAGGACACGATTCTGGCGAATCGTGGTCGCCAGTATTTTTCGAACTGTTACATCGCCGGTCACGTGGATTTCATTTTTGGCGGCGCGACGGCGTACTTCGAGAACTGCCGGATTCATTGCCGGGGCAACGGCTACATCACTGCGGCGTCTACACCGAACGATCAGCCCTACGGTTTCGTGTTTTCCGGATGTAGGATCACCGGCGAGCCTGACGTGAAGACGTTTCTGGGCCGACCGTGGCGCGATTTCGCGGCGGTCACGTGGCTGGACACCGAAATGTCGGACGTCGTCCGGCCGGAGGGCTGGAATAACTGGAACAAACTCGAGCGCGAGAAAACCTCACGCTTCGCTGAGTTCAACAGCAACGGCCCCGGCGCAAACCCGAAGGCGCGCGCACTGTGGGCCCGGCAGTTGAGCGAGTGGGACGCGAAAGCGATCACCTTGGGGAAAGTTCTCGACGGTTGGAATCCGACAAACGTGCCGGCCACGCCGTTAACATTCACTAACGCGATGTTTCAGACCGACATCGAATATGGTCAGGCCGGCGGCGAGAGATTGTTGCTCGATGCCTGCGTGCCGGCTGGCGACGACCCGTTTCCGGTGGCGGTCATGGTACATGGTGGCGGCTGGCACGGCGGCGACAAGCAGCGCTATCACGTGGCGATTCTGGAGGCGCTGACGGCGGCGAAGTTTACGTGGTTTTCCATCAATTACCGGCTTGCGCCAGCACATCATTGGCCGGCGTGTTTCGACGACGTGCAGACCGCCATCCGCTGGGTGAAAACGCACGCGACGAAATACAAAGGCGACCCGCGTCGCATTGTGCTCATCGGTTACTCGGCGGGCGGGCAACTGGTCTGTCAGGCGGCCGTGGCGGCGCAAGACGACACGCGCGTACAAGCTGTCGTCGGTTTCGCGCCGCCCACCGACATGGTGGCGGATATGGAACGGCGCGGCAGTTACAGCAGTTCGATGCAATCTCTGTTTGGCCGCGACATCGTGGACGATTACGGACGAATGCTGTTGAAGGAGATGTCGCCGATCACTTACGTCAAACCGGGACTGCCGCCGTTTCTGCTGATTCACGGCACGGAAGACCAAAGCGTCCCGTATGTGCAGTCGGTGAATTTCCAGGCGAAGCTCAACGAGGCCGCTGTGCCGTGCGAACTCGTCACGATCAAAGGCGCGCCGCACCAACTCACTGAGTGGGACAAGTTTGACGCGAGCTACGGAGAAAAGATGATCGCGTGGCTGGGGAGAGCGCTCGGCAAGAAAACGATCAAGATCGTGTTGGTGGGCGACTCGACTGTGAATGACGCCCAAGGCTGGGGGACAGGATTCAAGAAGTTGCTCAAGCCGGGAGTCGAGTGCGTCAACTGGGCGAAGAACGGCCGCAGCTCCAAGAGTTTCATCAACGAGGGTTGGTGGCAAAAGGCGCTGGCGGAAAAGCCAGATTACGTCTTGATTCAGTTTGGGCATAACGACATGCCCGGCAAAGGGCCGGATCGCGAGACTGACCCGGCCACGACTTATCCGCAGTGGATGGCGCGCTACATTGACGAAGCTCGCGCCGCCGGAGCAAAACCGATTTTGGTGACCTCGATGACGCGACGGACATTCGCCCCGGAAGGCCGAATTGACAGCAACCTCGCGCCCTATGTCGAGGCGGTGAAGAAGCTGGCGACGGAAAGGAAAGTTCCCTTCATCGACCTCCACGAGCGGAGTATCGCTGCGTTGAATCAGTTGGGACCGAAGGCCAGCGAAGAGTTTGATCCTCCGTCCATGGGTAAGCCAGACAAGACTCACCTCTCGCCGAAAGGCATAGAGGCGATGGGCCGGCTGGTGGCCGAAGATCTCAAGAAGGTCGAACCTGATTTGGCCGCATGTATTCAGTAATGGAGGCTGCTCTGAAATCGTCTGAACACGTGACGCGCCGTGAATTCCTCGCAACCGCCGGCACGGCATTGCTCGTCGGGCCATCGCTTCTTGCGGACGCCGTTTCGTCAGCGACCGCGCGCAAGAAGCGCTACGCGCTCGTCGGCGTCGGTTCGCGCGCGCGGATGTATAGCGCCGCCGTTTTGAAGACCCACGCCGAATACTGCCAGATGGTCGGTTACTGCGACCTCAACCCCGGTCGTCTCAGACTTGCGCAGGACAAGGCGCGCGCGTTGGCCGGCGTCGAGGTGCCGGTGTTCGAGGCGAAAGATTTCGACCGCATGATTCGGGAGACAAAACCCGACGTGGTGATCGTGACGACAAAGGACGGCGTGCACGATCAATACATCATCCGCGCGATGGAACTCGGTTGCGACGTGATGACTGAGAAACCGATGACGACCGACGAGAAAAAGTGCCGGGCCATTCTCGACGGGCAACGAAAAACCGGCCGCACGTTGACGGTGAACTTCAATTACCGTTACTCACCACACCGCACGCAGGTCAAAGATTTGTTGATGAGCGGCGCGATTGGGGACGTGTTGTCGGTGGATTTCCACTGGATGCTCGACACGCAGCACGGCGCGGATTACTTCCGCCGCTGGCACAGTCACAAGGCCGACTCGGGCGGCTTGATGGTGCACAAGGCCACGCACCATTTCGATCTGGTGAATTGGTGGCTCTCCGCCGTGCCGGTCTCAGTGATGGCGACCGGCAAACGCGAGTTCTACACGCCGCAGATGGCCAAACGCTTGGGGCTGGAAGGTTATCACGAGCGGTGTCATACGTGTCCCGAGAAAGACAAGTGCACGTTCTTTCTGGATCTCGCCTCGAACAAGAACTACAAGGAACTCTACCTCGACAACGAGAAATACGATGGCTACTTCCGCGACCGCTGCGTGTGGCGGCCCGACATCGACATTGAAGACACGATGAACGTGCTGGTGCGTTACAACACCGGCGCCACCCTCTGCTACTCGCTCAACGCGTTCAATGCTTGGGAAGGTTATGTGATCGTGTTCAATGGTACGAAAGGCCGCATCGAGCACAAGATGGAGGAGAAGGTTTATGTCAGCGGCGACACCTCGGTACCGGGCGCGGTCAAGAAGGAAGGCACCTACATCCGCATCTATCCGTTGCGAGCGTCTGCGTATGAAGTCCCGCTCTGGCCAGCGAGCGAGGGCAGCCACGCCGGCGGTGACGAGGTCATGTTGAAGGATCTGTTCCTGCCGGACAAGCCTGCTGACAAATATCTCCGCGCCTCCGACCAACGCGCCGGCGCGTATTCAATTCTGACCGGCATCGCCGCTAACCATTCCTTCATCAGCGGCGACGTGGTGAAAGTGGCAGACTTGGTGCCGAACATTCCGTTGCCCGAATATCCGCCGATGCCGACGCATGACCAGCCGGTGCCGATGCCGCCCAGAGCATGAAAGCTTTCATCGCCTTGTTTGTCTTAGCGTTGACGACCGAAGCTCTGGCCGTTAAACCTGACATCATCGTGGCCGGCGATGGGAGCGGGGATTTCAAAACAATTCAGCAAGCTCTCGACAGCATCCCGCACGACAACCGTCAGCGTACGATCATTTTCATCAAGGACGGTGTCTATCAAGAGAAAGTGCGAATTGATCCCGACTTCGTGACGATTCACGGCGAGAGCCGGCAAGGCACACGGATCGAATTCCCGCAGGGGGCCGATGAGTTCAACAAGCAACCGGATCAGATCGGCCGAGCCGTCGTCAACATCAACGGAAACGACTTCGTCATGGAGAATCTCACGGTCAAAAATACGCACGGCGTCATCGGGCCGCACGCCTTTGCTGTGTACGGCAAGGGCGACAGGACGGTGATCGTGGATTGCGATGTGTTGAGCGACGGGGCCGACGCGCTGGCGCTCTGGGGAGACCGGAACGGTTCATACCAGGCTCGACTCAATATCCGCGGGTCGGTGGATTTTGTTTGTCCGCGCGGTTGGTGTTACATGACCGACTGCACGTTCTACGAGGTCAACCCGAAGGCGCACGCGGCCATCTGGCACGACGGCAGCAAGGACAAGGATATGAAGTTGGTCCTGCGCAACTGCCGGTTCGACGGCGTGGACAACTGGATCCTAGCGCGTCACCACCGCGACGCGCAGTTTTTCCTGCTCGATTGCACGTTCTCGAAGGCAATGCGCGACCTGCCGCCGAAGCGCGTCATTTATCCGATTGAGGGCGACAAGCCCGATGAGACGAATGCCAAGAAGAATCGCGACCTCGACGCCAGCAACATTTGGGGCGAGCGCGTTTACTTCTACAACTGCCATCGCGACGGCGGCGACTACGCGTGGCATACCAACAATCTTTCGTTCGCACCCGAACAGGTCACCGCCGCGTGGACATTTGCTGGGAGGTGGGATCCGGAACGAAGAACCGGGCCGACGATCCGGAAAGTTCTTCAAGAGGACGGCCACATCAAAGTCGTCTTCAGTGAAAACGTCACTGTGAAAGGCAAGCCGCGACTCTTTTTGGGATCCGATGGCTTTGCTGATTACGCCAGCGGCAGCGGAACGGACACACTGGACTTCACGCTTCATCCGAATGTGCGCGGCAAAGTCGCCTCGGTGGAGCTTAACGGCGGAGACATCATCGCCACGGAAGCCGCGGCCACGTTGCGCGCGGCCGATGTGTCGCTCCCTACGGAGGCTAAATGAATGTATTGCGAATCGTTTTGGTCGTCGTCTTGGTTTCTTTGTGCACAACGTTGGCTCACGCGCTGCCGGCGTTTCCCGGCGCGGAAGGCTTCGGCGCCAACGCCACCGGCGGTCGCGGCGGCGACGTGTATTACGTCACGAACTTGAACGATGACGGGCCCGGCTCGTTGCGTTACGGCGTCGACTCGGCGACAAATTCACGCACCATCCTCTTCAAGGTCTCCGGCAACATCCGATTGAAATCGCAGCTCAAACTGGAAAAGCCGCGCCTCACCATCGCAGGGCAAACCGCGCCCGGCGATGGCATCTGTTTGCAGGATTACACGATCGTGCTGAACGCAAACGATTTGGTCGTGCGCCACATTCGCTCGCGGCTGGGCACCAGTGGACACCAGCAGGCTGACGGCATGACCATTCTCGGCGGAACGAATATCATCGTGGATCATTGTTCGGCGTCGTGGTCGGTGGACGAGGCGCTCTCACCAGTTGGGCAGACAGCCAACCTGACCGTGCAATGGACGTACATCACCGAGGCGTTGAACGAATCCATACACGTGAAAGGCCCGCATGGGTACGGTTCGCTGATTCGCCCGCGGGTGGATGCGAGCTTCACGTTTCATCACGACCTGTACGCCAACAACAACAGCCGCAACCCGCGCGCGGGCACGTACGGCTCGAACGTCCTGCGCCTGGATTTCCGCAACAACGTCATTTACAACTGGGGCATCAAGGCCGGCTACAACTACTACACGTTCGAGAATCTGGAGTTGAACTACGTCAACAACTACCTGATTCGCGGCCCGGCGACGACGTGTTTCAGTTGCGCGTTCGAAGCTGTCGCCACCAACACGTTGATTTTCCAGAGCGACAATCGCTTCGACATAAACCTCAATGGCCGGTTGGATGGAACGAACACGGGCTGGCGGATGTTTGTCGGCGACCACAAGAAACGGACCGAGCCGCACGCCGCCCCGCCCGTCACGACAGACTCGGCGGAAGTCGCCTACGAACGCGTGTTGGCGCAAGCGGGCGCTCTGCCGTGGCGACGCGACCCGGTGGACGCGCGAATTGCAGGCAACGTGCGCGACGAGACCGGCCGGATCATTGATTCGGTTGACCAAGTTGGCGGCTGGCCCGAGCTACGTTCGGAAGAACCGCCCGCCGACTCGGACAACGATGGTATGCCCGATTATTGGGAAGCGGCGCTGGGCCTGAATCCGAAGGCTGCGGACGACGACAACGACCGAGACAAGGATGGCTACACGAATCTGGAGGAATACCTGAACTGGCTCGGCGATATGCATGCCGTTGCCATTCGCAACACACCGGTGGAAATCAATCTGCAATCGCTCTGCGGTAACAGCAAGAACCTCACGTTCACGGCGAGTGACGTGACGCTGTTGAAAGACGGCCACACCGCGCGCTTCACACCAAAGAAAGATTTCGCTGGGTTGGCCAGTTTCAAATTCACCGCGATGGATTCTGCGACCGGTATTAGTTTCGGGCCGGTGACTGTTGGCGTGCTAGTGTCGCCCTCACGGTGAAATGGGGATAGTCGGCGTGCTCGCACTTCTGACGGCATCAATTTTCAAACGTTGAGTCTCACTGACTGAGTTTATCCTGAGGCAGTTGAGATGTCCCTCAATATCAAGCCACAAAGCCAAACGGGCCACCTCGGTTTGTCCGAGGTGACCCGTGATGGGAAACGGTAATAGTTAGGAGCGACGGCGACGGATCGCCAGCAGACCAACCAGTCCCACGCCTACGAGCACCATGGTGGACGGCTCGGGGATTGCCTCAGCGAACGAACTCGCAATCACCAAGTTGTCGATGTTCACGCGGCCTAGGGTTGTCGCCTGCCGCAATGCGAAGGTCGAGATAGCTAAGTTGGCAAGGGTCGAACTATGGCTGACACTCGGGTCCGATTCCAAAGTAGGATTTAGCCAAAGCGTGACTACAGGAGCGCTGACGGCAGTCTGATTAACCCTGATGACAGCAGTGTACCAACTCCCCAAGCTGAGATCCGACGGAAAAACCGCCTTGGGCGCACTGGCGCTGTCCGCATTCACGCCGAGACGGAATGTGCCGGCAACCGACCCGGCAATATTTGTCGCCCCCATCGTTCTGGCCAAGAACAAGCTCGTGCCGCTATCCTTAAACATGGAGAAATATGATGTGGCATTGCTCGCGCCCGGAAGAACGTCGAACCTGAATTCGTATTTCAGGTAGAGTATGTCGTTCGAGTGAACGCTGCCCAACTGGGCCGCCACATCCTGAGTCAACGCCGACGAGACGATCACGTATCCGTTTGACACGTTTACTGGTGAACTGCCGCTGAATCCGTTCCAGACACCGCCGGAGACGTTTGTGATCGCTCCGTCAGAGTAACTAAATGTGTCGCTGAAGTAAGTCACTGCGGAAGCCTGGACGGCGGTGAAGATTAGTGCCACTGCAATACCACAAGTGAACTTAACGAATGCTTTCATGCTGTCTCCCTTTTACCTTTTTTGGGTCCTTAAATAGCTCGCTCACCATTTACGGCCCACAATTTCACTTCTCCAATGCGCACAATATTACAGATCCGTACGACCTTTGCAAGAGTTTTTTTACTTTTTTACCCCCTTTTTCGAAGCTGCCTGCCTCATCAGACCCAAAAGATGATCGAGAGCCGCTTCGTAGGAAATACGTCGGCGCTGAGCGTCCATTTGAGCGCAACGGTCAAGCTGAGCGGCCATGGTCAGAGCTTTGTCGGCCGGACAGCCGAGTTGTCCGAGGGTCTTGACGAGGTCTTTAACATCACATCTGAAGGAGAATGCTGGCCTTTTCGCCTCGTACTCGCCTGTCGTAATCAGACCTGTGTCCAAAATCTGTTCCAGTTTCCCCGACCTCGCAACTGGGTCTTCAGTGCCTCCCGATGCAGGCGGCTCTGAGCCGGGAACTGAGCTTTGAAGGATCATACCACCTGCTGCTACCCGTTTTTCCTCTATTTTCCCGAATTCGACGCTAAACCAATCCTCAGACCCGCATAGTCTGGCAGGAACGGGGATTGATGGAAAAACCAAGCAACTTGACGTTGCATTTGGAGAAGCGGCGACTGTAGAGTCGAGATCAGTTATTCAATCCCCGGGAGTCTTTATGAAGACGAGCAGCATGATTCTGGTTGTTTGTTTGAGCGCCGCGATGAGTCACGCGATCGGCGCGAAAGAGTTCGACGTGCGCGATTTCGGCGCGAAAGGCGACGGCAACACGCTGGACACCGAGGCCATTCAAAAGGCGCTCGACGAATGCGGCAAAGCCGGTGGCGGTACAGTGCGATTCCCAGCCGGCACGTACTTGAGTAAGCCGATCACGCTGCGAACCAAGACGACGGTGCAGTTCGACGAGGGCGCGAAATTGCAGGCGACCGGCGAGCAGTCAGCGTTTCTCAAGTCGGGCACGGATTGGCTGGCGGCCAAGAGCAGCGGCGATTTCAATCCGTTCATCGGCGGGAAGGGGCTGACCGACGTCACAATTACCGGCAAGGGGATCATCGACGGGGCCGGCGAAAACTGGTGGGGGCCGGCCGAGGAAGCTCGTCGGAAAACACCGGGCTTCACGCTGCCGCGTCCGCGCCTGATCGTGCTGAACGACTGCAAGAAGGTCAAAGTCAGCGGCATCACGTTGCAGAACTCACCGACGTTTCATTTCGTGCCGACGGATTGCGAGGACGTGGTGGTGGAAGGCGTTACCGTCAATGCCCCGCCGCGTTCGCCCAACACGGACGGCATCGATCCGAGTCGTTGCAAGAATGTGCTCATCACCAAGTGCGACATTGACGTGGGCGACGACAACATCGCCATCAAGTCCGGCCGGAAGGTGCCGGGGCGTGAGTTCGCCTGCGAGGACATCACCATCACCGACTGCGTCTTCCGTCACGGGCACGGTTTGTCGATGGGCAGCGAATTGGTCGGCGGCGTGCGCAACGTGACGGTGCGCAACTGTACGTTTGAAGGCACGGAGAACGGGCTGCGGATTAAATCGAATCGCGGCCGGGGCGGCCGGGTGGAGAATATCAGTTACAGGGACATCACGATGAAGAATGTTAATCCTGCAATCACCTTGACGTGCGCGTATGGCGGCACATCCGCGGGAGACGCGGCGCACTCGTCCGCTCCCAAAAACGACACCGCAAAGGCGGTGGACGAGACGACCCCCGTATATCGCAACATCCGCATCAGCAATCTCAAGGCGACCTGCGACCGGGATGCGGGCATCATCATCGGCTTGCCGGAGAGCCAGATCGCAGACGTCGTTCTGGAGAACGTTGAGATCACTTCTGTCAAAGGTTTCACGATCCGGAACGCCAAGGGCGTTCAACTCAAAAACGTCAAGATCACGCCGAAGGAGGGTCCGCCCTTGATCGTACAGGACGCGAACGTGACCAGTGAGTGATCGATGGTGACCGGTCGAAAAGCTTTGAGCGCTGTCTTGATCGCCACGCTTCCCGCGTTGTGCCACGGCGCATCAAAGCAACTCACGGTCTCAGCCACAAACAGATTACAGTTCGCGCGGCCTGCTCAGACGCTTGAACTTTCCGCCACAGACCTTGCGATGCTCGGCGAAAAGGAACTCGACAAGATCCACGTGAAGGACGCGGCCGGCAAGGAACTGCTCTGTCAGAGCGTGGACACAGATGGCGATTCCACAACCGACCTGGTGATTTTCCAGGCGGACTTCGCACCCGGCAAAAGCAAGACGTTCATGGTCACGGCTGGCGACAAACGGGTGTACAGCAAGGATCAGTTCAAGGCGTACGGGCGTTTTGTGCGCGAGAGGTTCGACGATTTCGCGTGGGAGAACGACCGCATCGCGCACCGCACGTATGGCAAGGCGTTGGAGACGTGGCAAAAAGAACCGCTCACCAGCAGCACCCTCGACATCTGGTCCAAACGCACGTCGCGCATGGTGATCAACGACTGGTACATGTCAGACAATTACCATACCGACACCGGAGAAGGAGCGGACTTTTATTCTGCGGGGCTGTCACGCGGCTGCGGTGGCAACGGCCTTTGGGCAGACGACAGACTCTGGGTCTCCCGAAACTTCGTCCAATCGCGTGTGCTGGCCAACGGTCCGATCCGCGTCATGTTTGAGTTGATCTATGAACCGTTCGACGTGAACGGCGTGAGCGTCGGTGAAGTCAAACGCATCTCACTCGACGCGGGGCAAAACCTCGATCACTATCAAAGCTTCTACACGCCATTCACGAGACCCGAGAAGCCGGTGACGTTGACCGCCGCCATTGGACTCAAAAAGGTCAAAGGAGAAAAGACGGAACTGAACGCCGAGCACGGCTGGCTGGCGAAGTGGGAACCAATGGAAAAGAATGCCGGCGAACAGGGGCTGGCGATTATCTTCGACCCGAAGCTGCTCGAGAAAACGACGGAGGACAGATTGAATGTGCTCGTCCTCAAAAAAATCCCCAACAACAGTCACCTGTCCTACTGGGCGGGATTCTGTTGGGACAAGGCCGGTCACTTTGCCGACGAGGCGGCTTGGAAGACGTACGTCGATCAATTCACCCAAGGACTGCTCTCGCCCATCGAGGTCAGCGTGTCGGCTGAGTGAGGAGGCCCAAGTTGTGAAAGCGACAGTCTTTCTCTTCGTTGCGCTAGTCGTCACACCGACACTGCAGGCGGACGTTTCCCCGCCGCCGAACAGCTTTGGCGGTGCGACTCCGCTGCAATGGTCTGTCCGCATGGCCGATTCGGAAATGGCGCGTTGCGGCGACAGCTTGGCCTGGAAGGAAGGCGGCAAGGCGAAGTGGGATTACACGGCCGGTCTGTTCACATTGTCGCTGCTCAAACTCAACGAGTGCGTCCGCAATCCGCGCTACGTCAAGTTCGCCGAGATTGCCATCGGCTCGTTCATTTCACAGGACGGCAAGATTCAGGGTTACAAGGTCGAAGACTACAACATCGACAATATCAACCCCGGCAAGACCACGCTCGCGCTTTATCGGCTCACGAAAGACGAGCGTTACCGGAAGGCTGCCGAGATTCTGCGCCGGCAACTTGACACCCAACCGCGCACCAGCGATGGCGGTTTCTGGCACAAGCAACGATACCCGTATCAGATGTGGCTCGACGGGTTGTACATGGGTGCGCCGTTCTACGCCGAGTACGCAAAAGTTTCCAACGAGCCGGCAACTGCGTTCGACGATGTGGCGAAACAAATCCGACTCGTCGCCGCGCATACCTACGATTCCGCAAGTGGCCTGTTCTATCACGGCTGGGACGAGAAGAAGCAGCAAGACTGGGCCGACAAGACCACGGGCACTTCCTCGAATTTCTGGGGACGCGCCATCGGCTGGTATGCAATGGCGCTGGTGGATGTGCTCGACTTCTTCCCGAAGGATCACCCCGCGCGACCGGAGATCGCTGCAATGTTCCAGAAACTTTGCGTCGGCGTCGTGAAACACCAGGACCCGGCAAGTGGATTGTGGTGGCAGGTCGTTGACCAAGCCGGGCGTAAAGGCAATTACCTCGAAGCCACTGCGTCGAGCATGTTCGTCTACGCGATGGCCAAGGGCGTCAACCAGGGCTACCTCTCGCGCGATTACGTGCCGGCCATTCTCAAGGGTTACTCCGGTATCATTGGCAAGTTGATCAGAACCGATGGTGACAGGATTTCGCTCATCCAGTGTTGCTCCGTGGCCGGTCTCGGTTATGGCCGGGATGGTTCGTACGAGTATTACCTCAAGGAGCCAATCGTCGAGAACGACCTCAAGGGTGTCGGCCCACTTATCCTTGCGGGAATCGAATTGCAGCAACTTGCTGCTTCCCGATGACCGCTTCGCTGTTCGCATTGCTGATTCTTGCCCAGCTCGACCAATCGATATCACTCTTCAACGTCAAGGACCTCACTGGCTGAGCGGTGGTGAGCCGAATCTAGCGAAGCATGTCCATGAGGCGTTTGACGAGAAGTTTATCGCAACCTTCCGGCGACGCCGGTTTGATACTCTGGTAGTCGGGATGATGCTAGTTCTGCATGTCCACGATGACCCATTCGCCTTTGCGGTCGCAGACGATGAAATGCACGAAACCTTGCTCCCAGGTTTGCGGATTGAAGACGTAATCGGCATAGAGAACATAGTCGGTCTCCGGCGGATTCTTGTGGACATAGTCGCGGAACTCGCGAGCCAAGTCCCAAAGCGTTTTCAGTTCACGAGAGGCTGAATGATGCGGTGGTATGGCACAATCGCAACGCTGCGAACATCGGCACACCGTTGGAGCAATCACGCGGGCAGTTTCTCGCATGGTTCCGCCGAGCTGCCCCGTGCAACATTTCGATTCCCGACGCCGAGCCGACGCCCGATCAAGCCGCCTTGATTGCCAGTCTGCCCCACGTCCGCAACGTAGCACCCGACAAATTGGCCGCTGCCGTCCGCGTATTACTCGCCACACGCCGATTCGCCCTGAGCAAGGGCCGGGTTGATTTCTTTCTGTCACTGCGAACCGTGGCCGACAAGCTGGGCGTGAGCATCGGCAGCGCCTCAAGCTACGTCACTGCCGCCCGCAAGCTGGGCATCGTCTCGGTGATCGAGCAAGGGCACACCGGCAAGGCCACAACCTACAAGCTGGGGAAGGAATGGGAGAGTTGAAACCATTCTGTAAGGTGCAGATTGGTTTCAAGCTGTGTAGATTGGTTTCAAGTCTGCATCTACCACCCACCCCCGGTAGGAATTCTTTTAGCCCTTTCCGATTCCCTTTGCGGGTATTCGCACCCCGCTGGTTCTCTATTCATGGCCTTTTGAAATCATGTCCGCACACCACAACCAAAGCAACGGAGCATCATGCTTAACAAGGCGAAGCTAGTTGCCGAGCGGTTGCACGTTACCGAGCGCCACGCCCGGCGGCTGATTGCCGGGGGAGATGATCGGGCCGAAGCTATTCTCGCCGTGTTACCGAACACCGAAGAAGAAGAATTTCGCTGGCGCTTGGACGCCATAATCCAAGCGGTGAAAGACGCGGGCAATGCATCAAACGCGCTCTGGAAGGCACACTGCGATTTCTGGGGCTTCTGTCTCGACGGCCCGCATGATGAGAGTTTTCTGATTTCACCAGAAGTCGTGCAACTGATCGGAACACTCAAAGACGAAATCGTAAAGCATACGCCAAAAGGCTTCTGGCCGGTAGTGTTGGCCGCCTACAACCTCGACATGGCGCTTGAAGCCGAGCGTTCTCCCCACGGAGAACGCGCAACAGTGGCCAGCGAATATCCCCCCACTGAGGAGATGCAAGAGCGCCAGAATCGGAATAGACGCCAACGGCAGGCCGTGTGAGCGCATCCGTGGCCGGTTAGACATTGCCAACACAAACACCAACCTAGAGGGAACAGAACATGCAACCGAAACAACAGACAGGAACAGACGTTGCCAGCAACGCGATTGCAACGACGAAAAAACCCGGTGGAATCACCGGCAGGGGATTTTTACCGGGGCAATCCGGGAATCCAGAGGGCGGGACGCGCAGACGGAAGGAAGCAAAGGCTGTGGGCGAACTCATCCGCGACTACCTCGCCCAGCCCGACGAAGAAGCGACGAAAGCAGCGGGGCGCAAAGTCACCCGACTACAATCCCTCATCATGCGGCTGGCGGAATCCGATCCGCGCACCTTGCTGGCCTACGCTTACGGGAAGCCCGTCGAAATGATTCAGCAGCTCCCCCAATGGGATCAGGTAATTAATGTGGAGATTGTGCACGCCCATGAATTGAAAGCCCAGCAGGCAAACAGCGTGAACCTCCGCTTTGCAGATGAGGATGACGCTGGCGGCTGAGACTGAGAACAGTCTCAGAACAGTCTCGGCGGCCAATTTGCTAACAAGCCCGGAACAAATTCGGCGTGGGTTGCGGATACTCACAGAACTGCGTGGAAACTGCCGCGCGGCCAGCCTGAGAACAGGCACATATCAGGCTTCGGCGCTAATACAAGTACGCTTCGACGAACTGCCATTTCACGATCTGGGCGGCTACTTCGTTCTTCACCATCGTCGTGCCGGTAATGGACTTCGTCGCGCCTGCTGGCACAGACCCTTCGATGAGGGCATGATCCACCTCAAATCCCTTCGCGTCGAGGGCCTGAAACTTCAATGCAAAAGCAGCGTCACGTCCGCAAGAATTCCGAACGTTTACTTTGAGGGAGTACGTGACGGCTACGGTATTCTTGTCAACCTGCCGCCACGCCAGATCGCTGACTACCAGACAGCGTGAATCTTCCGCCAACACGCCGCTACCGCTGGCCAGAAGTAGAACGCTGACGAGTGACAGGATTGATTTGGTTGTCATTTGATCTCTCCTAGAATCCTTTGAGCGAGTTTTGTTTTTCGGCGGCCTTCTCGGCGGCGCACTTGGCAACCCAGGCTTCATACTCGGAGCGCACAAAGATTGTGAGTTTCGTTTGTTTTGCCCAGGTAAAGGCCCGGAACTTTTTGTCGGCTGTCTCCACAAGTAGGCCTTCTTCGGCTTCGTCACCCACCCCAAGCTCGGCGGGAGTCGGAAGCTCCCAGGTTGAACCGGCGGGAGCGTTCGCTTGCATTAGAGTTTGGATTTCTGCCTTGGTAATCTTCTCGCCACTCAGCCCTGCCGCGTCACACTTTGTGTAGAGCATCAGATAGCAAGTTCCCTTAGACATTTTCGCTATGATGCAGAAGCCGTTCTTCACAAAGAACCAACCGCCCGGGTCGGTGGCGACAGGCGATGCCTTCCCATACCGCGCCGTGCATTGTGCCAGCGTCTCGCCAATTCTTGCTTCCGCGTTCAGTGACAAGCAACCGAGGATGGCTGACAGGATTGCGATTCTCATTCTGCAATTCCTTTCTTTACGGTTCGTTCAATCAGCGGATAACCGCCTAGAAATCATCCGCCTAACCCCTTTCCCGCAACCGGACCGGGTTTTCGTTTTTTTCGTGGCGGTGGCCGTCGCAATTGCTCAGGATTTCGTCGCCGGCGCTTGCCAAACGGCGTGTAGTGGCGACCTACCCCCTTGCGGCGGCTTCCGCCGCGCC
>CAZMKD010000123.1:0-42387 GCA_964566575.1 uncultured Verrucomicrobiota bacterium
GCGCAGCGCAAACAGATAAGCCCGGCACTTCGCTTCGTCGCTGAAGCGCTGTTCCAATTCCAGCAGCGTGCGCGGATAATCTTCTGTCACCGCGAAAAATACTACTCGTTGTGGCTGGTGGAGTCACGTACATAGCCCTATACACCTATGATGCAGTGACCGGCAACCTGGCAACGATCAGCGCGCCGGGAGGAATCGTCATGACCTACACCTACGACGGCCCGTTGCTCATCAGCGAGACCTGGAGCGGCCCGGTCACCGGTAGCGTCAGCTTTGCCTACGACAACAACTTCCGCCCGACTTCGCAAACCGTGGACGGCGATTCCATCGCCCTGCAATACGATGCCGACAGCTTGCTCACTCAGGTCGGGACACTCACCCTCACCAACGACGCACAAACCGGCCTCCTGCTCGGCGGCACACTGGGCAACGTCGCCGACACCTGGAGCTACAACGGATTCGCCGAACCCAACACCCACAACGCCACCGCGAACAGCGCGTCTCTCTACGATGCCCAATACACCCGCGACGCACTCGGTCGCATCGTCGTCGTCACCGAAATCATCAGCGGCATAACCAATGTCACCACCTACGCTTACGACCTGGTTGGTCAGATCACGAACGTGACCCAGAATGCCGCGGTGATTGCCGACTACACGTACGACAGCAACAACAATCGCCTCACAACCACCGACACCGGCGGCACACTCGCCGGCACTTACGACAACCAAGATCGTCTCACCCAATACGGCACCGTGACCTTTGCCTACACCGCCAACGGCGAACTGCAGACCAAAACGGACGGCGCTCAGGTCACCAGCTACCAATACGATCCCCTCGGCAACCTGACCGACGTCACATTGCCTGCTGGCACCCAGATTCAGTACCTGATCGATGGCCTCAGCCGTCGCATCGGCAAGAAAATCAACGGCACGCTTGTCCAAGGTTTCCTGTACGACGGACAACTCGATGTCGTTGCGGAACTCGACGGCACGGGCAGCGTCGTCAGCCGCTTCGTGTATGGCAGCCGTGACAACGTACCCGAGTACATGATCAAGGGTGGCACCACCTACCGCTTCATCACCGATCATCTCGGCAGCGTGCGGCTTGTCGTCAACACCACGACCGGCCAGATCGCCCAGCGGATGGATTATGATACGTTCGGACAGGTCCTCGCCGATACCGCCCCCGGTTTTCAACCGTTCGGTTTTGCCGGTGGCCTGTACGACCGCGACACCCAACTCGTGCGCTTCGGCGCGCGGGATTATGACCCGGAGACGGGGAGATGGACGGCGAAGGATCCGATCCTGTTCGGGGGCAGGCAGGCGAATCTGTATGCGTATGTGAGGAATGACCCGGTGAACTTCACCGATCCCACCGGCCTTCAACTGAAGCAGTTCGACGAGAAGAAGTACGCGAAAGATTGCGCCAAAAGGGTCGCCACGAAGGGGGTGGAGAAGGCACTAAAAAAATGGTCGAACCCAAACGCCAACAAGGAGTATTCGGATGCGCAGAAGCCATCGGAGGAAGGGGAAAAGGGTGCCAAGGACCAAAAGAATGCACTCGACAAGGCGGCTGACGGAATCAACGGCGGCATGAGCGGCGGCTATTGAAACGCCCGTCGATCTTTTCTGGCCGAGCAGAAAAGAAAAGACTAGTGGTCACGTCTATTGGGGCTGTTGCCCAAATCAAAAACCGTTGAATCCGGTGTAGTGGCGCTTCTGTGAAGCGCCGAATTGCTTCGAGAAATGAACACCCCGCGCTTCACAGAAGCGCGCCTACAACCGAGAAAGCTATTTGCGCAACACCCCTATTCATTATGCAATTCAGTTTGCGCTTGCTGGTGGGAATTGGAGTCAGGTCTGGACATTGGACATTTGCCCGTTCGAGCAAACCAGAATCTTCACCGCCAGTCGCCTGATCGGAAACGAATCTGGGTCTCGCCGATTCATCATGCCTTGTGCCTGACGGCGGAGAGGCTCTCCCGTTTTGGCTTCGATGATTTTACCCAGATCGGCTCTGCACTTTTGACGCGCAAACTTCTCAGGAGTCGTACGGCCAATGTGACCACAGCGCAATCAACGGCAACGCGTGCCCTACAAACCGGTGTTGTGCACCAGATTGTTTTCGTCGATGATTCAACCAGCTAACGGAGAATATCGTTCATGAACAAACCCACCGTCGCCATTATCGGCGCGAGCGCCGACCCCAGCAAGTTTGGAAACAAATCCATGCACGCACATCTCCGCGCCGGATACAACGTGTATCCGGTCAACCCGAAGGAAGAGACGATCGAAGGCCTGAGGGTCTACAACTCCATCCTTGACGTACCGGTCGCGCTCGATCGCATCAGCCTCTATCTGCCGCCGCCGGTCGTCGTCAAAGTGCTCGACGACATCGCGAAGAAAGGTTGCAAGGAGTTGTGGATCAATCCCGGCGTCGAAAGCCCCGAGTTGATGGAAAAAGCCGCGGCGCTCGGTTTGAACGCAATCTACGCCTGCTCGTTCATGAACGCGTCCGCACACGCGTGCTAGACCTTGTTCGCCTTCAACTCCGCCAATGAGTAGTGCGTGCCGCGCCAATCGATGCCGTCGTTGATGATCGTCTTCAGCGTCGCGCGCCAGATGATGTAGAGAAACAACACCGCCGTCGCCGGCATCGCGACCCAATGCCAACACTTCGCGCCGTGGAATCGCGCGTTGTCCATGTACCAAACGGCCAGCGTCAGCACCACGCCCGCGTTCAACCATCGCGACGGTCCATCGGTCACGAACAACGCGACAACCGGCCACACAAAGACAAGCAACTGTGCGACCGTTGAGGCGATGACAACTCCGAGATTATACTCCACGCCGGCATATGAGTTCTTCTCCAACCCACGCGCGAGTTCCCCGACCGACGAATACCATTCCACCGAGAGCATTGCATCGCCCAGCAGCATCTCCTGCCGGTACCCCGATTTCTTTACGAGCTTGCCAAGTTTCATATCATCATCCGGCCGCATCGCGATTGGCGCGTGACCGCCAATCGCCCGGTACACTTCCGCGCGCATCAGATTGAACGCGCCGATGCCGATGTGACGTTTGCTTTTCGGATCGGGAGCTTTCCACGGCTTTGCGTACAGCCCGAAGAAAATCGTGAACGCCCCGCCAAACATCTCCAGCACCAGTCCCGGCATCGTCAACCGCGGCGCGACCGCTACGTGATCGAGACGGGAAGACTGCAGATAATTCACCGCACGACTGATGGCGCTTGCTTCCATGTGCACGTCGGCATCCGTGAACAAGAGCAGTTCGCCGGTCGCGTGACTCGCCCCGACGTGATGCGCGTGGTTCTTCCCGAGCCATCCCTTCGGAAGTTCCGTGATGTGCACGACCTTCATTCCGGTCAGTCGGTCAAGAATCTTGCCGGTGTCGTCCGTCGACCGGTCATCGACAAGGATGAATTCGATGTTCTTGTAATCCCGTTCAAGCAACGACTGTAGTGCGGGCTCAATTTTTCGCGCCTCGTTGCGTGCGGCCACAATGACGGAGACCTTCAGCCCGTTACTGACCGGCGTCTGATCGCGCAGATGCCGCAGTGACCGGTTGCCGATGGCAAACTCGATCGCCGTGGCGATCATGCCCAGCAATGTCACCACCGCCAGATAGAAAAGACAGTTGCTCATCGGCTCTTAACTTCTTAAGCTGTCATCAATACGGAGGTCGCCCATGCCAATCAAGAAGGAACTGGTCATCGTGCTTCCCAATCGCGCCGGCACCCTCGCCGCCGTCGCTTCGGCTCTCGCTAAAGCGAAAGTCAGCCTGCTCGCCGTTGACGCCGCTGGCGGTTTCGAACATAACATCGTCCGCCTCGTCCCTGACAACGCCGCCCGCGCCAAAGCTGTCCTCAAACGTCGCGGCTTTGACGTGGGCGAAACGAATGTCCTCTGCGCCTACGTGGAAGACCGTCGCGGCGCCTTGGCAGCGATGGCTGGCAAGCTGGGTCGCGCGAAGGTGAATATCGACTACCTCTACGCCACCGGTAGCAGCAGCCACGGCCGCGAGTTATTCGTGATTCACACGAACGACCCAAAGAAGGCCGCGAAGGTGTTAGGCTGAAAGCAGCCGCTTCGCCCTTCCGAACACTGCGTCGAACATCGGTTCGGTGAGCTTGCCGGTATTCGTGTTCTGCCGGCTCGGGTGATAGGACGCGATCAAGACCGGATTGAAATCGTAAACTCGGTTATGAGCAAACGCCGGTAATGGTGAGATTCCGCGCGTCTTGCAGTACGTATCGAGCGCGATCTTGCCGAGAGCAATCACCACGCGAACGCGCTTCATCTGCAGGAGTTCCTCGCGAAAGAAACCGCTGCAGTTCGCGATCTCCGCCGGCAGCGGCTTGTTACCAGGCGGTGCGCAATGACAAGCGGCCGTGATGTAGCAATCGATCAACTGAAGCCCGTCATCGCGACGTTCCCACGACGGCTGACTCGCGAACCCGACCCTGTGTAAAGCCCGGTAAAGCCACTTACCGGACGAATCGCCTGTGAACATCCGTCCGGTCCGATTCGCGCCATGCGCGCCGGGAGCGAGGCCGACAATCAGGACGCGCGCATTCGGGTCGCCGAAGCTCGGGACAGCCTTGCCCCAGTAGTCCCACTCGCGGAACTCGCGTTTCTTTTCGCGAGCAACCTCCTCGCGCCATCTCACGAGACGCGGACATTGCCGGCAACGCGTAATCCGCGCATTTAGACTTTGTGACCAATCCATTCGTCCCTGAATTGTTGGATTCGTTCTTGTGATTCGGCGAAGTGTTCGGCCGGTATCTTCGATAAAACCTCGTGAGCGGCACGAGCTTTCTCGGCCGCGTGACAAATCAAGAGCATGTCCGCGCCGGCATGAACGGCGTCGACGACTGCGCGCTCGAACGATTCGATTGCACCCATCTCCAGGTCGTCGGTGACCACCAGGCCGGTAAAGCCGAGTTGCCGGCGAAGGAGGTCACGGATAATCGTTCGCGACAGCGATGCCGGCTTGTTGTCGAGGGCCGGGTATCGTCCGTGGCCGACCATGATCGCGGTCAGCCGACGCATGAAATGCCGGTAAGGCTCGATGTCTTCGGCAAGTAGCTCTTCCCGACTGCGGTTGATGGTCGGCAACTTGTCGTGCGAGTCGAGGGTCGCGCCGCCGAGGCCGGGGAAATGTTTCGGACATCCGACCACGCCTTCGCGTTCCAATCCCTCAAGGCACGCGCCGGCCCAGGTGATGACGTCTTCGGCGGTTCTACCCCAGCAACGATCACGAAGCCCATTGTCGGCGGAGGCCAGTTCGAGGTCGAACACAGGGGCGAAGTTGATGTCGACGCAGAATTGATGCAGCCAACGGCCAATGGTGCGGCCAAACTCCTCCACCTTCTCAACCGAGCCTTCGCGTTTGAGTTCGGCGATGGTCGGCAATTCACCGGCAATCTCACGGAGTCGATTGACGCGGCCGTTTTCTTGATCGATTCCAACAAGCGGCCGGTATTTCAGCTCCGTGCGCAAGGCGTGGCCAAGGGCGCGGAGTTCTCCAGCCGTCCCGATGTTGCGAGCGAAGAGGATCACGCCGCCGGGCTGGAGGTCGTTGAGGAACCGCTGTGTCGCCGTCGTCAATTCCTTGCCGGGGATGCCGACGAAAAGGTGTTGCCCGACGTGCGTGGATGGTTTAGACATCGCGCAACACTGTAGTAAGTGCGAGGTGATTTGTGAAGCAATTGAAAGAGCTGACCATCATGACGCCGAACAAACCCGGCAAGCTCGCGCAAGTCCTCAACACTCTCTCCCGCGCCAAACTCAATCTCCTCGCGATCGATTCGTCTTCTGGCTACGACCTGAACCTTGTGCGCATGATCGCTTCCGACGCCAAGAAGACGAAGTCGCTCCTCGAGAAGCTGGGCTATGCGGTCACGGAAACCGCCATGCTCGCCGTCACGATCACCGACCGCCCCGGTCAGCTCGCGAAACTCACGACGACGCTCGGCAAAGCCGGTGTGAACATCGAATACATGTACGCTACCGCCGCGCAAATGGATCGCGAAGCGCTTGTCGCCATCCACGTCTCCGATCTCGTCAAAGGCGAACGCGCTCTAAAGTCAGCTGGTTGGCAATAACCAAACAGGAGGTCAGTCATGTGTAAACGAATCATACTCGCTGCATTGGTCGGTGGTGTGGTGATGTTCATCTGGGGCGCCCTCGCGTGGATGGTGTTGCCATTGCATACGCCTACCATCAAGGAAGTGCCCAACGAAGACGCCATGCGTGCCGTCATCCGCGAGAACATCAAAGAACCCGGTTTCTACGAGTTGCCGGGCTGGGGTCATCATGCGGGAATGACCAAGGAACAACAGGATGCCGCGATGAAGGTGAAGGAACAGAAATACAAGGAAGGCCCTCGCGCCGTCATGGTGCTCCTGCCCGATGGCGCTGACCTGTTCATGTCAAAGACGTTTGTGACCGGCATCGTGCTCAACATCCTCGTTTGCCTCGTCGCCGCGTGGTTACTGTCGAAGGCGTTGGGAGGACTCCGCAGCTATGGCGCGCGCGTGCAGTTCGTCACCATCCTCGGCCTCTTTGCCGGTCTCGCCGTTCACTTGATGTACTGGAACTGGTTCGAGTTCCCAACCAATTACACCATCGCGTGCCTTGCCGACACCGTCATCGGCTGGACGCTGGTTGGTTTGGCGATCGCGGCAATCGTGAAGCCGACACCGGCTTAACTTTGCGGTCTCAGATTGTGGGACCCCCTTCCAGACGCGATTTGCCGGATCAATTCACATTGCCAGTCGCGCCCGGAAGGGCGCTCCCACAAATGTGTGATATTTCCCTTACCGGTTTCCGAAACTCACATTCGGTGTCGGCGCGGGATGATCGGAACACGCGGCGTCGGTCGGCACATCGGTCGCGGCGGCGCTCGGCTTCACGTACCCATTGTGGATGAGCCACGCTTCGACTTCGTCGCCGCTCACGTCGGCCACGATCTTGCCGTCGATATCGAGCGTCGGCTGTAATGGCTGGCCGCTTTTCTGGACCATCTCCTGGTAATTGGCGGCGTCATTGATTACGTCGCGGTCTTCGTAGGCGAGGTTGTACTTCTTCAACACCGCGCGCACGCCGTTGCTCCAACCGCAGGACGGTTTCATGTAGGCAATGATTTTCGGTTGATTCATAATAGAGTTCTCACGCTCCGCACCTCTTATGCCTCAGTTCCCCCCCGAATGCAAGCCATCGGGTGGAATGCTTCCTTCTTCCCACTTCCCTGCCACGCAGGCTATCATTACCGGCAAAGGGAAATGCGCGACCTCCTCAAACAATTCACCGGCCGCGAACACACTCCGCTGGTCCAGTTCATCAAGTACGCCATCTGCGGCGGCATCGCGACGGTGGTCCACATCAGCCTCTTCTACGCCTGCGCCTACAAACTCATGCCGGCGATTTCCGCGCAAGACCCCGTCGCCCGCGCCCTGCACCTTTCCGTCGTCAACGTCTCCGACGCCGTTCGCGCCCGCAACTCGATGCTCGACAACGGCGCGGCCTTCCTTTTCTCCAACCTGACCGCCTATCTGCTCAACATCCTCTGGGTGTTCAAGCCCGGCCGGCATCATTGGATTGTAGAAGTGGGATTGTTCTACCTCGTGTCCGGCATCAGCATGGTCATCGGCAGCGCGTTGATGGGTTTCTTGATTCACCATTTCGGGATGCTCACCACGCTGGCGTTCAGCGCGAATGTCATCGTATCGTTCCTGATCAACTTCGTCCTCCGCAAATACGTCATCTTCAAAGGCTGACTGCCGGTTGCGGCTTTCGGGGCGATGACCCAAGTCCTGCCGAGAGGAATTCATGGTTCAAATTCGACCGCCGAAGACTCGCGCAAATCAGGTGTTTTCATCATTGGCATCATCCTGTAGCATTGCCTTTTGGAGGAATGTATGGACATCAGCTTCGCGTGCGGCAAGTGCGGGCAATCTCTTGTGATGGATGAAGCAGGCGCCGGGACTTCGATCGACTGTCCGAATTGCGGTGATCCCGTTTACGTTCCGAGCAACTCACCCGCGCCACCAAAGGAACTGTCGCAACAGCGAGTGGCACCGATATCAAAGCCCAGCCTGACTTACTCAAGCGTCCGAAGACAAGCGGCTGTACATCCCGCCATCATGGGTAGCCTTCATTGTTTGGCGATCTATGTCGCGTTGGGCTTCATCGGACTCATTGCGTTCCAGCAAGACATGTTTGTTGCCATGATAATCCTCTACATGGCAATCCCGGTCATATCCGCTCAATTTCTCTGTGCGGTATATGGCATTTGTGTTGGTCAAGTGAAGTTCGGATTAATGTTGATAGGCGCGCTTTCGCTGGCCACTGGCCTGTTCTACTGGTTCGTGTTGAAATCTACTCCTCAAGCTATTGATCGTCAGATGCAAGAAATGCAGAAGCAAATCCAAAGACAGATGCAGCAGTTTTCCCGGTAAGCTTCTCGGCTTTCGAGCGGATCGCCGATCGCCGACAGCCGAGAGATCCTTTCCCTCGCGGACACGGCTATTAGCTGTGAGCAGTCAGCCGTACCGGGCGGCTGACAGCCGATGACTAACGATTCATGACCTACAGCCAAGCGATTTTCTAGCCTTGCCGCCCTCCCTTGGTGGCATCGCGGCTGCTTATATAAGTTGCGACATGGCAACCATTAGGGCCAACTGCCTGGAGCGGTTTAGCGCAAATGACCTCGACTTCGTCGCGAAGGCTGTGAGTGGTCAGTCGTCAGTAATCAGTCCTCAGTTACCGGGAGACCCCAGTCACCGACCACCAATCACAAATCATAGTTCCGACTCGCTCGCTGAGTTGCTCAAGGAGCCGGAAGCTCTCGACGTCGCCATCGAAAGCGACAAACTACTCAAAGCACTTCTCGAATCACCCGGCAACATTCCCGTGACGCCGCAGTTCTATTTCTACGTACTGACCCGTCACATGCTAATGAGATTTGATCGTTCGGTCGCGGATTACGTCGCGAGTATTCTTGTAGCGGCGGTCTATGACCGCCGAAAGGCGTCAGGCCAGGTCGGCGCTAACACAGCGCCGCTACAATTCAGATACATCACTGACATGCTCATTGCGTTGCGGTCGGCTTCTTCGGAACGGGAGTTTATGATTCGGGTGCAGGTCGGTGATTATTCGCTGTTCCTCTCCGGTATCTTTCCGCAGCACATCGCTCACCGCTCAAAGCACAAAGCAGCTTCTCCCCTCTCGTTCTACGAGGAAGTCGGTAGCCAGAGTTACCGGCGAGCGTCGGATCACCGGCTTGCCCGCGAACAATCGCTGGTGGACACGTACCGGACCATCGCGGAGCGTTTCTCGGAAGTCCGCGTCGGATTGAATCAATTGTCTGACCGGTTGCTATGCTTGGAGGGGATGGCGTGAACAGTTCTCAGTTCTCGGTCTTCACATCATGACCTTACTGCGCGAAATTCAACGACTGCTCGAACAAACGTATGGCGCGACGGGCGTCAACCTAGAGGAGTTCCTTCTCAATTCCGAGCGGCACAAACAGTTGGCAGATTTAGCTTGCCACGCTCCGAGCGTGGCAGGCGCGGCGGCTGGTCAGATCTCCGACCTCGGCCGCACGTTCCTGCGGGTGAGCAACGGCAAGCTGCGCGTGGGCATCTATTACCAGCCGCGCGTGATCGAGGCATTGGAACGCGAGAATCCGCAGTTCGGCCTGACCGATACCAATATCCTGCCGTTCATGGTGTTTCTCGAAGAAGTGGATCATGCGGTGCACGCGTCGTTGAAGTATCTCGAAGGTCACCGGGACATATTCGCGGAAGAATTTGTGCGCGACCTCGAATTGCAGGCCAAGGTGGACACGTATTTGATCCTCCAGATGTACTGCGCGTTCTTCAACGCCGACAAGAAACTCCACAACACCGACAAGCGCTGGTTAAAGGCGTGCGTCTTCGACTCCGAGCACTTCGCCTACGATGAGCCCGTCCTGGCGCAGCGTTACCGGGAAACCAACCGGCTTGGTCGCCGGTATGTGAAGCATTTGGACGGACTCACCGCCAAACGCCGCACCACGGAGATTCGGAGATTCCGGAAGCTCGATTACAGGCGAAAGCAGAAGCGGATTCAAAGCGTGTGCGTATAATTCAAACGCGGTCGCGTCTGTGACGCGGCCTGCAGAGGCGCGGTGTAGGCCGTCGTGTGACCACACTCGGCGTTTCGGCGATTCAAAATTCTCCTCGCATTCTCCGCTCGCTTCCCTTAACAAATTCTCTCGTGAGCGTCCTCGTTCGGCTGTGCAAGTCGTCTTTGGGGAAGAAATATCTGGTGGCCATTACCGGTATCGGACTCTTTCTGTTTGTCATCGCCCACATGATCGGCAACCTGCAGTTCCTCATCCCCGACGGCGGCGAAGCGATCAACAAGTACGGTCATTTCCTCCAAAGCACACCCGAAATCCTCTGGCCCTCGCGTATCGGACTGTTGGCCATCGTCCTCATCCACATTGGCACATCAATCGCCCTCGCCATCGAGAACCGGCAGGCGCGCGAGCAACAGTACGCGGAGAAGAAGGTCGTGGACGCCAGTCTGGCGTCGCGCACGATGATGTTCAGCGGGTTGATCATCCTCGCCTTCATCGGCTATCACCTCGCCCATTTCACGTTGATGACGACTCATCCCGATTTTCGCAACATGCACGATGCGCTGGGCCGGCATGATGTGCATCGCATGATGGTGGCCGGATTTTCCAATCCGTGGGTGTCCGGCTTCTATGTGTTGGCGGTCGGGCTGTTGTGTTTCCATCTCAGCCACGGCGCCAGCGCGATGTTTTCGTCGGTCGGCGTCAAGAATGAAGCCTACGAGGCGCGCATTGAAGCGTTTGCCAAAATCGCTTCGGCGATTTTGTTTCTCGGCTATGCCGCGATCCCAATATCAGTTTGGGCAGGATTGGTGAAATGAGTCTCGACGCTAAAATACCGGCGGGACCGATGTCCCAGAAATGGGACAAGCACAAGAACAGCATCAAGCTGGTCAATCCGTCGAACAAACGCAAATACGAGATCATCGTCGTCGGCACCGGTCTGGCCGGCGGTTCGGCGGCGGCCACGCTCGCGGAACTCGGTTACAACGTCAAATCGTTCTGCATTCAGGACAGCCCGCGCCGGGCACACAGTGTCGCCGCGCAGGGCGGCATCAACGGGGCGAAGAATTACCAGAACGACGGCGACAGTGTTTACCGGCTCTTCTACGACACCGTCAAAGGCGGTGACTTCCGCGCCCGGGAAGGCAACGTCTACCGGCTCGCGCAAGTCAGCGTCAACATCATCGACCAATGCGTCGCGCAAGGCGTGCCCTTCGCGCGCGAGTATTCCGGTTACCTCACCAACCGGAGCTTTGGCGGCGCGCAAGTATCGCGAACATTCTACGCGCGCGGCCAGACCGGCCAGCAGCTTTTGCTCGGCGCATACTCGGCGTTGATGCGGCAAGTTGGGTTGGGACAAGTCACACTCTTCCCGCGCACGGAGATGCTCGACTTGGTCATCGTCAACGGCCACGCCAAAGGCATCGTCGTGCGCGACATGGTGACCGGCAAGATTTCATCACATTCGGCTGACGCGGTAGTTCTGGCGACCGGCGGTTACGGCAACGCGTGGTATCTCTCAACGTATGGCCGCGGCTCCAACGCGACCGCGATCTGGCGCGCACACAAGAAAGGCGCGCTCTTCGCCAATCCGTGTTACGCGCAGATTCATCCGACGTGCATCCCGGTCACCGGCGATTATCAGTCGAAGCTCACGCTGATGAGCGAATCGTTGCGCAACGATGGGCGCGTCTGGGTACCGGCCAAGAAAGGCGACAAGCGTTCGCCGCAAGAGATACCGGAAGCCGAGCGCGACTATTACCTCGAACGCAAGTATCCGAGCTACGGCAACCTCGCGCCGCGCGACATTTCTTCACGAGCCGCGAAGCAGGTGTGCGATGAAGGACGCGGCGTCGGCGAGAGTGGCTTGGGCGTTTATCTCGATTTCGCGGACGCCATCAAGCGACTCGGCGAAGACACCGTCCGGGAACGTTACGGCAATCTGTTCGACATGTACCACGAAATCACGCACGAGGACGCGTACAAGACGCCGATGCGGATTTATCCGGCCATCCATTACACAATGGGCGGATTGTGGGTGGACTACAATTTGATGAGCAACGTCCCTGGTCTCTACGTGCTCGGCGAAGCGAATTTCTCCGACCACGGCGCGAACCGGCTGGGCGCAAGCGCGTTGATGCAGGGGTTGGCCGATGGGTACTTCGTGCTCCCCTACACCATCGGCGATTATCTGGCCGGGCAGACTTGCAAACGTCCGAAGCCAGACGCGGCTGAATTCAAACAGGCGGAACAAGCTGTTGATGCCGGTATCAAGAAGCTGCTTTCAATTCGCGGCAAGAAAACCATCAACGAATTTCACAAGGAACTCGGCCACATTCTGTGGACGCATTGCGGGATGGCCCGAAACGACAAGAGCCTTCGCGAGGGATTGAAACTGATACCGGCGTTGCGCGAGGAGTTTTGGAAGAACGTCAACGTGCCCGGTGAAGGCGAGGAATTGAATCAATCGCTCGAGCGCGCCGCTCGCGTGGCCGATTACCTGGAGCTGGCCGAGTTGATCGTGCATGATGCGCTGATGCGCGACGAATCGTGCGGCTGTCATTTCCGCGAGGAGCACCAGGAAGGCGGTGAGTGCAAACGCGATGACGAGAAGTTTGCCTACGTCGCGGCGTGGGAGTTCAAGGGCGTGGGACAGTCGCCGGTATTGCAGAAAGAGCCACTGACGTACGAAGAAGTCCATTTCGCGACGAGGAGCTACAAGTGAGACGCGATATCATTCCCTGTAGCCGCAGCGTAAGCTGCGGTGCCGAAGCTCACGCTTCGGCTACAGCGCGGAGCGCGAGCGCATGAACGTCAAACTTCGAGTCTGGCGACAGAAGAACGCCGACAGCCATGGCGCTTTCGAGACATACGAGGCACGCGACATCAACCCGAACATGTCCTTCCTCGAAATGCTCGACGTGGTCAACGAGGATTTGACCAAGGCCGGCAAGGACCCGATCGCATTCGACCACGATTGCCGGGAAGGCATTTGCGGGATGTGTTCATGCGTCATCAACGGCGAACCGCACGGCCCAGAATACAAAGTCGCGACGTGTCAGACTTACATGCGCAGCTTTGAGGATGGCGAGACGATCACCGTCGAGCCATTCCGGGCGAAGGCGTTTCCACCCATCAAGGATTTGATCGTGGATCGCACTGCGTTTGACCGGATCATTGCGGTCGGTGGCTTCATCTCCGCCAGTACCGGCTCAGCGCCCGACGGCAACGCGATCCCGGTGCCGAAGCAGGATTCCGATCTCGCGATGGATGCCGCCGCGTGCATCGGCTGCGGCGCGTGTGTTGCCGCGTGCAAAAACGCGAGCGCGATGCTGTTCGTGTCCGCGAAGGTCTCGCACCTCAATCTGCTGCCGCAAGGCAAACCGGAGAAGGACAAGCGCGCGTTGGCGATGGTGGAACAGATGGACAAGGAAGGTTTTGGCGCTTGTACCGTGACCGGCTCTTGCGAAGCGGTCTGCCCCAAAGGCATCAGCCTGAATTTCATCGCGAAGATGAATCGCGATTTCCTCGTCGCGCTGCTTCGCGTGAAGAACTAGCCGGCCTTCGCCTGCGCTTTGAGCGCCATCAGTTTCTGCTTGCGCATGACGACCAGCATCGCGCAGCCGCCGACCACGCCGAAGAATGCCATGCTCGGATACCACACGCCCCAACCATAATGATCGATTAGCTTGCCGGTGACGGGGAGCGCGATGGCGGGGCCGTAATACTGGAAGGAATCAATGACTCCGGATGCGAAGCCCGCCATTTTACGCCCGCCGATGTCCATCGGCGCCGCGGCGCCCACAATCGAGTGGGTGGAATTGACGGTCAACGAAATCAAAATCAGGAACAGACAGCCGAGGAAAATGCCGAGCGGAGTCGGGCCGACAACGCCCGAATAAATCACGATCGCCGCCAAGCCAATCACGATGGTTTGGCCAAAGTACAACCCCATGGCCACGGGCGAACGGTGTCCTTTGAAGAGCTTGTCGGAAATGATGCCCGATCCGAGCGAGCCCAGTACGGCGACCAATGGCACGGCCCACCCGAGCGTCCAGAAGACGGCGGGCGGTTTCGCCTTCATATCCAGATGCAGTTGCTCCTGAAAGTAGAGAATCGACAGTTGGTCGGAGCTTTGCCGCACGGCGCCCGTGCAGGCGTAGGCGATGGCGTACCACCAGACCAGCGGATGCGTGAAGATGGTCGTGAAGGATGTTTTCAGACTCACCCGCACGCCCGCGTCCGCGCCGCCCACTTCGTCGTGGATCAGGCCGGGATAGCCGGCCTCTTCGGGCGATTCACGCGGGAAAATGGCCAGCAACACGGCCATGATGGCCGTAAAGATCGGCGGAATGCGGAACAACCAGCGCCAATCGCCCGGTTGGATGAACCAAATCTGAAGAAAAGCTGTGCTATTAGTCGGCTTGAAAAGTTTCACTGACCACTGATGTTCCGCAACCAGCCAAAGCGTGATTGAGATGCCGCCCAAGATCACCGGCGCCAGGTTGTTGATGGCAATTTGTCCCATCTGGATCATGAATCCAAAGATGCCTGAAAACGTGCCCCGTTCGGTCCGATTGAACCACGCGGCGTTGATCTTGATCATGCCCGGCGCGCCAAACGACTGGAAATAGCCGTTGATCAACCAAATCAGCGCGAAGGTCGAGAAGGTGCCGGCAAACGACGCAAAACCGTAGACTAAGTTGATCGCAATTGTGCCGACTGCGCCGATCAGCATCGACGTCCGGCCGCCGATGCGATCGGACAGCAAACCGTTGACCAACTGCCCCGTGCCGTACGCGACCGACCAGGCACCGATGATCCCGGTAATCTGGAACTTGTTGAACCCGAATTCCTCAACCATCCCCGGCGTGGCGAACCGGAAATTATACCGGCACATGTAATACGACGCGTACATCAGACCGAGGATCACCCAATTCAGGCCGCGGCGTTGACGAAAGCCCGGTGGGTATTGGATGCGAACGCCGTGTTGTGCCAGTTGCGCTTCAGCCATGATGGAATCTCCCGACCCGTTCAAAGTTGGCGGCAACGGTAAACAACAGCCCCGGTGATGTCAAAAGTAATCTCGACTTACCGGCGCGAACCGCGCATCGCTAGGAAGTGCAATAGATAAAACAGGGACGTCAGCAAAGCCGCCACATACGTCAACGCCGCCGCATTGAGAACTTTGTTGACGCCGACCGCTTCATCGATTGTCACCGCGCCGCTGCGCGAGAGTATTTGCTTGGCGCGGCGGCTCGCATCGAATTCCACTGGCAAGGTGATGAGTTGGAACGCGGTCAGAATTGCGTAGATCGCGATGCCCAGCGTGATGAATCCCCCGATGTGGAGATACATCCCGCCGATGACCGCAATCGGGAGCAGCCGGGAAGCGAACATCGTTGCCGGCACGACTGCCATCCGCGCTTTCAATGGCATGTAAGCGTGTTGATGCTGGATGGCGTGCCCGCACTCGTGCGCGGAAATGCCCACCGCCGCAACCGATTCGCTGTCGTAGACTCCCGGCGAAAGACAGAGAACTTTCTTCGACGGATCGTAATGGTCACCGAGAAACGACTGCGTGCGCTGCACTTTAACGTCGCGGATGCCGGCAGTGTCGAGGATTTCCTGCGCCACTTCCGCGCCGGTCAGGCCGCGGCGCGTGCGCACGTTGGAAAACTTCTTGAACGCGCTGCTGACGCGAATCTGCGCGATCACCGCGATGACGATCGCGAAGATCAACAGCACCCATGTAAATTGTGTAGTCATTTGCGTGCTTAGATACCGCAGACTGGCAAAATGTTCAACCGATCAGACTTCGAGGAATTTTGGGAACGTCGTGAGGTTTCGCGACACGCGTTTGCCAATCACCGCCACGTCTTCGAGCCGAACGCCGCCGATGCCAGGGTAATACAATCCCGGTTCGACGGTCACGACGCAACCGGTTTTCATTGTTGCGTCCACGGCACTAACGCGAGGTGACTCGTGGATTTCCAGACCGAGACCGTGACCGGTCCCGTGGAAGAAGCCTTGCATCCGGCCATTCTTGCGACCGGTCTTGAATCCGCGACGCTTGAACAGCGCGCAAATCGCCTCGTGCACGTCGCGTCCATTGACACCGGCGCGCAACTTCTGAAACGCGATCTCCTGCCCTTTTGCAACGGTCGCGTACATTGCTTGCACTCGATTGCTCGCTCGTCCGCGCACGACGGTGCGGGTGATGTCACCCCAGTAACCGGTTTTCAAGTCGCGCGGGAAGATGTCGAGGATGATCGTCTGATGCGCTCGCAGCGGACCGTGGCCGGACTCGTGCGGATCGCACCCTAGGTTACCGCAGGCAACAATCGTGTGCGCGGCAATGCCACCGAGACCGGCAATCGTGGCGTTGATCACGCCCTGCACGTCCTCAGACCTCAGCTTTTGTTTGCGCCAGTACAGATAACCATCCCGGCCAATGCGGCTCAGTCGAACTACGTTGATGCCCGCCCGCATCCCTTCTTCGGCGAGTCGCAAAGCCGCCGCCAGTTTCTTGATCTCACCGGTGGACTTTACTTCTCGCGCGGGGAAAAACGGATCGGGCTTCACACTCAGCCGAATTCCGCGTAGGCGTTTCGCGAGTCCGACCGGGAACTTCATCGGCACCTCGACGACGCGCACGCGATGTTCGCGCAGCACCATCGGCAGCACATCTTCGAGTTTTCTCGTCTTGAACCGACGCAGTGACAAAACGCGATCCACGGTGGCTTGCGCCTTCGCGCGATCGATCTCAAGGTCGCTGACGATGATGTGCTTCTTGCCGGCAATTTCGAAGTAGATAAACGGGTCCGGCACGAAGATGCCGACCGCGTAGAGCATGTTGGCGTCGTGCTCGCTGTCGGCGACCATGACTCGGGCGGTTCTCATGCGGGAACTCCTAACCCGATTGAGGGCGCGACATCGAGAGAAAAGTCACTGGCCGATTTGTGGAATGCCAGCGCGGCGATCATCGCAGCGTTGTCTGTGCAGAGCGTTGCCGGCGCGAGCAACAAGCGCAGGCCGCGCGTCGCACATTCACCGTAAAGTTTCTCGCGGAACCGGCTGTTGATCGACACGCCACCGGACGCGCTGACGGTGCGCACCCGGTATTCTTCCGCCGCGCGCAGCATTTTCCCCACGAGCACGTCGACGGCGGCTTCCTGGAAACTGGCACACACGTCTTCGACCCGGTAGCCAGAATTCTTGCGCACAAAGTACAGCACGGAGGTCTTCAGGCCGCTGAAACTGAAGTTGTAGCTCGGATCGTCGAGCATGCTGCGGGGGAAATTGATCGCACTGGCATTGCCGGTTTTTGCAAGTCGGTCAATCTCCGGGCCGCCGGGATAGCCGAGCTTGAGCAGCTTCGCGACCTTGTCGAAAGCTTCACCGGCAGCGTCGTCGACGGTCTGACCGAGAATCCGGTATTGCCCGATGCGGGTGGCGTGGACAAGAATCGTGTGTCCGCCGGAGACGACGAGGGAGATCATCGGGAGCGCCTCGGGCGCGTTCATCACAGGCGAGTACAAGTGCGCTTCCATGTGGTTGATGGCGATGAACGGTTTGCCGGCGGCGAAGGCAATGCCTTTGCCGGTGTTGAGACCGATGAGCAGCGATGAGGCGAGGCCCGGGCCGTAGGTGGCGGCGACGGCGTCAATGTCGTGAAGCGTGCAGCGGGAAGCGCCGAGCGCTTCGGTGATGACGGTGTCGATCAGTTGCAGGTGATTGCGCGAGGCCAGCTCAGGGACGACGCCACCGTAGGGGCGATGCAAGTCAACTTGTGAACTGATGATGTTGGAGAGAATGCGCACGCCGTCCTCGACAACGGCTGCCGACGTTTCGTCGCAGGAGGTCTCGATGCCGAGGATCTTCACCAGCTAGTTGGCCGCAGCGGTTTCCTTGGCCACCGGCTTGTTGAGCTTGGCCTGCTTGGCGAAAAGTTTGACGCCTTTGATGACGTCCATGGCGCGTTCGAGTTGGACATCCGGGATCTTTTCGACCTTTTCCGTGCTGTCGTCCGGCGTCGGCACATCGGGGCGCAACCGCTGCGCGTTGAGTTTCGCTTCGTCTTCTTCGGAGACCGGCACGATGATGTCGGGTGTGACACCGTGCTCGTGAATGACCTTGTGGCTGGGGGTGTAATACTTTGCCGTGGTCAGTCGCACGGCCGAGCCGTCGCGCAGCGAGAGAATGCTTTGCACCGAGCCTTTACCGAACGTAGTTTCACCGACGAGAACCGCGCGCTTCAGGTCCTGTAACGCGCCCGCCACGATCTCGCTTCCACTGGCGCTGCCGTTATTAACAAGCAGGACGATGGGGTAATTCATCCGCTTCTTGCCGCGGTCGGATCGGTAAACGAGCTTCTGCGAGAGGTCGCGCCCTTCCGTGGAGACGATGAGATCGCCCGCAGGCACGAATTTACTGGCGATTTTCCGGGCGGATTCGAGAAGGCCGCCGGGATTGTTGCGCAGATCGATGATCAACGAGTCCATCCCCTGCCCTTCGAGCTTGGCGAGGGCTTTCTCAAATTCGTCCGCGGTCGGTATGTTGAATTGCGTGATGCGGACGTAGCCGATATTGTTGTCGAGGATCTTCGCGTCCTTGACGCTGTCGACCTTGATGATGTCGCGGGTGATGGTGTGGTCCTTGATTCTCTCGCCCGGGTTTTTGGCTTTTGCGCGGAAGATGGTGATGGTGACTTTCGTGCCGGGCTCACCACGGAGTTGGTGCACGGCATCTTGCAGATTCATCCGGTCGGTCGGCTTGCCGTCGATCTTGATGATACGGTCACCGGGCAGAATGCCGGCGCGGGCGGCCGGCGTGTCTTCGATGGGGGCGATCACGCTGAGGAAACCTTCCTTCGACATGCCGATTTGGATGCCGAGGCCGCCGAATTGGCCGCCGGTCTCGTCCTGCATTTCCTTGTACGCTTCCGGCTCCATGAACTGGCTATGCGGGTCGAGCGAGCTGAGCATGCCCTTCAGCGCGCCGTAGGTGAGATTGGTATAGGCGGTCTTGTCCGAGTCAACGTAGTCCTTACGGATCAACTCCATCACTTGCGTGATGAGTTCCATCTGGCCGTACGGAGTGTCTTTGTCACCGCGGCTAGTGGCTTCGGAATAAATCTTGGCGGCGAAAAACAGGTTCGCGCCCAGCAAGACGGCAAGAACGGTAAATCCAATACGCTTTGTCATAGATAAATCCTCAGTTACGGCTTTATGTTACTCGACTCCGGGCTACTTCACAAGCTTCAGCGCCGCGGCCCGGAACGTCGCCAACTGCTTCGGGGTCCGTGCCTCGAGGTAACACCGAAAGACCGGCTCCGTGCCCGACGCACGGAACATCACCCAGCCTGCCCCGCACCCAGCGGGGCCGGCATCGCCGAGCAGGAACTTGTAGCCGTCCTTCATCACCGTGTTTGAGACCCGGCAACCGCCGAAATCGCTCAATCCGGCTGCGAATCTCTTCAATAGTTCGTCCTTTCGTTCCGGGGTGACCCGCAAATCGATCCGACCGCTCAGGATCCGGCCGACCTTCTTCTGAATCTCGGCAAGCACCTTCTTGGGCGACTGACCTTCGAAGGCAACCAATTCACACATCAACAGGCACGCCAGGATGCCGTCCTTCTCCGGCACGTGTCCTTTCACGCTGAGCCCGCCGCTCTCCTCGCCGCCGACGATGATCGACTCGCTCTCCATCAACGCGCCGATGTACTTGAACCCCACCGGCGTCTCATGCACCTTCACGCCCAACATACCGGCCACGGCATCCACCAAATGACTCGTCGCCACCGTGCGCACCACGGCGCCCGTCCAGTGCCGGTTCTTCACCAAATGATACAGCGTCAACGCCAACACCTGATTCGCGCTCATGAACGTCCCGTCTCCATCCACAATGGCAAACCGGTCCGCGTCCGGGTCGAGCCCCAGCCCGATGCTCGCGCGTGTCTTCTTCAATCGCCGCAACAACTCGCCCATGTTCTCTTTTGTAGGCTCAGGGTGTCCGGCGCCGAACAATGGATCCAAATTTCCGTGCAACGCGTCCACCGTCCACCCGCATTTCGCCAACGTCGTATCCAGGTACCCGCGCCCCGTCCCGAACATCAAATCCACGACCGCCTTCTTCCGGTGTTTCCTGAGCATCTTAAAATCGACGAGCTTGCGAAGCTGCGCAAAATACTCCGGCATCGGATTGAAGGCTTTGAAGCTATTGTGGGAGCGCCCTTCCGGGCGCGACCGGCTTCCCGCCTCCGCCTTCTTCTCAATCCCCCGGCACGTCTCCGGCGATGCCGGCGCGCCGTTGGCCTCATTGAACTTCAGCCCGTTCCACTCCGGCGGATTGTGGCTGGCGGTGATGCTGATGCCGCCGGCAGCCCGGTGATGCCGGATGCTGTGCGAGATGACCGGCGTCGGCGCATCGCGGTCGGTCAACCACGCTTCATAGCCGTACCCGGCCACGATCTCCGCGCACCGCGTCGCAAATTCGCGCGACAAAAACCGGGTGTCATGCCCGATGATGAGCCGCTTCGCCGCGCCAACCGGTGGATTCTCGTTCAAGTACTGCGCGATGGCGTGCGCCGCCAATTCTACGTTCGCAAACGTAAACGTGTCACTGATGATCCCCCGCCACCCCGACGTGCCGAACTTGATGACCGACATGTCCAGAATTATAGCGGCGTCCACCGGCGCGTCCACAGGAATGCAGATTCTTGCTTTTGCGCGCTAGGGATACGTGATCTTGAGGCGGTAAAATTCGCTTCCCTCGGTGGCGCTCACACCGGTGTTGTTGGTCTGCGGGCCGCTGTAGCCGGTCAACGCCGTGTAGCTGCCGGTAGCGCGCTCCTTCTTACGGCCGGCCCGGGCGTAACGACCAGCGAGCATGGAAAAAGTGAAAATCCTGAGTTCCTATCCTGTTGAGTGACCCCCTTACGACAAGAAAACGGGCGGACCCGAGGCCCGCCCGCTTTGTCCGTTCAAGAGGTCGTTGATTACTTCCGCTTGCGAATCAACACCAGACCGCCCAGACCCAAGCCAAGCAGCGTCAGTGTCGACGGTTCGGGGATGGCAGTAGTCACTGTCGCACTTCCCGTATTCCCCAGAATCGAGTACGAGCCGGTGATCGCAAAAGGCGCGCTGTCATTGATGTATCCGATGGTGCCCGCCATGTCGTAGGGGTCAGGGGACGCGTTAGCCCAGAAGGCGTTCCCAACGCCGACATAGACGAGTTCGTCCACCAGCGTCAACCCATTGCCGGAAGTATAGATGATGTCATCTCCGCCGCCCTTGACCCGGTTGGGACCCCAGTTCACACCGAACCTGGTTGTGCCATTGTAATTGAGGCCGATGAAGTTTCCTGTGTAGCCAAGACCCCCAAGTGGAAAGTCAGGAAGATACACATCGCTGCTGGCAATTTGGAATGTAAGGTCTTCCAGTCTGAACAGGCTCGTCCCGTCCCCATACGCATGCAGACCGAAGTGCATCCGGTTGCCCAATTCACTGTTGAAAGGCAACGCCAGCGGACCGACGACTCCCATCCAACTGTTGAAGCTGGTGACGATGAAGTCGCCGGGCTGCACGGTTGGTCCGGCAATCTCATAGGCCGTCGGGTCGGTGGTCCGGCTGCCGATGTTACCAGAGTTGTTTTCCAGTGAGCTCAGGGCATTGGCTGCGTATCCAGCCCAGCTTGGTGATCCCGAGGCATTCGGGGCCGAAGACGGGACAACATCCAATGTGATGACAGCGAACGCCGGCACGCTGAGACCGAGCGCCAACCCGGCGATTGCCACGACTGCGAACTGCTTGTTGAACAATACTGTTTGCATACTTCTCCTTATGCGTTTGACGAATATTACTCGTCGTTGGTTTAGTGCACCCCCCAGAAGGGGCATGCGTGAACTCGCCTACAGGCCAGATACTAGGGGGGGCACACCGTGAAGAAGCGAGAAGTGATTTTTAACTTAAAGTTAAACCGGGCGGCGGGGCGCGCGGGCTGTTTGGAGCGCTTACTACCACGGCTGCGGCCCGAAGCTCACGCTTCGGCTACAGGCATTAGTTATGTGCTCTTCGGCTTCTTCTTCTTCGGGCGCGTCAGCAGACATTCCGCCGGGACACACTTGTCCGCCATCATGCAGAACAGCCGGCACGGCGGCACACCGGTATACTCGGCGAGCATCTCAAAATGGCGACCGGTCGGAAACCGTTTCCCCGACTCCCACATACTGACCGTGGCAAGGGATACGTCCAGATCGGCGGCGACCTGCTTCAGGGGGATGTTCTCTTTCAGGCACCAGTTGCGGAACGCCGTCGCAAAACTGGCGCGGATCTCGCAGCGGAATTCCTTCTTCTTGACCACGGCGAGAGTTTACCCGAACAGCGCCTCGCAAGGAAGGACGTAATCCTGCACTCAACTCACCCAGGCGCATCTTGACACTGTTACTGTGGGAGCGCCCTTCCGGGCGCGATTGGCTCGAGTGACCAACAACCCGGTCGCGCCCGGAAGGGCGCTCCCACAACAGCCCGCCCGGATTCTGGTGGGTAGTGCCCAGATACGCCCAACTCACCCCACGGCGGGTATTGTTGTTGATCGGTTGGCCATGCTGATGTGGCCCCCGAACGCCAGCGGGTATCAGGGTTGAAGCCTGCCGGAATTGAGAAGCGCGAAGAGGATGGCCCCCAGCGCGAGCCGGTAGATGATGAAGAGCCACGTGGTGTGTTTCTTGAGATAGCCGAGCAGGAAGGCGATGGAGGCGTAGCCGACGATGAACGAGACCACCGTCGCCGCAATCAGGTCGAGGACGTGTGATTGCGTGTTCAGCAATTCATGCCGGGCTTTGATCAACTCGAAGATACCGGCGGCGAACACGGCGGGGAGCGACAGCAGGAACGAAAACCGGGCGGCGGTCTCGCGATTCAAGCCCATGAACAGCGCGCCGGTAATGGTGCAGCCCGACCGGGACGAACCCGGGATGAGCGCGACGGCTTGGGCGCAGCCGACGACGATGGCATCGAGCCAGCCCACCTCCCCCATCCCGCGCAACGCCTTGCGGCGGCTCTCGAGCCACTCGGCCAGCGCGAGCACGACCGCGAGGCCGATCATCGCAAACGCGATGACGTAGAGCGACCGGAGTGTGGATTCGATATGATGCTTGAACAGCAGCCCGAGCACGACGACCGGCACTGTGCCGACGGCGATCATCCAGCCGAGCGTGCCTTTACCGGTCAATGTGTCGCGGGTGATGCTGGCGATCTCCCGCGCAAAATACGCGAGCACGGCGACGAGTGTGCCGAGTTGAATCACGGCGGTGAACGCGGCTCCGGGGTCGTCCCAACCCAGCAGCGCCGGTATGATCCGCAAATGCGCGGTGCTGCTGATGGGAAGAAACTCGGTCAGACCCTGGACGATGCCGAGGACGATGGCCTGCCAGAGCGTCATTCGAGATGCGCTTTCTGCTTAGGCGAAGCGCTCGAAGGTGTTTTGGAGCAGTTGCGCCGGTGGGGCGCTGTTGGTCTTTGCCATGGCGGCGGTGATGAGACCAGCTTCCAGCGCGTTCTTTGTCGGGCGCTGAATTTTGTAGTAAACGCCGAAGCTGCCGGGGAACGAGTCCATTGCGAGCTTGTACGCGGCGACTTCGTCGGTCACGTCATGGTCCTTCGGCACGAGGTCGAACACTCCGCCTTTGCGCGGGTTGGCCGCGTCGAACGCGCCGGGATAGAACTCGGTGCACTCACTCAACACTTCGATGACCGAGAAACCATCATGATCCATCGCGGCCTCGAACATCTCCATCACGTGGTTCGGCAGATGCGAGTGGCTGCGGGCGATGAACGTCGCGCCGCTGGCGATGAGTTGTTTCATCGGGTTGATCGGCTGGTCAACCGCGCCCCACGGGTCGGTCTTGGATTTGAAGCCAAGCGGCGAAGTCGGTGAGGTCTGCTTCTTCGTGAGGCCGTAGACGAAGTTGTCCATGATGACGTAGGTGATCTTGACGTTCTTGCGGGCGGCGTGGTTGAGATGGTTGCCGCCGATGCTGAACGCGTCGCCGTCGCCGCCGAACATAAACACATGCAGGTCGGGCCGCGTCAGCGACACGCCGGTGGCAAACGGCACGCCGCGGCCGTGCAGGAAGTGCGCACCGTGGGCGTTGACGAAATACGGGAACCGGGACGAGCAGCCGATGCCGGCAATGCTGGTGATCTTCTCGTGTGGGATTTGCCGCTTCTCCATCATCTTGAAATAAATCGAGAGGATCGAGAAATCGCCGCAGCCCGGACACCACGTCGGGTGATCGGCCACGAGGTCTTTCTTCGTGTACTTCGGACGGTCGGTCAGTTTGATGTCTTGAGGTTGTGCAATCATGATTCAATCGGTTGTTTCAGTTTCTCGTTCATTGCGTTCAAAATCTCACGGACCTTGAACGGCAGGCCGTCGGTTTTGTTGATGCCGCGAATCTTCGGATCGGCGAACCGGGCGCGCAAGAGCGCCGCGAGCTGGCCGTAGCCATACAGTCCCTCGTCGTTGATCTCGACCACGAACACGTGGTTAAAGCCGTCGAGGATTTCCTTGATGCCGGGCTGCAACGGGTTGATATAGCGCAAGTGTAACGCGCTGAGGCTCTGTTTCTGCGCGCGCGCCATATCCACGGCTTCGTGAATCGGACCGCCCGTCGATCCCCAGCCGACGAGCAACACGCTGCCTTCGGACGGCCCGTACACTTCCGCCTTCGGCAACTTCGACGCGAGCACCTGTAGTTTGCGGCGACGCTTGGCGACCATCATGACGTGGTTTGCCGGACGGCTGGCCGGGTGGCCGGCTTCGTCGTGTTCCAGGCCGGTCACAATCGGATACTTGCCGTCGGCCATGGGCGTGCCGGGCGGCGCATGATGCGCGATGCCGTCGGCGCTGTTCTCGTACGGTTTGAAGTTCGCGCCGCGCGGCTCGAGCTTAGGCGAAATATCCTGACAAATTTTGGCGAAATCCGGCATGTCCCACGCCTCGACGCGCGTCGAGAGCGCTTGATCGCTGAGTAGGATGACCGGGCAACTGTATTCGCGCGCCAGCCGGACGGCTTCCATTGCCGTGTAAAAACAATCTTCCACTGTTGCCGGCGCGAGCACGATGCGCGGGGCGTCGCCGTGACTGCCGTAACAGGCGATGTTGAGGTCGCTCTGCTCCACGCTGGTGGGCAAACCGGTGCTCGGGCCGCCGCGTTGCACGTCGACAATGATGAGCGGCATCTCAGCCATGACCGCCCAACCGAGCGCTTCGGTCTTCAGCGAGAGGCCGGGGCCGGACGTGCCGGTCAACGCGAGGTAGCCCGCGTACGAACCGCCGCAGGCCATCGCAATCGCGGCCAACTCGTCTTCCGACTGGACGAAAATGCCGCCGTATTTCGGAAGTTCGACGCGTAGAATTTCCATGATGCTCGACCACGGTGTGATCGGGTAGCCGGCGCCAAACCGCACCCCGGCCGCGAGCGCGCCGTAGGCGATGGCTTGGTTGCCGTCGGTGACAACTTTCTTTTTGCCGGTGGGCGCGACGGGGGGCGTGAACTTGAACGTGTCTACGATCTTGCCGATCTCGTAGCCGTAGCCGGCATGAAACGCGCCTTGGACGCTGCGGATCACGTCGTCGCCCTTGCCCTTGTAGTACGCCTGCAACATCGCTTCGAGCTTCGGCACATCGAGGTCAAACATGCGCGCCATCAGGCCGAGCACGAACATGTTCTTGCCCTTGTCCTTGGCCGTGCCGCCGATGGCTTCGACCGTGAGACTGGTAATCGCAATGCCAACCGCCCGGTACCGCTTGTCGGTCGCTTCCGGCTGCACGTTGTCCGAATCGTACAGCAGAATGCCGCCTTTGCGGAGAGTGCTGATGTGATCTTTGTAGGAGTGCTGGTAAAACGCGACCAAGATGTCCACGTCATCACCCGCGCTGAGCACTTCGCCGGTGCCGAGGCGCACCTGGAAAATGCTCGGGCCGCCGGAGATCGTGGCCGGGATGGTCATGTACGTCATGACATCCTTCTCGGTGCGCCCGGCCAGCCGCGCGAGGAACCCGCCGATGGATTGAATGCCGTCCTGTGAATTGCCGGCAAACCGGATGACCACGTCCTGAATGGTCTTGCTGGCTATCGCCGAGACAGAACTACCCGCTGAATCTTCGCTCATGTAAATGTCCGTATCGAAAGTTGAATCGTCTCATCGCCAGCCGTGGCGATATTTCCATGGCGAATATGGACAAAGCGCTCCTGTCTGTCAACACGTCGCGCATCCGTCGCAGGAAAGCGGTTGACCCTCTGCCGCCGGGCATTGTAACTTGCCGGCGTCATGCCCGAGAAAACTCCCGACGCCATTGACCGCCGCGCACGCGACTTCTACAACAAAGCGCTTGCCGCCCTCGAACGCAACAACCTCGACTACGCCATCGAGATGTTCATGCAGACGCTGGCTGTCGAACCCAACTTCACCCAAGGCCGCAAATTCCTCCGCGCCGCCCAGCTCAAACGCTCCGATTCGCTGGGCAGCATCAAGAAAATGATGGCTTCGGCCAAGGTCGCGCCCATCGTCGGTAAGGCCAAGATGACGGTCAGCAAGAATCCAATTGAAGCGATGGCCCTGGCCGAGCAGGCGCTCTCCGAAGATCCGAAGAACGGTCAAGCTCTCAGCATTTTGGCCGAAGCAGCCGAGGCCGCGCAATTTCCGGAGACGGCCGCACAAACGCTTGAGACCTACACCAAACTTAGCCCCCGTGACACGAAAGCCGCGCACCGTCTCGCGCGAGCCTACAGCGCCATAGGAAAACACGATCTCGAACTCGAGGTCTACGAGCGGTTGGTCCAGGCGAATCCCAACGACTTCGACGCGCAGAAGGGACTCAAGGACGCCACCGCCCACGGCGCAATGGCCGGCGGCGGCTGGGAGGAAGCCGGCTCGTACCGGGACGTGATGAAGGACAAGGAAGAAGCCGTCGTGCTCGAACAACAGTCCCGTGTTGTCCGCGCCGAGGATATGGTGCAAAACCTCATCAACGAAACACTCGCCAAGTCCCGGCAAGAGCCCGACAACCCGATCCACCGGCGCGAACTCGGTAAGCTCTACGGACAAAAAGGCGATTACGAGAGCGCACTCAGCTACCTTGAGAAACTCTTCGCAGCGGAAGCGGGCGGCGATCCAACGCTCGAAAAGGAAATCAACGACATCAAAGCCAAGGTCATCACGGCCAAGATTACCGAGAAGAAAGCCCAGCTTGCCGCCAATCCTGTCAACGCCGCCACCATCGAGAACGAGATTGCCGCGCTGGACTTGGAGCACAGTCAACTCCTGATGCGCGACGCCGAGCGACTGGTCGAGAAATACCCCAACGACCTCATGTACCGGTACGACCTCGGCACGCTCTACTTAAAGACCGGTAATATCGACGGCGCCGTTGAACAACTGCAAAAGTCCCGCTCCCAGCCGCAGCGACGTGTCGCCTCCTTGAATTTGCTCGGACAGTGTTACCAACGAATGGAACTCTACGACATGGCGGTCGAGACCTTTACCGAGGCCATCGGCGAACTTCCGATCATGGACGGACTGAAGAAAGAGTTGCTCTACAACCTCGGCACCGCCTACGAACTGCTTGGCGACCAAGAAAAGGCTTCCACGACGTTCAAGGAAATCTTCAAGGTCGATATCGGCTACCGGGACGTGCGCCAAAAGGTCACTCGCAAGCCACAGAACTAGAGACTATCTCAGTGATAACCGGGGTCAAAACCAAACCCCTGACCGTTCATCCCGACGAGCGCGGACGGCTCATGGAAATCCTGCGCGTGGACGACGACATGTTCACGAAATTCGGGCAGGTCTACATGACCACCGCCAGGCCGGGTGTCATCAAAGCCTGGCACTGGCACAAACTCCAGACCGACCATTTCACCTGCATTGTCGGGCTGATGAAACTCGTCCTTTACGACGCCCGGGCAGACTCACCGACGCACCGGGAGGTCAACGAGTTCGCCATTGGCGACGACAACCGGCTGCTGGTCGCCATTCCGCCGATGGTCTATCACGGCTTTCAATGCGTCAGCGACGTCGAGACGATCGTCATCAACGTCCCCACCGAGCCTTACAATCACAAGCAACCAGACGAATACCGCTTGTCGGAAAACGATCCGGCCGTGCCGTACCGATGGAACACATGAAAGGTGTCGTCCTTGCCGGCGGACTCGGGACGCGATTGCATCCGCTCACCAAGATCACCAACAAGCATCTGTTGCCGGTCTTCAACAAGCCGATGATCTTCTACCCCGTCCAAACGCTGGCGGACGCGGGCGTGCGCGAATTGCTCGTCGTCACCGGCGGCAACAACTCCGGCGACTTCATTCGCCTGCTCGGCACCGGCAAAGCCTTCGGCTTGCGCCGTATCGAATACGCCTACCAGGAAGGCGAAGGCGGCATTGCGGACGCCCTGCGGCTCGCGGAGGACTTTGCCGACGGCAGCAAGATCGTTGTCATGCTCGGCGACAACGTAGTCGGGAAAAGCATCCGCCGCAGCGTGGCCAGCTTCAAACGGGGCGCGCGCATCTACCTCAAAGCGGTCACCAATCCACATGACTACGGCGTCGCCGAACTGCGCCGTGGCAAGATTGTCCGCATCATTGAAAAGCCAAAGCGCCCGGTGTCGCCGTATGCCGTTGTGGGCATTTATTTGTACGATGCTCGCGTCTTCGACATCGTCCGCACCTTGAAGCCTTCCCGGCGCGGAGAACTCGAAATCTCCGACGTTAACAATGCCTACCTCCGCCGCAGCGAACTCCAATTCGAAATCCTCGATGGCTGGTGGGCCGATGCCGGCGCCTCGCCGCAGAAGCTGCTCGAGACCAGCCTAACAGTCGCCCGGGAGCAGGGCGCGAAGGTATGATGCGCGTTCTTGTTACCGGCGGCGCCGGCTTTATCGGTTCACACTTCGTCAAGTACGCCCTGCGCTCACACCCCGATTGGCACATCGTCAACCTCGACAAACTCAGCTACGCTGGCAATCTCGCAAACTTGGAGAACCTGACGGACTCAACCCGCCACCAGTTCGTCAAAGGCGACATCGCCGACCGCGAACTCGTCGTGCAACTATGGAAGGACGGCTTCGACATCGTCGTCAACTGCGCTGCCGAAACGCACGTCGATCGCTCAATCCTGTGGTCGGACGATTTCATCAAGACCGACATGCTCGGAGCGCACATCCTGTTGGAGGCGTCGCGACGGTTTGGCGTGGGAAAATTCGTCCAGATTTCGACGGACGAAGTCTACGGCAGCATTCTGGCCGGCAGTTCCACAGAAGACTCGTCGCTCTGCCCGCGCAACCCATACTCCGCCAGCAAAGCAGGCGCGGATCGGCTGGCCTACGCCTACTTCACCACACACAACGTCCCGGTCATCGTCACGCGTTGCTCCAACAATTTCGGCCCGAATCAATACCCGGAAAAATTCATCCCCCTCTTCATTACCAACGCCCTCGAAGACAAACCGCTGCCGATCTACGGCGACGGCCGGTATGTGCGCGACTGGATTTACGTCGAGGACCATTGCGCGGCGGTCGATTTCCTGATTGCCAACGGCGTCGCCGGTGAGACCTACAACATTGCCGGCGGCAACGAGATTGAGAACATTGTAATCGCGCGCCAGATTTGCCGGCAACTCGGCAAACCGGAGTCGCTCATCCAATTTGTCACAGACCGCCCCGGCCACGACCGCCGGTATTCCCTCGACGCCGGCAAGCTTGCGCGGCTCGGTTGGAAGCCGGATCGCGACTTTGCCGCTGCCCTGATCACTACGATCGAGTGGTATCAGACCAACGTGGATTGGTGGCGCAAGATCAAGAGCGGCGAGTTCAAGAAATACTACCAGCAGCAATACGGCTCGCGGCTGTGAACCTCTTTCTGACAGGCGCGACCGGTTTCATTGGACAGCACGTGGCTCGCTGCCTGACCCGGCAAGGACACACGCAAACATCCGAGTTGCCGTATGACATCGGCATCCATCTGGCGTGGTACGTTGAGCCCGGCAAGTATCTCGAATCGCCGCTCAACGACAAATGTCGGGACGACAGCCTCGCGTTGGTGAAATTGGTTCAATGCCGGCGCTGGGTCCTGGCCGGCACTTGTTTCGAGGTGTCACCGACCACGCGCTATGCGCGATGCAAACGCGAATTGTTTCTCGCGCTCGAACACCTCGGGATCGAGTTGGCGTGGCCTCGGCTGTTTTACCTCTACGGTCCGCACGAACATCCCCGTCGTTTCGTGCCGACCGTCATCAACGAGCTGCTCCAAGGCCGCCCTGCTCCACTCACCTCCGGCGACGAAGTCCGGGACTTCCTCCATGTCGAAGATGTGGCGGAAGCGCTCTGCGCTGTGGCCACGAGCACGCTGACCGGCATTATCAACGTCGGCTCGGGCCAGCCGGTCACCGTGCGCGAGGTAGCAACGGAGATCGCCAGGATTATTGGACGGCCGGACTTGCTGCGGTTTGGCGCGTATCAATCGGCGCCGAGCGATCCGCCGCGGATAGTTGCGGATGTGGCAAAGCTCAACGCAATTTGGCGACCGCGCATCAGCCTTACCGACGGTCTGCGCGCGACGATCGAATGGTGGCGACTACAGCCAGCACAAGACCAAGCAAGCTGACCATGCCGGCCACGGCGTACGCTCGCGGCGGACGGTAACTCAGCACAATCTCGTGCGCGCCGGCCGGCAACTCCACTCCCATCACCGCGCAGTTCACGCGTAGAACCTCCACGGATTTGCCGTCCACTGTCGCGTGCCAGAACGGATAGTAGCTCTCGGCAATCACGGCGACACACGGCTGCGGTGCCGTCAGCTTGATGCGGATGAGCTGGTGATTCTCCCGATTGAGATGGACGTCCTGCAGCGGCAGCGGCGCGCTCTCAGTGACTGGAGGATACAACGGTCTGGTTTCGTCGTAGGCTCTTGCGGCAGTCGCAAGATGCGTGTCGTGCACAAGTGTGAAATTCTTCGCCGTAAGCGCCAAGGCCAGTGGCGCTGATTTGGCGATATCACCGGTAAAGGTGCAGACGCGCGTGGTGGCGCTGACATAGGGATGTGCGGTGTCATTGCGGAGGATGACAAAGTCTTCGTTCTCGACGACGACCGGAAACGCTTGCCGGTAAGCGGCGAACATTTGTTTCTGTTGCTGCATGCCGGGGTCGGTCTTGTCGAGGACGAGGTAACGCGCGCCCAGGAGGTTCAAGAATTCGCGCGAGCCGGCGCCGGCATTGTGCAGGAGGCCGAGGCCGAGCGGGGCTTGCCAGTTGTAGAAAGCCTCGTATACCTGCGGCTTGCCGGAGTACATCGGGCCGAGCAGATGGAAGTACCGGCCCGAGATGGAATACGTCTTCACCCAATCTTTGTCGGTCGCGAGCGCGGAGTATGCGGTTTGAAGATTCTGAATGGTCAAGGCCGGAACACTGGTGTCTTTCATCGGCTTCTGGTAGGGCCAGTAGTCGAGGAGCAACAACGCAGCGACTCCGGTGACGATCAGCGGTACGCGCGACTTGAGGACATCGGTCACAAAGAAGCCGAGCAACATGGCACACCAGAACGCGCCGGGAACGTCGTAGAAACTGTAGGGCGCGCGAATGTCTTTGAAGTACGGAAACTGCGCAATGACCTCAAACGCCGGCACCAACAAGAACACCAACAATGCGCCACAGGCCAAAATCCATTTCCTCGGAGTTGTGAGCTTGCGGTGGGCGAACAGCACCAGAAACGAAGCCAGAGCGATGGCGGCCAGCCACATGGCCGGCACTGCCCCACCCCACGCGGAGAGCGCATCGAACGTTTTTAGATTCGCGCTGAGCACGCTGCCGAAGCCGGTGGCCAGCATGACGCTGAGCATGAAGGCCGCGATAAAACACCAGAACAGTCGCCGGTTCTCCCGCCGGTAATTCCACAGTACCGTCACCGCCAGCAACGCGAAGAAGACCAGCCCGGCATATTTCTCGGGCGAATCCATCTGTAGGCCGAAAATCCGTCGCACCGCGTCGACTTCCGCCTGCGAACCCAACTGCCGGGTCTGGAGCTTGGTCATGAGGCTGGCCGTCAAGTCCTTCGTCACCGCTCCGTTGCGGTCGACGAGACCGAACAAGCTGTGGAAGGCGTAGTTCTTCTGCCATTCGGCGAGTGGCTCGCCGACAAAGAGCTTGATATATTTCGCCTCGATCAATCCCGGCACGATGATCACTGCGCCGATGGCGAGGCCGATGGCGGCGAGCAGTCCCAACGTGCGGCCGGTTGCCGCAAGATTCCGACGCCGTTCTTTCGGCCACAGCCAGTAGACCAGATAGAACGCAAGGTAGAGAAAGTTGAGGACGGCCTGCTTGTTATCCGTCCACATCGCGAACACCGCCGTGAACGCGCAGAGCACGATGTCGCGCAGCTTGCCGGACTCGAGCATCCGCGCGAACGTCCACCACAGCAGCGGGATGAACGGGAAGAACAGGCTGATCGTTATGTGCTCGGCTCCGGCCGCGCGGATGAGTTGCTCGGGATGCAGCATGTAGGCGATGGCCGCGAGTGCTGCCGCCCAATCGTGCCGGAGGAAATGCCGGGCACAGCCGTACATGGCGAGTCCACTGGCAAAGATGGCGAGCAGCGCGATCAGCTTGCCGGCGGATTCCAAATCCGTAAACGCGCTGAACGCAATCCACGGGAGAAGATAGAAACCGCGAGTGTAGTTGATGGCGTAGCTTGAGCCGCTCATGAAGTTGGGCGTCCACCACGGTAGTCGATGGTGGTCGCGCAACTCGGTCTTGATGTCCCAGACCCGGGAGGCTGACGCGGACAGTTCCTTGTCGCTGTAGGGCAACGGCAACCAGTGCGCGCCGAGCCAGATGCAGTAGGCCAAGGCTACCGCCAGTGTGACCCACAGCCCGATGCGCCGGGAGTCGGTCATGCGCCGAGCTTCTTCACCCAGTAGTTGAAGAGATCGGCGAGGGTTTGGTCGATGGAAATCTCGGGCTTCCAGTCGGTCTTGGCGCGAAGCTTGGACGTGTCGCCGATTTGGATCTGAATATCAATGGGCCGGTAGAGTTTGTCAGAGACCTTCTTTTCGACACCTTTGAGGCCGGAGATCTCGATGAGCTTATCAGTAAAATACTGCATCTTGGTGACCGATTCTTGTGCGCCACAGACGTTGTAGGCTCCTCCATTGTCGTGTTTCTGCATGAGCAGATAGTACGCGCGCACGCAGTCACGGACGTCGATGACGATGCGCTGAGTCTCGAGGTTGCCGACTGGCAGGATGCGGTCCTTCACCTTGCCGGTTTTCATCAGTGCGAGGTAATAGGCGTCCCACGAGATGGAAAATTTCTTTCCGCGTCGCGGGCCGGTATGCGAGAACGCCCGGGTAATGTAGCCTTTCAGGTAACCATTCCGGCAGCGCTCCTGCATGTGGAGGTCCATCGCGGCTTTGCTCGTGCCGTACGGGTTGGACGGCGAGAGCGGCTGATCTTCCTTGAGCACGCCGACGGCCTTTCCGGAATCGCCGTAGACTTCGGACGTGGAGCAGAACATGAACGCACAATTCTTCTGATGACGCTGCACGCAGTCGATGAGATTCGCCGTGCCCTGGACGTTGCTAGAAAACGTGCCGACGGTGTCAGAGAAACTCGTCGGTGGATGGCTTTGTGCGGCAAGGTGGAACAGGCCGTCGTACTGGTGGGCCGTGAAGATACGGATGAGCGAGTGATACTCGATGAGATCGCCGTAGTGGAACGTGATCTTGTCGAGCTCGGCTGCATCGAGGATGTCGAGCAGGTCCATCTCGCGTCCGTTGCTCTCGCGGACGAGGGCGTGGACAGTATGGCCTTCCTTCAACAGCAGCCGCGCCAAATGCGGGCCGGCAAAACCGGTGATTCCTGTGATGAAATAATTCATGCGTTCTCCGTAACGGGTTGCGCGTTCAGACGCGCACGGGCTTCAACAACTGCAGCGCGGCTCGTTCCACGTCTTCCACGGGCAATTCGCGGACACATGAATAGTCGAGCTTGGCGGGACAGTCAAGCGGGCGGCTCGAGTAGTAGAAGCAGGGACTGCACGGCAGATGCCGGCTCACCACGATCGATTCCGTCTTCCACGGTCCGTCCCACACGGCGTTGGTCGGTCCGTAGATGCCAACGGTCGGGACTTTACAGGCGGCGGCGATGTGGATGAGACCGGAGCAATTGCTGACAAATAACTGACAGCGCCGAATCAAGGCCCCCACGATGCCGACCGGCAGCATCCGCGCGGCGACAATCGAATGTGCTGCGTTCCGTCGAACCAATGTCGCTAGTTCGGCGTCTTCCGGCCCTTCAAACAGGAGAAAACGTGCGCCCGGCAACTGTTGCCCGATGCGCTCGATGAACTGTACGAACTGCGTTGGCGGCCAACACCGGTTCTGCTGGTTCTTTAGCGCGTTGCAGCTTGGGTGGATGCCGATCAGTGGAGACGCGTCCTCCAAATGTTGCGCACTCATAAATTCGTCGGCCGACCGCAGCGATTCCGGCGAATGACGGAACACCATGTCGTCCGGTATCGCCTGCGCGTTCTCGCCGGTGAGATGCGCCGCCCAGCGCAGGTTTTCTTTCACGACGTGCAACTTCGGGTCTTCGTCCAGCACCACGTGATTCAAGACCGGCAAGTTCAACAGCCGTTGCCGCTGGTAGCGAAATCCGATCCGCTCACGAGCGCCAATCAGGAAACTCACGCTGTTGTACTCGATCCGATTGTGGGGATAGGCAAGGACACTGGCATCGAAACGTTCCCGACGCAGTCGCCAGAGTTCCCGGATCGCGTCGGTTTTTCGGCCCTTCAGAAAATCCACGAACCGCACGTCGTCGGTGAAGCCCTGTTCCTGCAAGTACGCCGTCACGCTGCCGAACATCGTCAGCAACGTTAGCCGGAACTGTTCGGGTCTCAGCGCCAAGGCCGCTATGGCCGGCGAAGCCATGACGGCATCACCCAGCCCGGAAAGACAGAACACCAATACCTTTCTTGGTCGCATTGATTCCATGAACCCGCGTAACGGGCTGAAACCTAACACAGCCTCCGCGCCAGCGGCAAGCGCCACTGTCTAGTTAGGTGTCCTGAGTCGCCACGAGATCAGCGTCACCGGTCAGGAAGTTGTGTACGACTTCCTCGATTTCGCCGATGTTGAACGGTTTGCTGAACCACCGGTTGCCGGTCCACTCCAAAAACGTCCGTGATTTGCTGCTCACCGTGTCGCCCGTGACGAAAATCATGCGGCCGGCAAGTTCCGGATCCATGTCGAGCACGCGGCGATAGAGAGTCTCACCGTCCACGCCAGGCATGCATAAGTCGGAAATGATCAGGTCATACCGGTGTTGACTGAGGTGGTCGAGCGCTTCGTTGCCGTTGTTGGCAGTGTCGATGAGATACCCGCCTTCGCCGAGGACTATTGCCAGGACTTCCAAGATGCCGGGCTCGTCGTCCACTAGCAACAGCCGTCGCGTCGCCGCCTGCGGATCCCGTACAGCCGCCACCGGCGGCGCCTCAACGGGATCCGTCGCTGCCGTGCGCACGATCAACGGCAATTCTACGATGAATCTCGCTCCTTTGCCGACTTCGCTCTGCACCCAGATCCGGCCCCGGTGTTCGTGAATGATGCTGTGGGAAATAGACAGTCCAAGTCCGGTACCCTTGCCGGGGGGCTTTGTCGTGAAGAATGGGTCAAAAATCTTGCTGAGGATTTCCGGAGCAATGCCGGGGCCGTTGTCGGCCACGATCAACCGAAGGGTTTGCTCGTGCTGCGCTGTCGTCACCAGGATGCGGCGTTGCCCATTGTGATTTTGCAAGGCGTGGACGGCATTCACGATGAGGTTCGTGAATACTTGCTCCATCTGATGTGGGTCGGCCACGGTGCTGGGGAGATGCGGCGACAACTGGGCGGTCACCTTAATCGCTGCCGCCTCAAATTCCGACTCGTGGGTCTCGAGAATGCCGGCTATCAGTCGGTTCAAATCGACGGTGATCATCTGGGGATCGCGCGGCCGGGCGAACGTGAGTAGATTGCGGACGATTTTGGCGGCCCGCTCGCTCTCGTGCATGATCTTCACGACGTCGCTCTTGACCTTCGCATCAGTCGCGCTCTGCTTCGTAAGAAGCTGCGCGTAGCCCATAATGATGGCCAGCGGGTTGTTGAGTTCGTGGGCAACGCCGGCCACCAACTGACCAAGGGCGGAGAGCTTTTCGGATTGCCGGAGCTGTTCCTCCATCTGTTTGCGTTCGGTGATCTCCCGGATGTTGATCTGCAGGACGGGACGTCTGTTATACTGCACGAGGTTGTTCGTGCCCTCGCAGGGCACGATTGTGCCGCTGAATCGTCGCATGGGAAATTCTTTGGACAGTCCGATGACTTCATCGAAGATGCGTTTCTGTTCGAGCAGAGTTCCTCCCGGTGCGTGCAGGGCGGGGCAGAGTTCCAGGAAACTACGCCCCACACAACCCGTCGGGTTGTCGCCGAGGAAGATCGCGGCCGCCTGATTGGCTTCCAAAATCTCCAGCGACTCCAAGTCCACGAGAAAGATCGCGTCGGTGGCCGCATCGAATAATGCGCGATACTTTGTCTCCGAGACGATGACTTCCTGCTCCAACACCCGCCGCTTGTTCATGCCGCGTTTGAATTCTTCGAGCAACGTTTCGTTCTGTTCGCGGCCCTGCTCGAGCACTTGCACAACCATCGCCACCGCGATGAACAGCGCCGACAGCGTGGCGACGAGGTAGCATACCGTCAAGAGGAAAGGTGAACCGCGCTCAACAAACGGCCGGCTGACTAGGTCCAGCCCGAACAGAAAGAATCCGGTGGCGAGCATGCTCGCCCCCGAATAACGGCGGCGCAACTTGAAGTACAGGCTGCCCGTGTAAGCGCTCGCGCTCCCCAGCAGTGCCGCCATCGGCACAGTCGCCCACAACAGTTCGTCCATACGGTACGTTGCGATGTATGACCACACGATGATCAGGATTATTGCAAAGGCAAGCTCGCGCCGGCTGCGGCGGGAGCCGGTCATTTCGAAACCACCCCAGAACATGCACATCGCCGCGCTACCGGTGCAAACCCGGCGAAGCATCAGCAGCAACTCATTGTCCGGCTCATCCACCAGAAAAATGGACGCAGCCTGCCATGCCGCAAAGAACGCCCAGGACGACGTCCAGAGGTGGAGATACGGCTTCTTAGTATAGCGGTTCAGGTAGCCGAAAACGGCGATCACCACGCTCGTACCGAAAAACGACAACACTAACGCCCCTTTCATCCAGACGGGTGGGAGTGTCAAATCGAATTCGAGCGCTTGGTGAATGTAGGTGATTATGTTCATGATCGGGCTGTGGCGTCTCAGTTCAGCTGCGCGCCTTGCCCGGACTGATTGAGGCAGCCGGCCACCGCCTCCTCCACGTCCCGGATGTTAAATGGTTTGCTCAGCCATCGGCTTCCTGTGCGTTCCAGAAACGTTCGCGAGCGCGCGCTCACCGTGTCGCCGGTCACAAACAGCATGCGTTTGGCGAGCGTCGGGTGGCGCGCGTGCAACGCTTCGTAAAGTCGCTCTCCGTCCATCTCCGGCATGCACATATCCGAGATGACCAGGTCGAAGCGACCGCGCTTGAGGCAGTCCAGCGCCTCGATGCCATTGCCGGCACTGGTGATAATGTATCCGCGGCTCTCCAGGATCGCTTGCAGCACTTCCCGGATTCCCGGTTCGTCGTCCACGATCAGCAACCGTTGTCCGCATGGCGCCGCGCCGGCCGGTTCCGTCGCCGTGGGGAAGACCGGAGCATCGGCCGGTTCTTGGCACTCGACGACGGGCAATTCGAGATGGAAGGTCGACCCTTTGCCGATTTCGGTTTCGGCCCAGAGTCGACCGTGATGTTCTTCGAGAATGCTCCGCGAAATCGACAGCCCCAAGCCGGTGCCCTTCCCGACCGGCTTCGTGGTGAAGAACGGATCGAACATCTTCTGCATCACCTCCGGCGCGATGCCGCATCCGGTGTCCGTGAGCGAGATGCGAATGAAGTGCCCATCTTCTTTCGTCTTGATCGTCAACGCCCGTTGAGAGGGGGAGCCGGCCATCGCATGAAGCGCGTTGGTGATGAGATTATTGAGGACCTGTTCCAATTGAATTGGATCGGCCTTGGTCCGGTGGAGATTGGGGTCGAGATGCTGATGGAGTTCGACGCCGTAGTGGTCGAAATCGCGGTGCCGGACGTCGCACACTACGCTCACCAGCTTGTTCAGCTCGACCACCGTCAATTGCGGCTCGCACGGGCGGGCGAACAACAGCAAATCGCGCACGATCTTCGCCGCGCGCTCGCTCTCGTGCACGATGTGTTGAAGATTGTTGGTGACGACTTCGTCGGAAATCGGATGCTTGGACAGGATCTGGGCGTAGCCGACGACGACCGCGAGTGGATTGTTCAATTCGTGCGCGACACCGGCAATCAACTGACCAAGCGTGGACATTTTCTCAGCACGACAGACCATTTGGCTGATGTTTTTATCCGGCTCGACCTCTCGCACGCGCACTTGCACGACTGCCCGCTTATGCCAATGCGCCAGACTGGTGTCGCCCTCGCACAAGACCATCGAGCCGTCGGCGCGGATGAAATGAAATTCGTTGTACGGCTTGAACACCGCGGCAAACATCTTGCGTTGATCGAGCACATTGCTTCCCTCCCGGCGCAAGTCGGGACACAAGTCGAGAAAGTTTCCGCCGATCAAGTCCGACGGATCGCGCCGGGCCAGACGGGCGCCGGTTTGGTTCGCGTCGAGTACTTTCAACGTCCACAAATCCACGATGAACATCGCGTCGGTCGTGCCATCCAGTACGCTCCGGTACTTCTGCTCGGTGGACTCCATCTCGTGAGCAACGATGACTCCGAAGGCGATTGCCAACGTAGCCGCCGCCCCGACGGTCTCGGCAAGCGCCAGCAACATCGGGGTGTGCTCGACACTCGGAAACACCACCACTTGCACGCCCCACAACACCAGGCCACCGCTGACCAACAACCGGCTCGCGTTTAATCGGCGTCCGCAGTAGCTGAGATAACCGGTCTGCACCGCCGCCAGCCCCAGTGTCCAAAATGCCAGTGACGAAAACAAAATCGACTCCGCCAGCGAGTGTACGCAGTAATTTATTCCCGCGAGAAATGCCGACACCGCCGCGATGGTGAGACTGTTGACGGGCCGATCCATCGCTACGAGATTCCCGCAGACCATGAACCACGTTGCCAACGCGACGCACGTGGTTGGAATCGTCGCGAGCCAGTAATCCTGCGCCACAAATCCTGAAGCGACCTGCGCCGCCAGAAACGCGGCGTAAAACAACCAACCGATCGCCCATTGCTCGTAGCCCGCCCGGCGCGTCCGCCGTGCGACAAACGCAAACAAGCCGACCAGCACGGCCGCGCTGATCAACGCCAACACCAGACTGGCTTTGACCACTTCGGGCGTAAAATTCAGTCCGATTCTGTTAGCGAATGCCATCATCTTGCAAACCTTCAACCGATAAATAGCAGCCGCAATGCCCGCCAATGCGCCACGTTGACGCCTACCGGCCGCGCCCCTATAATCCGACGACTATGAAACTCAGCCTTGTCGCCGCCAACGCTTTCAGCCAGCGCAGCCCCGCCCTCATCGTGTTTGCGTTCCAAAATGAACGCCTCGCCACACCGGCCAGTCTCAAATCCTCGCTCCGGCGATTGTCGGCGAAGGAATTCGATGGCTCAGACGAACAGTTCCTTCTAATGCATACCGGCGGTAAACCCGGCGTCCGAGCCGACCGGGTTCTCTTCGCCGGACTGGGCAAACGCGCCGCGTTCACCACCGAAAAACTTCGCCGAGCAAGTGGTATCGCCGTCCGACGTTTACGAGATGCCGGCATCGACCGCGCCACCGTTCAACTCTTGCCCGAAACCACCGACGCCGCGGCCGCCGTCGCCGACGCCGCTGAACTGGCCTTGTACAAGTTTACTGAGTTCAAACCCGCGACCGATAAAACCACTTTCAAATCGCTCACCATTTGCGTTTCACCAAAATCGGACGCGCGGGCGCTCCACGCGGCGGTTCACCGAGCTCAAGTCGTCGCCGAAGCATCAAACTATGCCCGCAGCATCGGCAACTTGCCCGGCAACGTCATCTACCCGGCCACGTTGGCCGACCGGGCTCGCGAGATGGCGAAAGAGCACGGTTTGAAATATACGGTCCTCAACCGGCGGGCGCTCGAAGCCGGCCACTTCGGCGGCCTGCTCGCCGTCGGCAGTGGCAGCGCGCGTGAGCCGCATCTGATTACACTCGAATACAACGGTGCCGGCAAGGAGCAGAAACCCGTGGCACTCGTCGGCAAGGCCATCACGTTCGACACTGGCGGCATCTCGATCAAACACGCTGACCGGATGGAGGAAATGAAGTTCGACAAGTGTGGCGGCTGCGCCGTGCTCGGCATTCTTCGCGCCGCCGCCACTCTGAAACTGCCCGTCAACCTCCTCGGCGTCATTGCCGCCGCCGAGAACATGCCGAGCGCCACCAGCTACCGGCCCGGCGATATCATCACCAGTTACAAGGGCCGCGACGCGCGCGGCCTGACGATCGAAGTAATCAACACCGACGCCGAGGGACGGATCGTGCTTGGCGACGCGCTCGCGTACGCGCGCGAACGTCAACCCGCCGCCATCATCGATTTCGCCACGCTGACCGGCGCGTGTGTCGTCGCGCTCGGCACATTCGCCGCTGGTTTGTTCGGCAATGACAACGCGTTGGTGGAGAAATTGCGTGCCGCCGGAGAACGCACCGGCGAGCGCTGCTGGCCGTTGCCATTGTGGCAGGAGTACAAGGACAAGATGAAGAGCGATGTCGCCGACCAGAAGAATCAGGCCGACCGGGGCGGCGGCGCGGTCACGGCGGCGGGTTTCCTGTCCAAATACGTCGGCGACACGCCGTGGGCGCACTTCGACATCGCTGGGACGTCGTGGACAACGGAGGACCGCCCGTACCTCGGCAAGGGCGCGACCGGCTACGGTGTGCGGCTAGTGTTGGACGTTCTCCAAGACTGGCGCTGACCGGCTGGACGTCCGCGAATTCCAGACCACGACCACGACAAGCACGACCAGCAGCACACTGAGGATGAAAAATCCCCATGTAGTAAAGTTTACCTTGAACTCGCGGCTCGGCTTCATGTTTTCCAGCGCGCAGTGTAGGCGAGGCGCCCGCCAATGACAATGACCCAACTCAATTTGCCCGGCATTCCCAAACTGAAGAGCGGGAAAGTCCGGGAAGTCTTCGATCTCGGGGACGTGCTGCTGTTTGTCGCCACCGATCGGTTGAGCGCGTTCGACGTGGTCCTGCCCGACCCGATCCCCGAAAAGGGCCGTGTGCTCACGACGCTCAGCGATTTCTGGTTCGGAAAAACAAGACACATCGTCGAGAACCATCTCCTCACCAGCGACTACGAGGAGATTCGTGAACGCGTCGGCGGCGTCCCCAACTTGCGAGGTCGCTCGATGCTGGTGCGCAGGTGCCAGCCGTTGCCCATCGAATGTGTCGTACGCGGGTACCTCGCGGGGTCCGGCTGGAAGGAATACCAACAGAGCCGCACCGTCTGCGGCATCAAATTGCCCGATGGCCTCGTCGAATCCAGCCAACTCCCCCACCCCATTTTCACGCCCGCCACCAAGGCCGATACCGGCCACGATGAGAATATCTCCTTCGAGCACGCCGCCGACATCGTCGGCGCATCGGTCGCCACTCGCGTTCGCGATCTGACGATTGCGCTGTATAAGTTTACCTCCGACTACGCTCGACAACGCGGCATCATTATCGCCGATACCAAGTTTGAGTTCAGCTTGAACGGCGACAACCTCATGCTTATCGACGAGGCGCTGACCCCGGACAGCTCGCGGTTCTGGCCGGCGGATTCCTACAAAGCCGGCCAGTCCCAGCCAAGCTTTGACAAGCAATACGTCCGCGATTATCTCGAAACGCTAGATTGGGACAAACAACCTCCCGGCCCACGGCTGCCTGCCGACGTTATCCGCAAGACAATGGAGAATAGGGCTATGTACGTGACTCCACCAGCTACTACCGCTTGTGATGCGGGAGCGAATCGAATGGAACCGGTGAAACCTGAACCGCCTGCTGTGCCAAACGATAGAACAGTTTTCCCCGCGAGGCGGACTTGCGCCGGTTGA
>CAZMKD010000124.1:0-12080 GCA_964566575.1 uncultured Verrucomicrobiota bacterium
CTGCGCAACCGCCGCCGCGCCTGCGAACTATTGGCGGTGTCACAGCACCTGTGCCGCTGTAGTGGCGACCTTTGGGTTGGTTGCCCGCTAAATCAACCACTTACGCTGCCGTCCCCCTCCAGTAGCGGAAGTCGGGTTAGGGCAGCGGCGCGAGAGCGGCGCGAGAGCGGCGTTGACAGAGGGGGCGGGTTTGGTAGGATGCGCGCGTTGTTTCCCCCGTTTGACGAGGCGTTTTCTGCCGACGAATTGGCAGAATCATCTACAAGGAACTCACAGAGCTATGGCAAAGAAAACAAAGAAGGCCGCGAAATACGTCTATTTCTTCGGCGGCGGCAAGGCGGACGGCAACGGCCAGCAGAAACCGTTGCTCGGCGGCAAAGGCGCGAACCTGCACGAGATGACGCGGATCGGGTTGCCGGTGCCGCCGGGATTCACGATCACCACGGAACTCTGCACCTACTACTACGCGAACAAGAAGACGTACCCAAAGATTCTCAAGGAACAGGTCAACGCGGCATTGGCGAAACTCGAAGAGGTGACCGGCAAGAAGTTCGGCGACCGCGAGAATCCACTGCTCGTCTCCGTCCGCTCGGGCGCGCGCGAGTCGATGCCCGGCATGATGGACACGATTCTAAACCTCGGCCTCAACGACGACACGGTCGAAGTGCTGGGAAAGAAGTCCGGCAACCCCCGCTGGGCGTGGGATTGTTACCGGCGGTTTGTCCAGATGTACGGCGACGTCGTCATGGGCGTGCAGAAACAAGGCCGCGATGACCACGAGCCGTTCGACGAATTGATGGATCATCTCAAGAAGGAAGTCCGCGTCCAGGAAGACACCGACCTGACGGCGGCTCAGCTCAAGGAACTGGTCAAACGTTTTGAAGACCTGATTCTCAAGCGCACCGGCAAGGCGTTCCCGCAGAATCCCGTCGAGCAGCTCTGGGGCGCGGTGGGCGCGGTGTTCAGTTCGTGGATGAACGATCGCGCGATTGTGTACCGGCGCAAGTATCACATCCCGCACGAGTGGGGCACGGCCGTCAGCGTTCAGACGATGGTGTTCGGCAATCTCGGCGACACGAGCGCGACCGGCGTGGCATTCACGCGCGACCCGGCCTCGGGCGAGAAGGTGTTCTACGGTGAATACTTGATCAACGCGCAGGGCGAAGACGTCGTGGCCGGCACGCGCACGCCGTTGGCCATCGCGAATCTCGCGAAGGACATGCCGAAGGCGTACGATGAACTCGAAGGTGTCCGCAAGAAGTTGGAGACACATTTCAAGGACATGCAAGACTTCGAGTTTACCATCGAAGCCAACAAACTCTACATGCTCCAAACCCGGAACGGCAAACGCACCGGCCTCGCGGCGGTGCGCATTGCGGTGGAAATGGTCGAAGAGAAACTCATTGATTGGAAAGAAGCCGTCGGTCGCGTGCCGGCCGATTCGCTGACGCAGGTGCTCGCGCCGATCTTCGACCGCAAAGACCGCGATGCCGCCGTCAAAGATGGTCGGTTGCTGTGCAAAGGTCTGCCGGCGGGTCCCGGGGCCGCTTCCGGCAAGGTCGTGTTCAACGCCGAAGACGCCGTGGCGCGCGCGAGCAAGGGCGAACGCGTGTTGCTGTGCCGCGTTGAGACCAGCCCTGAAGACTTGCGCGGCATGATCGCCGCCGATGGGATTCTCACCGCGCGCGGTGGCGTTTCGTCGCACGCGGCGCTCGTTGCGCGACAGATGGGCAAGATCTGCGTCTGCGGCGCGGCGGACATTGTGGTGGATTACACCGCGCGGGTCATGCAGGTGGCCGGTCGGACAATCAAGGAAGGCGACTTCATCTCGATTGACGGCACGCTTGGCGAAGTCTACGAAGGCTCACTCAAGGCCGCGCCCAGCGAAGTTGTGCAAGTGCTCATTGCCAAGACGCTGTCTCCCAAGGAAAGCCGGACGTATCAGCAGTTCGACAAGCTGATGAAGTGGTGCGACAAGATTCGCCGGCTCGGAATCCGCACCAATGCGGACCAACCAGATCAGGCCGCCAACGCTATCGCCTTCGGCGCGGCCGGGATCGGGTTGTGCCGTACGGAGCACATGTTCTTCGAAGGCGACCGGATCTACTCGATGCGCGAGATGATTCTTGCCGAGACGACCGAGGCCCGGCAAACCGCGCTCGCGAAGCTGCTGCCACTGCAGCGCGACGACTTTGCCGGCATCTTCCGCGCGATGAAAGGTTACCCGGTCACCATCCGCACGCTGGATCCGCCGTTGCACGAGTTCCTGCCGCACGACAGCGAGACGCAACGCGTCACGGCGCACCGGCTGGGGTTGAGTCCGGAAAGGGTCGCGGCGCGGGTCAATGCGTTGCATGAGGCCAACCCGATGCTCGGTCATCGTGGTTGCCGGTTGGGCATCACCTACCCCGAGATCACCGAGATGCAAACGCGAGCAATCATTGAGGCGGCGATTCAGGTGCGCAAGGAAGGCATCCCCGTCAAACCCGAGATCATGATCGTGCTCATCGGGTTCTCGACGGAATTGAAGAACCAGTTGGAGATTGTCCATGCCACCGCGAAGAAGGTTATGGACGAGAAGAAGACCAAGATCGCTTACATGGTCGGCACCATGATCGAGATCCCGCGTGGCGCGCTCTGCGCCGATGAGATTGCGAAGGACGCGGAGTTCTTTAGCTTCGGCACGAACGACCTGACGCAGACGACGCTCGGCATGAGCCGTGATGATTCCGGTAGTTTCCTGCCACATTATCAGGAACTGGAAATCGTGAAGCGCAACCCGTTCGAGGCGATTGACCAGGACGGGGTCGGCCAACTCATGAAGATCGCCATCGAGAAGGGCCGCAAGACGCGTCCCAACATCAAGCTCGGCATCTGTGGCGAACACGGCGGCGAGCCGTCGTCGGTAGAATTCTGCCATCGCATCGGCCTGACCTACGTGAGTTGCAGTCCGTTCCGTGTGCCGATCGCGCGGCTATCCGCCGCGCAAGCCGTGCTCAAGGAAGTCAAAGCCGGCAAAGGCCGCGAAATCAGCTAAGCTGTCAAACAACCGCCGGGGGGACCAATCGGTCACCACGGACGGTTCACCGGAGTCAGGGTCAATGACGACTTCGAATTCACCCACCTCGACTCGCCGGGAGGCCCTGATCGCATTCTTAACCATCGGCGCGATCGCCGCGCATCTTATTCTCCGGTACGGGTTCGGCGTTTCGGAATTGGCGCGGAACGTTCCCCTGTTCATTGTGGTCAGCAACACGGTGGTCGTGTTTCCGCACGAGATTTGGCCGGTGGACGGCACAGTCGCTGAGGGCCAAGGCGGGATGGCCTTGAGTATTCTCGGGATGTCCGTGCCCGCCGCCGGTCACCTTCCTCCGGTAGCCGGTGCCGTTGGCCAGGAAATTATCGACGTGCTCGCCGTCGCGAACGCCTTGCGGGTGGCGATCGTGCCGAGGTCGTTGGTGGATTTCGAGTTGTCATCTCGTTGAACCAAAATCGGCGCTCAGGCATCTAACTAGGAGAAGGTTTGGCGGCAATCCGTCGCTAAAGAGCTTGCGTATTTATGGGGGCAACGGCATATACAAACCAAAGAGGGTGCAGAATTCCTTGTAGCCTGAGATAGCCATGGCGATCAGCCGCGATAGAGAGAGCGAGAATGGCATCAAGATTTACCTGCGCGAGATCGGGCAGATCAAACTGCTGACCCGGCAGGACGAGGTCGATCTTGCCGCCAAGATTAAACGCGGCGACCGCAAGGCCCGCGCGCTGATGATTAAGGCCAATCTCCGCCTCGTGGTCAAGATCGCGCACGACTACTCGAACCTCGGGCTGCCGTTGCTCGACCTCATCAACGAAGGCAACATCGGCCTGATGAAAGCGGTTGAACGGTTCGACCCCAAGAAGGGCGGCAAACTCTCAACGTATGCCGCATGGTGGATCAAACAATCCATCAAGCGGGCTCTCGCCAACCAAGCCAAGACCATTCGCCTCCCGGTCCACCTCGTGGACAAAATCAGCAAGATGAAGCGCATCGGCATGCAGATGAGCGAGCGGCTCGGCCGCGAGCCGACGGACCAGGAATTGGCGGACCGACTCGACATGCCTCGCGCCAGGATCGCGCAACTCCGGCAGATCAGCGTCCGCCCGGCCAGTCTCGACGCGCCGATCGGCGACGATGACGCCACCGAGTTTAGCGAGATTGTCGGCGACGAGAACGCCGCCTCTCCGTTCGAGATGCTCCGCGACAAAACGCTGCGCAGTGAGATCAATGAAGTGCTGACTGAACTCGACCCACGTGAAGCGGAGATTCTCACGCTGCGCTTCGGCCTCGATGGCAACCGGCCGAAAACGCTCGAAGTCGTGGGCCGTAGATTCAAGGTCACTCGCGAACGCGTCCGGCAGATCCAGAACATCGCCCTGCACAAACTCCGCCGCCTCATGGAAAAGCAGGACCGCCCGGCACCCGTCGGGCGCAATTGACAGTTTCGCGCTTCACTTTGTCCCGTCGATGCGGTAGAAGGCTGCCGCCATGCACGACAATCTCAAGGCCGCCATTCGGGACGTACCGGATTTCCCTATCAAGGGCATCCTCTTCAAGGACATCACGCCAGTCCTGCAAGACGGCAAACTCTTTCGACAGGCTGTCGACGCGATTGCGGACCGGCACACGGGCCGGAAGATCCACGGCGTTGTCGGCATCGACGCGCGCGGATTCATCTTTGCCGGCGCGGTCGCCTATAAACTCGGCGTCGGCCTCATCCCGGTCCGCAAGAAGGGCAAGTTGCCCTACAAGACTGTTGTCACCAGCTACACGCTCGAGTACGGCAGCGAAACCAGCGAGATGCACGTCGACGCCATTAAGAAAGGCGATCCCGTCATCATTGTCGACGACCTGCTGGCGACCGGCGGGACAGCCATGGCCGCCGCCACACTCGTCAACCAGCTCGGCGGCAACATCGCCGAGATCGATTTCCTCATCGAACTCAGTTTCCTCAAAGGCCGCGAACGCCTCAAAGACTACAACGTCTTCTCCGCGGTCGTTTACTGATCTGGTGGCGGGCTTGATTTCTCGCCAGAAAATCAGACAATCAATCTGAAAGGGGTTTTGGTACGTGCAAGAAGCTGTCGAACTTTTCGCAGGAATCACTTTCCTTGTCATCGGCCTGTCGCACCTCTTGCAGCCGATGGCGTGGACGGAGTTCTTTACGGAGCTACGCGCCAAGGGACGCGCCGGGGTGTTCTTTGAAGGTTTCCTTTGCCTCTGGTTCGGAGCGGTCATCGTGGCGTTCCACAACGTCTGGTCAGGACTTCCCGCGATCCTGACCATTGTCGGGTGGCTGCAAGTCCTGAAGGGACTTCTCCGCTTCACAGTTCCCCGTCTCGCGCTTCGGATCTACGAGCGCGTCGTGCCGGAGCGCGCCTGGGCATTCCGGGTTGCGGGAGTCTTCAGCATCATTCTCGGCGGGCTATTCACCTACATGACGTTTCGGCTGTAGGCTCCGCAGTCAGGTTGCCGGATTCGTTGCCGACTTCAGCCACCGGATATCGTCTTTGTGGAGTTGGACGATCTGACCGAGCTGCATGCGGACATTTTTTACAGCCGGCTCGTCGATGAGCACCTCGAGTTCAGCCACGATGTGCTGTTGGGCGGACTGCGCCATATCGAGGGCGTCGTCGAGCGATTCCTGCGAGAGCTTCAGCGAAAAGCGCGGGCTGGGCACATCGGTCGGGCGACCGCCAAGCGCGCGGATGACGTTGGCGAGGCTGACGGAGCTGACGCTGCAATCTTTGCGGACGCGTTTGATGACTTCGAGCCTGCCGGGATCGTCGCATGCCGATTCGGCGCGGCGCAGCGCGCGCACGCAGGCCCATTCGTCGGCCAAAATCTCGTTCAACTTGGCAACGAGGTCAGCCATGACGGGACAACTCCAACCAGTAAAATGCGCCGATGACAATTCCGTGCGTAATTTTGCCGGTGCGAATCATGGCCGGCACGTCAGTGAGCGGCACGAGGCGGACGGTGATGTCTTCGGCGTGATCGAGGTTCAGCTCGGCGATTTTTCGGCAACCGGTCGCGAGGACGTAGTGCTGCAAGTTGCTCTGGATGGCCGGATTCGGGCGCACTGTGCCGAGAGGAACGATCTGTCCGGGTTCGTAGCCGGTCTCTTCAAGCAATTCGCGCCGGGCACACTGCTCCGTCGTTTCGCCCTCGTCCATCAAGCCGCCCGGCGTTTCCAACTCAACTGTGCGCGTGCCGTGCCGCCATTGCTCAATCATCACCACGTGGTCGTCGGGCGTGACCGGGATGACGTTGACCCAGTTCGGCTGCTCCAGCACAAACATGTCGTGGGTATGGCCGGTGCGCGGGTTGACGGTGCTGTCCTTGCGGACTTTGAATACCCGGCCATCGAGCACTCTCTCGGAGCCGGTGACTTTCCAAGGGCGAATCACTTGGCGGGCTTGGTAGTGAGTTGTTCGAGCTGCTTCAAAAACGCGGCGGCGGCGACGTAACCGCGAATCTCGGCGACCTTCTTGCCGTCGGCGTCGGCAAAAACAATGTGCGGATAGCCGCGCGTGCCGAACTGCCGGGCCAGTTGGGCGTTGCCGGCCCCTTTCTCGGGATTGAGCTTTACCGAGACGAAATCCTTGGCGAGTTTCTCTTCAACCTGCGCATTCGTGTAGACATCCCTGTCGAGTTTCTTGCACCAGCCACACCAATCGGTGTACAGGTCGACCATCACCAGCTTCTTGTCCTTCTTTGCTTTCTCCAGTGCGTGGTCGTAGTTATGCTCCCAGTCAACGGGTTCAGCCCTGGTGCTGGCTGTGATGATGACTGTGCAAAGAATCGCAATGATCGTTTTCACTAGCTCACGAGTGCTGGTTGCTGGAGGACCGGCTTGGTTGGCGGATCCATCCACTTGCCGTGCTCTTTGATGAGCGCGATGAGTTCGTCGACCGCCCGGTCTTCCGGTATGTGTTGTTTTACTTGCGTCTTGCCGATCCACAGCGAAATCTTCCCGGGAGCCGTGCCGACGTAGCCAAAATCCGCGTCGGCCATCTCGCCGGGGCCGTTGACGATGCAGCCCATCACGGCAATCTTCACGCCTTTGAGGTGCGAAGTGCGCGATTTGATGCGCGCCGTCACCGTCTGCAAGTCGAACAACGTCCGCCCACAACTCGGGCACGCGACGTAATCGGTCTTGAAAGTGCGCGAGCCGGCCGCCTGCAAAATGTTGTACGCGAGCTTCACCGATTTCAGCAGATCGTCCTCGCCGGTAATCTCGACGGCGTCGCCGATCCCATCGCAGATGAGTGCGCCGATGTGCGTGCTGGCGGCGATGAGCGCGTTCTGCTGGACGTGATGCCCGCGCTTGGCGCTGACCCGGTCACGCAGCAGAATTGGAATTCGGTCGTCGAATTTCGCGGCCAGAATCCGGTACGCCCCAATTACATCGATTCCATTCACGTGCCCGACAGCGACAAACGCCCGCCGGTTCCTCAGCAGGCTGGCAAGCTTGTCGCAATTGGCGACGAATTCTTCCGGCGAATCGGCTTCGATGTCGAATTGGAGCGTGACGTTCTCCGGTATCTCGCTCACGTTCTCTTTGCCGGTGAACGGAATGTTGATCTTTTCGGCCACATCGTAGACCGGCAACGTAATCTCCGCGCTGTCGAGTTTGACGGCAATCGGCGTTTCGATGTGGCGCTCGCGCAGCTTCGGTTTCAGCGCCGCAATCTTGCCGATGTCAGCCATCGTCTTGACCTGGAATTGCAGAATCTCCGCAAACGTGTCCGGCTCGGCGGTGGTGATGTGTTGAATGTCGCTGACACTTGCCGTGACCGGCACGGGCACTTCGACGCGGGCCGGATGTCCCTTGCCAATCCGCAACCGCAACGCGCCGATGTTGATCTCCGGAACTTCGCGCCGCAAATAGCTGTACGGACTGCGTTTCTCGCTGACGTGAATGACCGGGCGCGCTGGCAACTCGCCCTTTTTTTGCTGTTCCCACATACCGTTGTATTTCTTCACAAGCTCTTTGCAGACCGGTATCTCGTGGACGCTGTCTTCGGTGAGTGAGACGCGGACGGTGTCGCCGATGCCGTCTTCGAGCAACGCGCCGATGCCGATGGCGCTCTTGATGCGGCCGTCCTCGCCTTCCCCGGCCTCGGTGACGCCAAGGTGCAACGGGTAATTCCAGTCCGGCCCTTCCGCGGCCAGCCGCGCGACCAGCATCCGGTAGGCTTCGATCATCACTTTCGGGTTGCTGGCTTTCATCGAGAAGATGAAATCGTGGTAGCCGTTCTTCCGACACACCCGCGCAAACTCCAGCGCGCTCTCGACCATGCCCAGCGGCGTGTCGCCGTACCGGTTCATGATCCGGTCGGACAGCGAACCGTGATTGGTGCCGATGCGCATGGCGCGGCCCAGTTGCTTGCATTTCAGCACCAGCGGTGTGAACGCCTTCTCCAAGCGCTCCAGCTCTTCGGCGTATTGGTCGTCGGAGTATTCGCGGACGGCGAATTTCTTCCGGTCGGCGTAGTTGCCGGGGTTGATGCGGACTTTCTCGACCCATTCGGCGGCTTCCATCGCGGCGACCGGTACAAAATGAATGTCGGCGACGATGGGTGTGTTGAGGCCGCGCTTGCGAAGTTCGGCGACGATGTTTTTCAGATTCTTCGCGTCGTTGATGCTGGGCGCGGTGATGCGCAGGATTTCGCAACCGGCCTCGATGATCGGGACGGCTTCCTTGACGCATGCCTCCGTGTTCATCGTGTCGGAGATGAGCATCGTCTGGACGCGGATCGGATTGTCGCCGCCAACCCCGATGTGGCCGACTTTCACCTCGCGGGTGACGCGGCGCTGCCAGAAGAATGGATTGGCGCAGTAGTTCATGGCTGAATCGCGGGAACAGACGGCAAGACTTCGTTGGTGGCCGGCTCGGCGGCGCGGCGCGACCGGTTGGGCAAAAACTTCTGGATGTCGTGGAATGTGATGAACAGCATGAAGGCGATCAGCAATGCCGCGAATGCCGTCGAGGCGGCGTTGACGAGCCGGGCATTGACCGGCTTGCGCCGGATTGCCTCGATGACCGCAAACAGGATGTGGCCGCCATCGAGCACCGGCAACGGCAGCAAATTGAAGAGCGCGAGGTTGATGTTCAACACGACCGCCAGCCACAGACCGCGCCGCATCCCGCCGCTGGCAAACTCGGCCCACCAGCCGCCCATGATGCCGACCGGACCGCTGAAGCTCTTAATACCGACACCGGTTTTCTCGTGGTGTGCAATCGCGTAGACGCTGCTGCCGAGCATTCCCAGCACGTCCTCAAATTGTTCGATTGGTGTGGGGCCCGGCTTCACGATTTGTTCGCCGAGCACGACGTTCATGCGGCCAGCCTTGGCCGCGGCGTTGTACTCGGGCGTGACGGTCAGGGTCAGCACCTTGCCGGCGCGCATCACCTTGACGCTTGTCGGCTTGTCGGTGCACTTGCCGATGATGTCGATCAACTGATCGCGGCTGTGAATCGGCACACCTTCGATTGCGAGAAATTCGTCGTTGGGTTTGATGCCGCCAATCTCGGCGGGCGAATGCCGGTTCACCCGCACCGCAACCGGCCGCCCGGGCGGATACAACGCCGTAATCTTGACGCCGAACTCCTGATGGTACGTGGTCTCGACGGTGAATTCGAGCGGTTGCTCGCCGCGCATCACGGCGAGTTTGACCGTTGGTTCAAGGCTTGTCGCCACGGCGGCCACCACGTCGCTCCATTTGCGGACGTCCTTGTCGTTGACGCGCAGGATACGGTCGCCCGGCAGCAGGCCGGCCAGTTCTTCGCTGCTATTCGGTTCGACCCAGCCGATCACTGCGGAACGATTGGCGGACGGCATCCCGATCTGCCAAAGCAGGCAGGCTAGCAAAAACGCAAACCCGAGATTCATCAACGGCCCCCAGAAGGCGACGAGAATCTTGGAGAGCGGCGGCGCCGGCGGCACTACAGTCGCGCCCGACTCCGATTTGCCTTCGATGGCTTCCATCGGCGACATCTGCGGCAATGCCACATAGCCGCCAAACGGCAGCCACGACACCCGGTAATCAATTCCGTTCCTGACCCAGCCGAAGATTTTCGGGCCGAACCCGATCGAGAACCGCTCGACGACCATTCCCCGCCGTCGCGCCATCAGGTAATGGCCGAGTTCATGGACGAAAATCGTCAGGCCAAAGAAGAACAACACCAGCAGCGCTGGATAAATGTAGAAACTGAAAATCTCCAATAAATTAGACGGCACGTTTGGCTTCCTTTCTGGCCCACAAATCAGCTTCGAGTATAGCATCCAGTGGAGCATGCGCAACTGCGCGGTGTGCCTTCATCGTCTTTTCCACCGTCTCGAAGATATCCGTGAACTTGATCTGCCCGGCCACGAACCGCGCCACTGCGACCTCGTTCGCCGCGTTAAACACTGCCGGCATCGTCCCGCCGGTACGCCCTGCGTGCCGGGCCAGCCGCAACGACGAAAACTTCTCGTGGTCGGGATTCTCAAACGTCAACGTCCCAATCTTCGCGAAATCCGTCGGCGGCATCGAATTCGACAGCCTGTGCGGATACGTCAGCGCGTACTGAATCGGATACCGCATGTCCGGCACGCTCAACTGCGCCAGAATCGAACCGTCCACAAACTCCACCATCGAATGCACGACGCTCTGCGGATGCACCACCACATCCACGCGATCGATCTCGATATCGAACAACCACCGCGCCTCGATCATCTCCAGCCCTTTGTTGAACAACGTGGCCGAATCGATCGTGATCTTCTGCCCCATGTTCCACGACGGGTGCTTGAGCGCCTGCGCCAAAGTGATGTGCTTGAAGTCTTCCCGGCTCGTCTGCCGGAATGGCCCGCCCGACGCTGTCAGAATCAACCGCTTAACACTGGCCGGGACACGTCCCTCTAAACACTGAAAAATCGCCGAGTGCTCGCTATCCACCGGCAAGACTTTGACGCCATGCTTCTTCGCCTCGCTCATGACCAACTCCCCGGCCATGACAAGAATCTCTTTCGACGCCACCGCCAAATCCTTACCGGCCCGAATCGCCGCCAATGCCGGTTCCAGCCCCGCTGTCCCGACAATCGCCACGAGCACAATATCCGCCTCCGGCATCGTCGCCAGTTCGACAAGACCTCGCTCACCCGCCAACACCGGCACGGTGGCACAGGCGTCCCTGCCTGTGGCGAGCCGCTTCTCCAACTCCTTGGCCTTCGAGTGATTGGTCATCGCCACGGCCTTCGGCTTGAACTGCGCGATGGCTTTCTCCATCCCATCCACGCTCTCGCGCGACGCCATGCCGACGATCCGAATTCGATCCGGCAAGTCCGCCGCCACCTTCTGCGTCGAGACGCCAATCGACCCGGTCGTGCCGAGCAACACTACGTTCTTGGGTTTCATTCTATAATGGCAAATTCCGGAGTCCAACGATTCGAAGTTCCGCCACGGCGTGGTCAGCCCAAAAGCTAACGTACCAGTGCCCAAATCGTTTCACTTGCACCGGCCGGCCCTCGGCACTGGTTTGGACGTAATCGCCAGTTTGGTGCGGCTCGGCCGCCAGCCGTTGAAAAATACGCAAGAGTTCTACCCGTTGAGACTTGGTGCTGGAATTAAAAACCTGAACCACGGCGTCATGCACGACGTAGGCGTACGCACGGCTCATCGGCCTTGCCGGCTCAACTCTTCGTGAAGGCGCTTCAGGTCTTGCTCGGTGTACTTGTTACCAGCGTCCATCGCGGCCATCCGGCGACCAAGCTCCGCTTTGTACTCGGGATCGTCCGTTTGATTCAGATGCACAATCAACGCCGCGATTTCGAGCCGCTCCTCGGGCGTCAGCTCCGCAATCCGCTCTTTGATTTCCGCGAGACTCATGGTGTCAGTCTAGGCTGACCGCGACCGACATTCAAGAACTTGCTGCCTCGGTGCGGTGGTGCATTCAAAGTTGGACTTTTGCGTGCGGTCAAAGTTGGACACTACCTTGTGATCGGGTAATGCAGCAGCACTTCCGGCCGTTGGCCGTGCGCGGGGGGCGACACCAGCA
>CAZMKD010000125.1:0-6248 GCA_964566575.1 uncultured Verrucomicrobiota bacterium
GCGCAGCGCAAACAGATAAGCCCGGCACTTCGCTTCGTCGCTGAAGCGCTGTTCCAATTCCAGCAGCGTGCGCGGATAATCTTCTGTCACCGCGAAAAATACTACTCGTTGTGGCTGGTGGAGTCACGTACATAGCCCTAACGCTTTTTGAGGTGCGGCAGATCGGGCCGGAAACGTTTGATTCCGCCCGCTCGTCGTGGCGTGCACGTCGATGGTCTTCGCTCAGGGCTGGAGGTGGACGCGGTAGAATTGTTTGGGCTGGGTGAAGGCATTGGTCTGCGTGGTCTGCGCGGCGCCGCCATTGCCGGCGACACTTCCAGCCAGCGTCGTCCAATTCGTCAAGGAAAGATCGCTCTTCGTCTGAACAAGGTAATTGGTGCCGAGCACGGAAGTGAATCGGAGCCGCAGATCGTTGCCGATCCTGTCGACGGAGGCAACGCGCAATTCGCTGGTCTCGTACGCGCCGATGTCGCCTCCGTCGCCTCCGGTGGCATTGGCGATGTTAGGATCATCGTACGGGCGGGGCTGGCCACGTTGATCCAAGCCGAGGCCGAAGCTCTTGCCCTTATCAATCGCTGGGCTGCCAGCACGCAATGCCATCGTCTGCGTCGGGCCACCATAATCCGCCAGCGGGCCGAGCATTGGATTGACGTTAAGCTGGTCGCCGGTCGCGCCAAACCCGCTGCTGTTGGCCGTGTTGCCGATCAGGTTATAACCCTGACTGGCAATCGCCCCTGAACTGAACACATCGGGGCCAAAGTTCGAACCACTGATGCCGTCGGTCGAAAAGCCCAGACCAGCGCTGCCGCCTGCGGCGCTATTGGCGGCGATGATCGTGTTTTGGATCGTGGAACTGCTGCCGGCATCATGGAGCAGCCCACCGCCGCGACCGTCGCCGCCGTTTCCGCCTGTATCATCGCCCGATCCGCCGTTGCCGCCGGTAACCGAATTGACGCAGAGGGTGCAACTGACAAGATTCAGAGTGCCACGGTTAAAAATACATCCACCGTCGGCACTGCCCCCGTTGCCGCCCGTGAATCCACCGCCGCCATCGCCGCCCGTGGAAGAATTGGCGCTAAACGTGCAGTTCGCCACCGTCAGCGTGCCTTGATTATAAACTGCTGCCCCATCCCCAACGCCACCCGCGCCGCCATCGCCTGCGATGCCGAGCGAATCGCCTCCCCGTCCACCTACGGCGGAGTTACCGGCGAACATGCAGTTGGTCATCACCAGCGTTCCGTTATTGAAAATGCCGCCGCCCTGTGCGCTGCCTCCAGGAAACCCGTTCGGATGCATCACCGTTCCGTTGGCTCCGGCAGTCCCGATGGCCAGGCCATTTCTAATGTTGAGATTCACGAAGGACACGGTACCCGTCGCGATGCGAAACACACGCGAGGCGCTGTTTCCGCTCACGGTCAGGGCTGCTGAGGGGCCGAAGACGCGGACATTATTGGAAACCACCAACTCGCCGGTGGTCAGGGTGATTGTCGCGGGAGTGGCGACCGCGAAGTTGATCGTGTCGCCGTTGGCCGCGCTGGCCAACGCTGCGCGCAGCGTGCCCGGTCCGCTGTCCGCGGTGTTCGTGACGGCGAGCGTGGCGGACCTGCTGATGGGCGCAGCACCTACGACAAGCAACAACAATACTCCGGCAAGGGTATACCTATTCCTAACGTCTCCCATCTGTTTCGACCTCTTGCCGGCATCATCCGCTCGCGATGTGAGGATGTCCAGCCGAAAGGGCAGGCGGGCAGGCTGTGTCCGTCTAAAATGCGCCAACGATGTCAAAGCCATTCTTAGAATTTGCTTTTGCTGGGCGCCATGCCGAATACAATGCCGGCACCGCATGGACCTCATCCTCCGCAATGCCCGTATCCGGGGACACGACAAGCCGGTCGACATCGCTGTCCATAACGGCCTCATCGCCAAAATCGGGCCGAAACTTTCCGGCAGGCCTCGGCAAGTCATCGACTGCGCCGGCTCGCCCCGCTCCTTGCCACGCTCGGAGCGTGGCGAGCGGGGCAGGCTCGTCTCGCCGACCTTTACGGACATCCACGTCCACCTCGATGCCGTGCTCACCGTCGGCCAGCCGCGTTTCAACCAGTCCGGCACGCTCATCGAAGGCATCGAGATTTGGGCGGAGCGCAAGAAGACACTCACCTTCGACGACGTGAAACGCCGCGCCACGCTCGCCGTGAAATGGGAGCTTGCGCATGGCGTCACCCGCATTCGCAGTCACGTGGACGTTTGCGATCCGCAGCTTACTGCCGTCAAAGCGTTGCTCGAAGTGAAGAAGGATTTTACCGGCCTCGTGGACATCCAACTCGTCGCCTTCCCACAAGACGGCATCTACGCGTTCCCCAACGGCGAGCGGCTCATGGAAAAGGCGATGGAACTCGGCTGCGACCTCGTCGGCGGCATCCCTCACCACGAGATGACCCGCGACGACGGCGTCGCCGATGTGAAATTCGCCTGCGACCTCGCCCAGCAATTCCACCGGCCGCTCGATCTGCATATTGATGAAACCGACGACGCCAATTCCCGGTTCACCGAAGTCCTCGCCGCCGAAACGATCAAACGCGGCCTGACCGGCCGCGTCACCGCTAGTCACACCACCTCGATGCACAGCGTGGACAACGCCTACGCCTTCAAGCTCATTCGCCTCATCAAGCGTGCCGGCCTGCACATGGTCACCAACCCGTGCGACAACTCCGTCCTCCAAGGCCGGTTCGACACCTACCCCAAACGTCGCGGCCACACGCGCGTTAAAGAGATGCTCGCCGCCGGCATCAACGTCGGCATCGGCCACGACTCGATCATGGACCCGTGGTATCCGCTCGGCGTCGGCGACCCGGTCCAAGTCGCGTTCGTCTGGATTCACTACGGCCAAATGAGCGGCGCCAGCGAAATCCCCCAAGTCTGGGACATGATCACCACGAACCCGGCAAGAGCATTCGGTCACGACTGCGAGTTAAAGCTCGGCAACCCCGCCGACCTCGTGTTGCTCGACGCCGAAACCGAATTCGACGCACTCCGCCGCATCGCCCCGCGCCTCCTCGTGATAAAGGCCGGACAGATTGTGGCACGGACAACCCCCAGCGAAACCGTACTTTGCCCAAAGGGATGGAAGAAAGAAACAATCACCTTCGACAGATGAAATCCCGCCACTTCAATCTGATTGAGTTGCGGGTGAAGGATGTGGAGCGGGCGAAGAAGCTTTGCGTGCCGGTGCCAAATGCGCTGGCGCACGGTTTCACGCTCGTCAATCGCGACTAACTCCGGGGCGCAGCGACAACGAAAGTGCACCCGGCACTGTCCAATCGAAGGCGCGGCGGGCTTTTTCGTTGAAACAGTCCAACTGCGTTCCTATACTTGCGCGATTCGATGATGCAACAAATGATTCTGATCACGGCCGTTTGGGCGATCTCCGCAGTCACGCTGATTGCCGGCGGCGAAAACGTCCCGTTCCAGGTGGGTGAACGGCTGTCGTATCAGATTTTCTGGGGGCCGTTCGTGGCCGGGCGCGCGACGCTGAGGGTGGACGGAATCGAGACGGTGGACGGCAACGACTGTTACCATCTCATCGCCGAAGCTCACACCAGCGGGCTGGCTGACTTCTTGTTCCACGTGCAGAACAAGACGGAAAGCTGGCTGGATGTGGACGAGTTGTGCACGCGGCGCTACCGGGAAGCGCGCACCGAGGGCAAACACAGCCGGGCCGGCGAAACACGCTACGATTATATCAACCACACGACGCTGACCACCAACTTCATTACCGGCAGAATCAAGAACGGCCCCCTCACCGCGCCCGTGCAGGACGTGATTTCCTCGCTCTATTACGTCCGCACACAACCGCTCGCGCTCGACTTGGACAACAATTTCTTCATCAACGTCAGCGGCTCCAATTACAACGTCAACATTCGTCCCGACCTGCGCAAGATGATGTACTTCCGCCCCACCGGCGACGTGCCCGCGCTCCGCATCGAACCCAAACCCACGCTGACCATTGTCTCCGCCAACAAGGGCCGTATGTGGTTCTGGATCAGCGATGACGCGCGCAAGCTCCCCCTGCTCATCTCCTCCGACTTGAAAATTGGCAGCGCCAAACTCGTTCTCAACGGCATCGCCAGCGGCCATTAGTATGGACTTCCCGCCCCTCGATTTCGGCCGCATCCGCACCTATCCTCTCAAGGAGCGCCCCAACAAAGTTCACCTCGACGAGATCGCCCGCGTCTGGAACCAAGGCGGCAGCTTCGCACAGTTCCTCGATTCGCTGCCGAAGATTCTCATCGGAAATGATTTTCGGTCGGTCGTCGACGCAACTGTCGCCGCGGTGCGCAACGGCCGGCCGGTGGTCGTCATGATGGGCGCGCACCCCATCAAGTGCGGACTCAATCCCATCCTCGTCGACCTCCTGCGCCGCGGCGCCGTCAACGCCGTCGCGTTCAACGGCGCCGGCGCGATTCACGATTTCGAACTCGCGCTCATCGGCGAGACCAGCGAAGACGTCCAACGCGGTCTCGACGACGGCAGCTTCGGCATGATCGACGAGACCGGCAAGCTGATGAACGCCGCGCTCGCCGACGGCGTCCGGCAAGGCATCGGCGCCGGGCGCGCCCTCGGCGAAGCCATCGTCAAAGGCCAATTCCGTCAAAAGGAACTCAGCATTCTTCATCAGGGCGTCGTCAGCAATACGCCGGTCACCGTCCACATCGCCATCGGCACCGACATCATTCACCAACACCCCAGCACCGACGGCAGCGTGCTTGGCGAAGCGACGTATCTGGATTTCCAGAAGTTTGCCGCCATCGTCGCGACACTCGAAGGCGGCGTCATCCTCAACATCGGCTCGGCGGTGATCATGCCGGAAGTGTTCCTCAAAGCGCTCACCATCGCCCGCAACCTCGGCAATACCGTGGATAATTTCACGACTGTCAACTTCGATATGATCCGCCAGTACCGGCCGACCGAGAACGTCGTCCGCCGCCCTACGCACAAAGGCGGGCGCGGCTACTACATTGTTGGCCACCATGAATTACTGGTGCCGCTCTGGGCGGCGGCCGTCATCGAACAACTGAAATGAACCAGTCCCGACTCGAAAAACTCATCCGCCAATTCCCGCAGCAAAACATCCTCGTCGTTGGCGATGTCATGCTGGATCATTTTCTGTGGGGCAAAGTCTCCCGCATTTCCCCCGAGGCGCCCGTGCCAGTCGTCGAGGTGCAGAGTGAATCGTACTTTCCGGGCGGCGCGGCGAACGTGGCCCGCAACCTCCGGGCTCTGGGCGGTCACGTGACGGTGCTCGGCATGATTGGCGATGACAGTGCCGGCGCGGAGTTGTGCGACATCCTCGGACAACAGGGCGTCGAGACCCATGGACTGGTGGTGGATCCCAACCGGCCCACGACGCTGAAGACCCGCATTGTCGCGCATCACCAACAAATCGTGCGCTTTGACCGCGAACACACCGAGCCACTTTCGCCGGCATCCCAGACACGACTCTTGGAGAATTTTGAGGCGCAGCTCGACAACGTGACGGCGGTCATCTTCGAAGATTACGGCAAGGGTGTGCTGACGCAACGACTACTGGACACGATGCACGCACGAGCCAAGCGCCGACGCAAGATCACCGCGGCCGATCCGACCGCGCGTCACTTGCTGAAATTTACTGGCCTGACGGCCATCACGCCTAACCGATCAGAGGCATTTGCTGCCGTCGGCATGACGAACACCGAGCCGCTCGAAGACGTGTTACACGACGAGCCACTGCTGCGCGTCGGCAAGAAACTGCTGGCCACGTGGAAGCCGGAGAACCTGCTCGTCACCCTCGGCGAACACGGCATGTGCCTGTTCCGTCTCGGCAAGAAACCGCATCATATCCCGACGGTGGCGCAAGAGGTGTTCGACGTGTCCGGCGCGGGGGACACGGCGATTGCAACGTTGGTGCTGGCGCTGGCGGCCGGAGCAAATGCCGTGGAAGCGGCGGAAGCCTCCAATCACGCGGCCGGTGTTGTGGTCGGCAAAATCGGCACGGCGACGTGTTCACCGGCGGAGTTGCAGGAAAGCTTCGCCCGTCACCGGGGCTGAGTCAGCTCGGCGATTTGCGCCTTTAGAGCAGTTTAACTAATACTGTAGCCATTGTGATGAGGGTGTGGTATGGAATGTGGGCATGGCCACCCTCTCACTGGACATCCGACAGCGAATTCTCGCGCGTTATGACGAAGGCAAGGACACGCGGGAGGAGGTTGCCA
>CAZMKD010000126.1:0-1807 GCA_964566575.1 uncultured Verrucomicrobiota bacterium
AAATTGCGGCCGTTGGGCATGCCGACGTGGAGCGACAAGCTTCTACAAGAAGTGATTCGCTCCCTACTGGAGGCCTACTACGAGCCGCAATTCAGCCCACATTCACACGGTTTTCGTCCGGGACGCGGGTGTCACACGGCGCTTCGGGAGATTCAGGCGAACGGCAAGGGAACCAAATGGTTCATCGAGGGCGACCTCTGCCAGTGCTTCGATCGCATCGATCATACGGTGCTGATGGGCATTCTGGCGGAGAAGATCCACGATAACCGGTTCCTGCGTCTCATTCGCAATCTCCTCGACGCCGGGTATTTGGAAGAGTGGCGGTTCCACGACACCTACAGCGGCGTGCCGCAGGGTGGCGTGATCAGCCCGCTACTTTCCAATCTGGTGCTGGACAAGTTGGACAAGTTCGTCGAAACGCAACTGATCCCGGCCAACACACGGGGCCGCTGCAGGAAGACCAATCCGGAGTATGTCCGACGGACCGTCGCGGCACACCGGGCGCGGAAACGCGGGGATCATGAACGAGCCGAAGCGCTCATGCGCGAAGCTCGTGGGCTGCCCTCACGGGAACCCGATGACCCGAAATTCCGACGCCTGTGGTACGAGCGGTACGCGGACGACTTCCTGCTCGGATTCATCGGCCCGAAGGCCGAAGCAGAGGAGATCAAGCAGAGAGTCGGTGCGTATTTGCGTGACGAACTCAAGCTTGAACTCAACCAGGACAAGACGCTCATCACGCACGCGCGGAATGGGCGGGCGAAGTTCCTGGGGTACGAGGTGCATGCGATGCACGCCGATTGTTGGCGCGATTCACGCGGTGAACGCGGTATCAACGGCGGCATCGGCTTTCGAGTGCCGCGAGCCGTAGTGAACGCGCATTGCGCTCGCTACATGGAACACGGCAAGCCCGTGCATCTGCCGCAGCGTCTGAATGATGGTCCGTACAGCATCATCGTTCGGTACCAGGCAGAGTACGGCGGCCTCGTGCAGTATTACCGACTGGCGTACAACCTGGGCACCCTTGGAAAACTCAAATGGGTGGCGCAGGTTTCGCTGGTCAAGACGCTGGCCAACAAGTTCCGCACGAGCTGCCCAAAGATTTATCGGCAGTTCGGCAGGACGCTCCGAACGCCTGACGGCACCTACAAGGTGCTTCAGGTCGTGATTCCCCGCGGTTCTGATAAGGAACCGTTGGAGGCTCACTTCGGCGCGATCCCATTGAAGCGGAACCCGTGGGCGGCGGTCTGCGAATCCGAGCGAAGGGTCTGGAGCGGTCGTAGTGAATTGTTGGAGCGCCTGCTTGCGCAGAAATGCGAGCTGTGCGGTGGACCGGACGACATCGAGGTCCACCACATCCGTAAGCTCGCTGATTTGCACAAGAAAGGTCGCTCCCATCCCAAGTGGATGGAGGTCATGGCGGCACGGCGGCGGAAGACGTTGATCGTCTGTCGCGGATGCCACGATGAGATTCATCATGGGCACTACGATCGCGCTGCAGTTGCGTAAGCCAACTACTGGAGAGCCGGGTGATAAGGAAACTATCACGCCCGGTTCGGAGGAGAGGTGTTGGAAAAGTGCTCTGAAGGATTCGGAGTAACTCGCTGGCATTTTATCCTACCGCTCGTCCGGTTCGACGGAGGCTCCAGAGAGTAATCCCTTTCGGAGTAATCCTCTGGTTCTATCCGATGGGCCCCCGGTATATTTTGCAAGAAGGGGGCGTGCTTGACCCATCGCATGGGTCGTTGACATTGCGAGACGGGGCGACGGAGAAAGACCTGTCCGGTGCCGCCTGTTGGGGGCGTCG
>CAZMKD010000127.1:0-24499 GCA_964566575.1 uncultured Verrucomicrobiota bacterium
CACGATGGAAGATCGCGCCAAGTCCATTGCAGCCGGCATGATCTATCCGGCAACTGAGAGCTGCAGACTCTGTCACAACGAGCAAAGCCCGAACTTCAAAGGTTTCAATGAGGAAGAGATGGTCAAGAAGATTGCCCATCCGGACCCAAAAGTGAAACACTAGGAGTTTGTCGGACTTGGAAGAGAGATTTTTCATAAGTTGTTCATTATCAAGAGTCGCATTTTTCGTGGGCAAGAATAGTCAGGTTGATAATCAACGGCTTACATCAAAGTCCGACAGGCTGCTAGACCAAGCTGTCCCGTCTACGCCGCGTGCACTCCACGCGGCGCTGCTTTTTCTGCGCTGACAAGCTGTCACGAAAGCAGCGCTTCCCGCCAAACTGTCGGCACATACCGCCCGCTCTCGGCTCTGCTACTTGTCGCGCAATCATTTCCAAGGCAGTCGCTTAGGCGATGGCGAGAGCGCACTGGCAAGGGCGTTGCTAAACCATTGGGTGCATCATGGGACAAGCCAAAGACAATCAATCTGCACTTCTGAAATCGTTGACCGCCCGGATCGTCGAGCAACTTGCGTCAGTGAAATTTGCGGTGTCGGTTGTCGTGATCATCGCGGTGGCGTGCGTGGTTGGCACGGTGTTGCCGCAGGGCGCGGATGTGGCCAAGTATCTCGCGAAATATCCGGCCGCGGCCGGGCGAATGGAGTTATTCGGCAAGCTCGGACTGACGCATGTGTTTCAATCGTGGGGGTTCATCGGGTTGCTGTGCACGTTATCGGCCAGCGTGGCTGTGTGCAGCTCGCGCCGATTCGCGACGATGATTCGCACGCAAGGCTTCGCGCGGGGCCGGGCCTTGGGGTCAATGCTCACCCACATTAGCTTTCTGCTCATCCTGGGTGGCGGCGTGATTCGCGGGGTGTGGGGACAGAAAGGCTATCTCGAATTCCGCGAGGGTGAAACTGTCGCACAATTCGTGGATGACCGGGGCGTGCGATCGTTGCCGTTTGCGATGCATCTCGTGAATTTCGAGATCGAGACCTACGACCAGTCGGCGGCGGAACAGGTGCTCATCCAATGGCCGGCCAAGAACCGGCAAGCTGCGTTGCCGGTCAAGCTCGGGGTCGAGCAGACGTTCGAGGAATTCAAGATTACCGTGCTGAAGTACATCCCGGATTTCACCGTCGACATGCAGACCCGGGAAATCACCAGCCGCTCGTCTCAACCGCGCAACCCGGCCATCCTCGTCGCCGTCAACGGGCCAACGTATCAGAATCACCGGTGGGTGTTTGCGAAGTTTCCCGAGTTCGACCACGGCGCGACCGAGAGTCCGCTCCAGATGGTCTACGCAGCCAAACGCGCCGACGGCCCGATCAAGTCGTTCAAGAGCACAGTGCGTTTGCCGAACGGCGAACACACGCTGGAAGTCAACCGCCCGCTCTCGTACAGCGGCTACACGTTTTATCAGTCCGGCTACAACCCCAACGATCTCGCGTACACATCGTTTCAAGTCGTCAAAGATCCCGGCGTCCCCGTCGTCTATACCGGCTTCGGGTTGATGATTGTCGGGCTGGGCATTGTGTTCTATCTGAACCCGTGGCTCAATGAACGGAGGAAGCAGGCATGAGTGTTTTCGTTGCCGGATTAAGTTACAAGACCGCGCCGGTCGCCCTGCGCGAACAACTCGCGGTCGCGCCCTCGAAACTCGGCTGTCACGGTTGCCGGCTCAAAGTCGTGGCCGGCCTCGACGAAGTGGTGCTGCTCTCGACCTGCAACCGCGTGGAAATTTACGGCGTCGCGCCGGTCGTCAATGGCAACGTCAAATCTATCTTCCAGTTGCTCGCGAAATTTCCCTGCGACGTGCGCGAACATCTCTACGTCCACGAAGGTGAGCCGGCCTTGCGGCATTTGTTTTCCGTCGCGAGCGGGATGGACTCGATGGTACTCGGTGAGACAGAAATTTCCGGCCAAGTCAAAACCGCCTACGAGCATGCGCAAACGGCCGGGCTGACCGGCCGCGTGCTCAACCGCGCGTTCCAAAAAGCCTTCAGCACCGCGAAGGAGATTCGCACCCGCACCGGCATCGGCCGCGGGGCGACATCCGTCGGCAGCGTGGCCGTCGAACTGGCCGAGAAGATTTTCCGGCAGGACTTGTCGAAGCATACCGTGATGATCATCGGCGCCGGCAAGATGGGGGAAGCCTGCATCCGGCATCTCGCGAAGAAAGGCGCACAATCGATTCTCGTCTCCAACCGATCGTTCGACCGCGCGCAGACGTTGGCGGCGGAGTTCAGCGGTCAGGCGATCCGGTTTGACGATTGTCTGAAGGCGATGGCCGACGTGGACATCGTCGTCAGTTCGACCGGCTGCCCTGAGACCATCTTGCACCGTGAACAGGTCACCCAATTGATGGCGACCCGCCGCAACCGCTCCTTGTTCCTCATCGACATCGCCGTGCCGCGCGACATCGACCCGGATGTGCAGCACCTCGAAAACGTTTACCTCTACAACATCGATGACCTCGAAGCCATCGTGCGCGAGAACGTGCGTCACCGCGAGCACGACTTGGTGCTCTGCCACGGGATCATCGAAGCGCACGCCGCGGCGCTGATGGGAAAACTCGCGGCACAGGAGAGACCCCATGACATTCGTGTTCAATCTCAGTCTCGCTGGCTACCTGACGGCGCTGCTGTTTTCAGTCGCTAACGTCTTTTCCAGCAAACGACGGTTCGGCGTGATCGCCACGATGTTCCTGACGGCCGGCGTCTTTGCGCAGACCGTGTTTATGATCTGGCGCTGGGCTGAGGCGGGACGCGCGCCGTTCAGCAACATGTACGAGTCGCTCGTGTTGTTCGCGTGGGCGGTCGTCGCTGTGTATCTGGGGCTGCGCGTGAAGCTGAACATCCCGGCGCTCGGTGCGGCGACGGCGTTGCTGGCCGCACTCACGTTGGCGTACGCCAGCACGTATCACGACAGCGCCATTAAGCCGCTGATGCCGGCGCTGCGCAGCAACTGGCTGACGTTTCACGTACTCACGTGTTTCCTCGGCTACGGGGCGTTTGGCGTGGCGTTCGCGGCCAGCATTGGCTACCTCGTGGCAAGACGGCCTGAGCTGGCCGAGGCGTTCGACGCGGCAACGGGCAAGACGATTTCGTTCGGTTTCCTTTTTCTGACGGTCGGCATCATTACCGGCGCGGTGTGGGCGAACTCGGCGTGGGGCACGTATTGGAGTTGGGATCCGAAGGAGACGTGGTCGCTCATCACGTGGTTCATCTATGCGGTCTTCCTGCATTGCCGGTTCATGCGCGGCTGGAAAGGCAAACGCGCCGCGTGGATTTCGGTCATCGGTTTCGCGTCGGTCATCTTTACCTACTTCGGCGTCAATTATCTGCTGAGTGGGTTACACAGTTATGCGAGTTCGTGAAACATGGTTGGCGGTATGTCTACTCACGATTGCCTCGACAGCGCAGGCCATCGACAACGCGGAATGTTTTGCGTGTCACGCCGATAAGGACGGCCCGAAGTTCGTTGACGAAGAAAAATTCTCGCGCTCGATCCACTCCAAAAACCTCTGCACGAGTTGCCATACCGACATCAATGACCTCCCGCATGCCGAGCATCTCAAGCCGGTCAGTTGCGGCCAGTGTCACCGAATCGAGACCGACATTTACCTGAAGAGCGACCACGGCCTCGCGCTATCGAAGGGCGTGGCCGAGGCCGCCACCTGCCAGGCCTGCCACGGCAACGCCCACGAGTTGTTGAATTACCGGAACCCGGCCTCGCCGGTCAATCGCGCCAACGTTCCTGAGACGTGTGCGAAATGCCATGGGAACATCCGCGAGATGGAGAAGTTTGATCTCCGTCAACGCGCCGTCGTGGTGACGTACGACAAGAGCGTGCACGGCATCGCGCATAGCAACGGCGTCGCCAACGCCGCCGTTTGTACCGACTGTCACGGCTCGCACGATTTGCACCGTTCGACCAATCCCGACTCAAAACTTTACTGGCAGACAATTCCCGGCACGTGCGGCAAGTGCCACGAGAACGTCCGGCAGACTTACACGCGCAGCATCCACGGGAAAGCCGTCACGTCCGGCATCCGCGACGCACCGGTTTGCACCGACTGCCACGGCGAACATACGATCCAGGCCGTACGCGAAGCGACCTCGAAGGTCGCGCCGTCGCACATACCGGAAACGTGCGCTCAATGCCACGGCGCAGAACGCATCGCAGCGCGCTACCAACTTTCGCCGCAAGTCGTGCAGACCTACATGCAAAGTTTCCACGGCCTCGCGATGCAGTTCGGCGGTGCGACCGTCGCCAACTGCGCGTCGTGTCACGGCTTCCACGACATCCTGCCATCGAGCGACCCGCTGTCATCCGTCAACCCGGCAAATCTGCCGCAAACCTGTGGCAAGTGTCATCCCGGCATCGGGACGCGGCTGGCCAGCGGCGAGATCAAGATTCACAACCTGCCGGGCGCGGCTAAAGGCAAACCGTGGATCGTGAACTTCGTGTCGTGGTTCTACATCGGCATCATCGCGCTCACGATCGGCGGCATGGGAGCATTCAACCTCCTCGACTACATCGCCAAGACGCGCGTCCACATTCAAGCCGTCCAAGCGTCATCTCACGCAGAAGAGCGGTTGCCAAGACTGGCGCGACTGCAGCATGCGTTGCTCGTGGTGATGTTCGTGCTGCTCGCGTACACCGGTTTCGTGCACAAGTTCCCGGACGCGTGGTGGAGTTGGCCGTTCAAAGTCTTGCCGGGCGGCGGCGAGATTCGCGGACTGATTCATCGCATCTGCGGCTGGACCTTTGCCGGCTTGTTTGTGATGCATCTCATCGCGTTGTTCTGCACCGCCCGCGGTCACGCTTATCTCCGGCAACTCTGGGTCGCCCGGCACGACCTCACGGATTTTCTCATGACGCTGGCCGGCAACCTCCGTCTGAGTCCGGCCAATGTGCCGCACCGGCGGTTCAATTTCGCCGAGAAGGCGGAATACTGGGCGCTGGTCTGGGGATCGTTCGTGATGATCGTGACCGGCGCGATGCTCATCTTTACCGAAACCGTGCTGCGGCTCTGGCCGAAGGTCTGGCACGACGTCGCGCAGGTGATTCACTACTACGAAGCCGTGCTCGCGACGCTGGCGATTGTCGTGTGGCATTTCTACTGGGTGATTTTTGATCCGAAAGAATACCCGATGAACCCGGCCTGGCTCATCGGCAAGAAAGCGCCACATCCGCCGGATTCGAAACCGGATCAAAAAGTCGAAGTCTTACCGGGAGTCGAACTGTGAAAGCACTATTGACTTTATGCTTCGCGCTGCTGTTCGTCGCCGCGCGCGCCGACGATGAGAAGACATCGGACCGCTGCATACTCTGCCACGAGCAAGCGACGAAGGATTGGCTTGAATCGCCGCACGCGCAGGCGATGAACGATGCGTTTTTGAACGAATGGACGAAGGAAGGCAAACGGTGGGAATGTCTCGTCTGCCACACGAGCCAGTTCGACCGCAAGACCGGCGCGTTCTCCCATGACGGCATTTCCTGCGAATCGTGCCACGGCACGATGAAGCAAGATCACCCGGACAAGGAGAAGATGGCGTTGCCGGTCACGTCGGAAGTTTGCCAGGGCTGCCACACGGTCACCTACGGTGAATGGCGCGTGAGTTTGCACGGCCAGAAAAACATCCGCTGTTTCGATTGCCACAAAATGCACGGCATGAAACTACGCAAGGACAAGCCGGATGACATGTGCGGCTCGTGTCACACCGAACGGCTCAAGGACTTTTCGCACGCGACGCATTCCATCGAAGGCTTGCACTGCCTGAGTTGCCACATGCCGGAAGTGCGCGGTGCTGGCATGAAAATTCGCGGACTGGGCGTGCGTGGTCACACGTTCGGCGTCGGCGCGGAAACGTGCGCGAATTGTCACCGCGACATGGTTCATACGAGCCACGAACGCGAGACGTTGAGCCAGCAAGTGCAGAAATTGAAATCTGTCACGCCGGAGCTTCTTACCGCCCGCCTCGATGAACTGGAGAAGGAAACCGGCAAGCTGCGCGAGACGTTGACAGCCAACCGCCGAGTGTTCCTGCCGGTCGTCGGGCTGTCGTTCGTGCTGGGAATTTTCCTTGGCGTCGCGCTGCCGCACTTCCGCCGCAAAAAGGAGACGCAACCGTGATCTCGCGACGGCAATTCCTTGGCGCACTGCCGCTGATGGTGATTCGGCCGCACACCGACACCTCGAACGGCGCCGGCGCGCTCGTGGACCTGACGCGCTGCATCGGTTGCCGGGCTTGTGAGAACGCGTGTCTCGTGCGGGCCGCCTTCGAGGGGTTGCCGGCGGCGGCGATTGGGTATGGGGAAGGTGATGGCAAGCTGACGTACCGGACGCGCACATTTATCGATCGCCAGAAGCAACCGGTCAAACGCCAGTGCATGCATTGCCTCGAACCGGCGTGCGTGTCGGTCTGTCCGGTCGCGGCGCTGGAGAAAATGGCGAGCGGGCCAGTCGTCTATCACGAGAACATCTGCATCGGTTGCCGGTATTGCATCCTCGCGTGCCCCTTCAACGTGCCGAAGTACGAATGGGACAACGCGCTGTTACCGCGCGTCGGCAAATGCGATTTCTGCGCCGACCGGCAGGCGAAGGGACAATCACCGGCCTGCGTCGCGGCGTGTCCGACCGGCGCGCTCAAGTTTGGGAAACGTGTCGAGTTGTTGAAAGAGGCGAAAGCGCGGATGAACGCGCAGCCGAACCGGTACGCGGCGCTGTACGGCGAGGACGTGGTTGGCGGGACCTCGTGGATTTATCTCGCGGACACCGCACCGGAGCAACTCGGGTTTCCGAAAGGGTTGCCGAAGGAAGCGCTGCCGTCGTTGACGTGGAAGGCGATTTCGAAAGTGCCGTTCGTGGTGATCGGCGTTGGGTTGATGCTCAGCGCCATCGTGCGTTGGAGGGTGCGGGAACGATGAATTGGTTTCTCATCCTGTTCCGAATCGTCGGCGTGCTCGCGATGATGAGCGCGGCGGTGTACGCGTGCTGGCTGTTGTCGGGCCGGCAATTCCCGAAGCATCTCACTGGCGCGGTGTTTGGCTGGCTGCTGCTGATTGTGTTGTGGGGACTCGGTGGCTACGCGTTGACGAGCCGGTACGCGCTCGGACTCGGCGCGGTGACGAATCTCTCGGATCAATTTCCGTGGGGCATCTGGAAAGCGCTCGTGCTTTGCGGCATCGCGTTCGCGGCCGGCGGGTTTCTGACCGCGTGCATGGTGTACATCTTTCGCATCCGGCAATTCTATCCTATTCTGCGACCGGTCGTGTTGGCGGCGTATCTCGGCTACATGCTCTCGGCGTCCGGCTCGCTGCTCGTGGACCTCGGCCGGTATCACCAAATCTGGCGGCCGATTTTCTTCTGGCAACATCACTCGGTGCTCTTCGAGGTGTCATGGTGCGTGATGCTGTATACCGGCGTGTTGACGGTCGAATTCGCGCCGATCCTGTTGGATAAACTCGGCTGGACGCGAACGTCGCATTTTGTGCACGCGATCACCGTGCCGTTTGTGATTTGCGGCGTGATTCTCTCGACGCTGCATCAATCATCGCTCGGCTCGCTGTTCCTGATCGTGCCGAACAAACTGCTGCCACTTTGGTATACGCCGATGTTGCCGGTGCTGTTCTTCCTGAGTGCGATCATCTCCGGCTTTGCGATGGCGATCTTTGTGTCGGCGCTGGCGTTTTGGGTGTTCCACAAACCGCTCGAATCGCGCGTGCTGACCTCGCTCGCCAAAGGCATGACGCCGCTGCTGCTGGTCTACCTGTTCCTGCGCGTCGCCGATCTCACTGTGCGCAACGCGTGGGTGTACATCTTCCAGTACCCACTGCAAGGCGTGATGTTCACGATCGAAATGCTACTGCTGACGTTGCCGCTGTTCGTCGTCCTGAAAACGCGGTGGTCAGGCCGGCGACGGTGGGCGTTTGCGGCGGCGATTCCGGTAATTGCTGGTGTGATTCTGAGTCGGCTCAACGTCGCCTGGATCGGTCTCTTGCCGGCGACGGGTTCGAACTATGTGCCGTCGTGGATTGAGACGACCGTCACATTGAATCTGATTTCGTTTGGCGTCGTGATTTTCGGATTGGCGGCCCGGTATCTGCCGCTCTTTGAGCACGCGACGCCCGGGCATACGAAAGAGGAGGTGGCGTATGCTCCGGCGTAGTCTCACCGGCAAGATTCTCGTCGCCGTCGGTATCACCGTGGCGGTGGTCATCGCGATTTACACGTACTTCGTCATCCGCGTCCAAAGCGCGTGGTGGCACGAGCGCACGCAGGCGCAAAACCTCATCGCCACCACGATGATTCACGAATATCTCAACGCCGTCATGCTCAGTGGTCGGCACGAGGAAGTGCAGCAGTTTTTGCTCAAGATGCAGAAGTCCGAAGAAATTTCCCGGGGCCGCATCATCAAGCCGGACGGCACAGTCGCGTTCTCCACTGAAACACAGGAAGTCGCGCGCGCCGTGATGGACGTGCCGGCCGCGCTATTCCGCGACAGCCACGTGTTGCATGGCCAACGTGCCGAGAACGGCCAGCGGTTCGCGGTGTCAATGCGGCCGGTGGCCAACAGCGAGAGTTGCCGGAAATGCCACGCAGCCGGCCCGGAGTTTCTCGGCGCGATCGTCACGGAGCGTTCGATGGCGTCGGCCGAGGCCAGCATCGCCACCAACCGCAACCTGCTCATCGTCTACGGGGCGCTCATCTTTGTGCTCGTCGGCATCGTGCTGTGGCTGTTGATCGTGCGACTGGTGAGCCAGCCGGTGAGTGAACTTCTCAAGCAAATGCGCCGCGTCGAACGCGGTGATTTCAACGCGCGGGCCGAAGCGCAACGGCCGGATCAAATCGGCGAACTCGCGCGCGACTTCAACGCCATGGTGCGCAGCCTCGACACCGCCAAGCGCGAGCTGCACGAGTCGCACGAGAAACAGATGCAACAAGCCAGCAAACTCGCCACCATCGGCGAACTTGCTTCCGGGATCGCCCATGAGATTCGCAACCCGCTGGCCGGCATCGGCGCCGCCGTCGAAGTGCTGGCCGACGGTCGCGATGCGGAAGTTGTCGGCGAAATCCGCCAGCAGATCACGCGGCTCAACAAGACGCTGCGCGAGTTGCTCGACTTCGCCCGGCAGCGCGAGCCCGAAGTCGCCCCGACCGACGTGATGGAAATTGTCCGGCCGATGCTGACGCTCGTGCGTCCCGACGCTCAAAAATATCGCGTCCAAATCGTCGAGGAATTCCCCCCGGGCTTGCCGGCCATCAGCGCCGATGCCGGTCAGGCGCAACAGGCATTGCTCAACGTGTTGCTCAACGCGATCCAGGCGATGCCGGAGGGCGGGACGTTGACCGTCAGCGCGATCGTGAACGGCAACGTCGCGATCCGCATTCGCGACACGGGCGCGGGGATTCCCGAGGAAAATCTGGCGAAGATTTTCTCGCCGTTTTTCACTACGAAACATCGCGGGACCGGTCTCGGCCTCGCGATCACGCGCACCATCATGGAAAAGCACGGCGGCGCGATTCACGTCCAGACCGAAGCCGGCCGTGGCACAACCTTCACCCTGGAGTTCGCCCATGCCTAAAACCAAAGTCCTCATCATCGACGACGAAAAACTCGTCCGCTGGTCCTTGCAGCAAAAACTTTCCAAGGAAGGCTACGAGGTCGAGAGCGCACCGACCGGCGAAGAAGGGCTGAACCTCATCCGGGACGACGGCTACGATCTCGTGTTGCTCGACTTGCGGCTGCCCGGGATGGACGGCGTGCAGGTCTTGCAGGAGATCAAGAAACTCGAACGCGAAATCGGCGTCGTCATGCTCACTGCCGATACTGGTCTCGCGCAGGCCGTCGAGTGTGTCCGGCTGGGCGCGCACAACTACCTCACGAAACCGTTTGAGTTCGACCACGTCAAGGTCGCGCTGGAAAAGGCGCGCGAGGAAACGAAGTTGCGGCGCGAAGTCACCCGCATCCGCCGGCAACAGTGCCGGAAGTTTTCCATTGAGAATCTTGTCGGCCAAAGCCCGGCAATGCGCACGCTCCGGCAACTCATCGCGCAAATCGCCGAGACCGACACGCCGACCGTGCTGATCGAGGGCGAGAACGGTACCGGCAAGGAACTGGCCGCGCAGGCGTTGCACTACGGCGGCGCGCGCGCGGCGCAGCCGTTCATGGCGATTAACTGCTCGGCGATACCGGAGACGTTGATTGAGAGCGAGCTGTTCGGACACGAAAAGGGCGCGTTCACGGACGCGAAGGCGACGAAGAAAGGGCTGTTTGAGTCAGCCGACGGCGGGTCGGTGTTGCTTGATGAAATCGGCGACATGCATCCGGCGTTGCAGGCGAAACTGCTGCGCGTGCTGGAGTCGCGGCAGTTTTACCGGCTCGGCGGGACGCAACCGATCAGCGTGGACGTGCGCGTGATTGCGGCAACGAACCGGAATCTGGAGGAAGCCATCGAGCGTGGGGAGTTCCGGCAGGATTTGTATTACCGGTTGAAAGTGATTTCGCTGCGGTTGCCGGCCCTGCGCGAACGGCCCGAGGACATTGCGGTGTTGGCCCGGCATTTTCTCCGGCAATTCGCGGAGGAATACAGCAAATCCACAAAAAGGCTTTCCGAAGCGGCGGCGCGCGTGCTAGAAGAGTGCGCGTGGTCGGGCAATGTGCGCGAGTTGCGCAACGTCATCGAGCGGCTGGTGATTTTGGAGCATGCCGATGAAATCCTGCCGGAGCATTTGCCGGCGGAGTTGCGGTTGCACACGAAGCCGAACGGGCGGTCGCTGATCGAATTGCCGGCGGACGGGGTGGCGTTGGTGGATGTGGAGCGCGAATTGGTCCGGCAGGCGATGGAACGGTCGGGCGGCAACCAGAGTTTTGCGGCGGAGCTGCTCGGCCTCGAACGTGATGCATTGCGGCGGAGATTGATCAAGTATGGTTATCTTGCCGAACTCAGTGCGAAGTGCTGACGACGATGACGATCGCGGTGGCGATTCCAATCGCCAACGCGATCAGCAACAGCAGCAGCCACGTCATTCGTCCGCTCAACATCTGTTTCCCGACCTAGCACTGGATGTGCCTTGCCCCGTTTTCCCGCCTGAAGCCGGGAATCATCACTTGCTGGCTGCGCGGTTTCACGACATCGCGTGCGCGTTACCGCGCAACTTGCCGCCACGGCAGACGGTCGCTTCGCCGGTAATTTTTTTGAACCGGCTGCCCACAAGGACGTTACGAGAACGCGGTATCGCGGTGGCATGTAGTGTGCCCCTATGGGGAGTTGGAGGACATATGTTCAGGAGACTTTCACTCATCATCGCCGGCGCGACGGTCATCGCGCTGGTGTCCACACCGCGCGCGGATGCCTATTCGCAATATGATGTGCCGGCCGAAGCCACTGCGGGCTGTGTTCAGTGCCATGACGGCTTCGTCGGCCGCGGTCCGCTCCACGACATGCATCTTCTCATGCGCTCAGGCAATTGCGATATGTGCCATACATCCTCCGGCGACGACCCCTTCACCTACCAAAGCGGCGGAACCGGCGGACTCAATCAAGGCTGCCGCGGCTGCCATGGCGTCAACAACGGGACGACGTTCGGTTGGGGCGCTGGCCTACGAGCACACCACAAGAATGCCGGCGCACCAGCGGATTCCGATGGCCATCACTGTGTGGATTGCCATACCAGTGATCCGGCTCCCTCGCCGGAGAGCACGCGACCGGTGTATTACACCAACACCTCGGTGCTGGTGAAGAACCCGTGCTTGGCGAGCCCGGCTCCTTCCGGTGAGGACTTCGACAACGACGGCAAGGGGCTGGATAACAACGGTGACCTGCTGTACGACGAGAACGACACCGCGTGCAGTTTCCGAATCACAAGCATCACGCAGGAGGGCAACAATATGCGGGTGAGCTGGCAATCTGTGGTTGGCCGCACGAACTTCCTGCAAACCGCCAGCGGCGGCACCAAGGGTAGCTTCACCACCAACTTCGCCGATTTGGGTGCGGGGACTGTTATCAGTGGCTCCGTCGTGGCGGTCACCAATCGCGTTGATGTCGGCGGTGCCACCAACGCCCCCGCGCGTTACTACCGGATTCGCCGTTGACTGAACAAACGTTTCTGATTGCCGCGCGGTTCAGTGCGGCGAAGTGCTGACGAGGATGACGAAGGCCGACAAGACTAATGCGATGAGTCCAATCAGCGCGAGCAACAATCCCAGCGTTCTGTCGGTGAGCATACGGCTTTCCGGTTTAGCAACGGTCATGCCTCGGCTTGCCAAGCAGGTTTTCGTTGGTTTTCATGCGCGCAATCACGCAGGGTTGTGCGCGATAGCGCGCAACTCCGGGGAGTTTGGGATTGACGAAAACGAATCGGTAGTGCCGAATGCGTTGCAGACTAGCGCGTTGGGTGAGCGCCGGCCGGCACTGGCACATCGGTTGCGACTACAGGGGGAACAGAGGAGAATAATATGCTAAGAGGATTTATCTTCAATCGAGCAAGTGCGATGGTCGTCGCGCTTGTCACTTTGATCACTGCATCCGTGCGTGGTGCCACCGGTTCGTCGGGCGCTCAACTCGGCCCCGTCTGGATTGGAGGCGGCCTGACGTCCGGTGGAACACTATCGTATCAACTGAATCTTACCGTGACCAGTCCGGGGACGCTTACCGCCAAGGCTTCGATCAAGTCCAAGGCTTGGAAGGCAACGTTTCCAGTCCTGACCAACACGCCGATCGTCGGCGTGTCGCTGGTGGATAGCGCCACGTCGGGCGTGCAAGTGCCGATCCCGGCGAACTTCACCGGCCCAACCAAGCTCCGCATCAAAGTGTATTTCAACGGCAAGCGCGTGGGCGGCGTCAACCTCCTCCTGACCGTCACCGCACCGCCGGCTGTTCCTCCTCCACCGCAGACGACGTGGTATGACGTCGGGTTCAGCACAAATGTGACTGTGAATGCCGATGCCGTCTCGACCAACGGCCTGACTCCTCCACTCACCTACGCGTGGAGCATCACCGACACCGATGTGCGAACGCAGGCGACCTTCAGCGCGACCGACGTGGCCGCGCCGAAGTTTAGCACGCTCGCAATCACAAAGTTTAGCATCGATATCGACAAGCAGTTCGATCTGGACACGAATCCGAATCTTGTCGGCATCGACACAGAACAAGTCGGTCTTAGCACCTATCACCTGCGGGTCGTCGTGATGGACGCAGCGGCCATCTCGAAGACCGGCACGGTAACCGTGATCTCCTCCAGTGTTTCGCCGGCGCAACCAAGCATCCCGCTCGGTGAGCGGCAATATCTGACGGCGATGCCGATTGGCACGAACGCCTCCACGTATTCGTGGACGGTCGTGGCCAAACCGGCCGGCTCCACGGCGGTGATTGAAAACCCGAAGACGCGGACAGCGGCACTCCGACCGGACAAAGAAGGCGACTACGTGCTACAACTCGCCGTGACCGGCGGTGGCCAGACGAGCAACTCATTCACGACCATCAAGGGCGCGACCTTCGTCGGCGTGTCCGCCTGCGCCTCCTGCCACGGCCCGAACGGGCAAGTGGGACTCGAAGATTACTACGGCCCGTGGACGCAGACCAAGCACGCGACGTTCTTCCAACGCTCAGTCGATGGATTCACGTCCAGCTATTACAACGAAAGCTGCGTGTCCTGTCATACCGTTGGCTACAACAAAGCGCCGCTGGCCAACAACGGCGGCTTCGACGACGTGCAAAAAGCGCACGGCTGGAAGTTCCCCACCGTGCTCCAAGCCGGCAACTATGCGACGATCCCACCGGCATTGCAGGACAAGGCCAACATCTCCTGCGAAAGCTGCCACGGCCCGGGCAGTCAGCATCCCGGCAAGGATTCCAGCAGCCTCGACGTCGCCGTCTGCGCGACGTGCCACCAGGACGGCCACTTCCACAATCGTCCCAAGCAGTGGAGTTTGGGGCCGCACGGCGCAGACGACAAGTATCTGGAAGTGTCCATCGAGGAGGCGCCGGTTGCTTCCTGCACCAAGTGCCATTCGCCGACGAGTTTTGTTGATCATCTCAAAGGCAAAGCGCTCACACGTTTGGAAGCCGGGCGGCTCACCTGCCAGGCGTGCCATGACCCGCACAACGAAGCCGGCTTCCCGGCCGCAGCGCATCAAGTGCGCGTGTATGACGATGTGACGCTGGATGATTCCGTCAATCCGTCCAACCCGCCCGTGCTGACCGGCCAAGGCTCGTCCGCGCTGTGCATGTACTGCCATAACGGCCGCCGTAGCGCGCCGCCGACGTTCTCCTCGTCCACCACAGTGCCGCATGGCGGGAGCACCGCCACCGACGTGTTGCTCGGCATACGCGCCAGCACCAATGTCCAAGTCATCGCCAGTGGGGTGACCAATACCATCGCCTCTGTCACATTGGAAAACTCCGCCCACGCGGGTGTCGCCAAGTGCGTCAATTGCCACATGCATCAGGCCGGCAAGAACACCGTCGGCGACCACACGTTCAGCGTCACCGACCGGCTCTCCGGCGAAGGCAACATTGCCTCCTGCAACGTCTGCCATGCCGGCGTGGACCCGGTCACCGACCTCGACCACATTTCGGTAGTGCGCAGCGGTTCCCCCAATGCCGGCGACTATGACGGCGACGGCGTTGTGGCCGGCGTCCAGTCGGAGTTGGACGGTGTTCAACAACACCTGCGCGACAAGATGCTCGCCACCGGCATGGTCGGCTTCGGGCGCAGCGCGCAGTATTCGACCAATGCCTTGATCCGCGCCGTGCAGCGGAACGCAGCCTGGAACGACTACCTGATCTACCGGGATCTGAGCCATGGTGTTCACAACACCGCGTTCACCGTCCGGTTGTTGCAGTGGAGCTACACCGTGCTCAGCACCAATACCGCCGGCAACGCGTACGAAGTCGACTTCCCGAACGCGGATCTCCGTTGATGAAAACCACCGGCATTGTCATCGGCGTCGCCGCGGTCGCGATCATCGTGGTCTCCTGTGCCACGGTCGAGCGCGTCGTGGTTGCGCCGCCGATGATTGCCGGCGCGAAGTACGTCGGGATGGATCAATGCGCTGTCTGCCACGAGAAAGAAGTCAAAGACTTCAAACTCACGCAGCATTCCCGGATCGAATTGCGCGAGGCGGCGGAGAAGGAGGAAGTGGCCGGGCTCGGTTGCGAAGCGTGCCACGGCCCCGGCAGTCTGCACGTCGATGCCGGCGGCGGCAAGGGTGAATTCGTCGTTTCCGGCAAAGACAGCGAAGCGTGCTTCCAATGCCACCTCGACAAGCGCGCGACGTTTGGCCTCGAATATCACCACCCGGTTAAGGAAGGCCGGATGGATTGCACCGCGTGCCACAACCCGCACGGGCAGGACGTTCTCACCACGCCCGCGATGCCGGTCGCCCGCGTCAACGAGACGTGCGCCCAATGTCACCGGGAGCAAGCCCGTCCGCATGTGTTCGAGCACGAAGCGCTGCGCGAAGGCTGCGTGACCTGCCACAACGTCCACGGTTCGATCAATCCCAAGATGCTCGTCCAGCGCGACAACAATCTCTGCCTGAAATGCCACGCCCAAATCGCCAGCGCGCCCGGCATGACATTCATCGGCAAGTTCGATCACACGCCGTTTTTGAAACAGGGTACCTGTTTCAGTGCCGGCTGTCATACCGCCGTGCACGGCTCGGATGTGAACTCGCATTTGAGATACTGAGATGAAAACCGCGCTTCTGATTATCGGATTCGCCAGTCTCGTCAGCCACGCTCTGAGCGTGGCCAGCGCGGCGGAGATTTCGGTCACGCCGGAAGGCCAGTACGTCACCGTCAAGGGCGACGAGGAGAAATTCCGCGAGTACAACTGGGGCAATGACGGCTGGACCGAAGGCGGTGCGGCGACGTTGCACCAGGATCTCGGCAAGGACACGAAGCTCGACTTCGAAGGCCGCGGCGTCCTCAACGACGAGGATTACCGGCTCTCACTGGAGATCACAAAAAAGGATCTCGGCTTTGTGCGCGCCGGCTGGACGACTTACCGGCGCTACTTCGACAGCACGGGCGGATTCTTCAAGCCGTTCAGCACACCGGCGTTCACGTTACCCGGTGACCGGCATCTCGATGTCGGCAACATCTACGTCGACATCGGGCTGAGATTGCCGGACGTGCCCAAGATCACGCTCGGCTACGAGCGGCAATACCGGGATGGCCAGAAGTCGTTGCTCGAATGGGGCAGTGTGACCGAGGGCACGGAGACGCGGAAGATTTTCCCGTCGTCAAAAGATATCGACGAGCACACAGATATTTTCAAGTTCAGCATTGAACACGAAATCAAAGGCGTTCAGCTTGCCGATCGATTCCGGTACGAGCGGTACGACGCCGACAATACGCGCATCGATCTCGATGCCGGTAAGAACGTCACCATTCGCGAGAACTATCACCACGATGCGTACTTCAACACATTCCTGATGGACAGCCACGTCAAAGACCATATCTACTGGTCGCTCGGCTATCTCTTCACAACGCTCGACGGCAAAGGTGACTTCACCGTCGCCACGCCACCGCCAGTCGGCCCGTTCGACAAGAACTGGGTGACGCGCGTGATCGATGTCGGCATCGACTCGCACGTGCTCAACGTCAACGCGATGTTCGGCCCGTACAGAGGTCTGACAATTTATGCCGGCGTGCAAGCCGAGAAAACCGAGAGCGACGGTTTCACGGACGCGTTGCTCACGACTGGTTCTTCGACGTTGACCAACGTGATCAACACCAGCAACGACAAGTCGAGCCTCGAAGAAACGTTCGGCTTGCGCTACACGAAGATTCCACACACCACGCTCTACGCCGAAGCCCGTCTCACCGAGCAACAGATTGATCTGAACGAGCGCGATGCGCAGTTCCGCCGGCAGACCGACTCGGATATTTTCCGGCAAGACTATCGTGTCGGCTTCAACACCGCGCCATTCCGTCGCGTGACATTCTCGGGCCGGTACCGCTACACGCTCAATCAAAACGACTACGACCACGAGGTGGACACGTTGGCCGGCTACCCGGGGTTCATCACGATGCAGGATTTCAAGACCGAAGAAGTGATGGGCAAGGTGACCGTGCGGCCGTGTGCACAGTTCTCAGCGTCGCTACAATATCAACTCGTCACGACCGACATCAAGACCGGCACGGCAAGCGTACCGTTGCTTGCGCCCGGTGGCTCACGCTACTCCGGTAACTATGACGCGAACATTTACAGCGTCAGCGCGACGGTGACACCGTTTTCGCGGTTGTATGTCACCGGCCTATTCTCATTCCAGGACACGCGCACACTGACCGAGATCGCTGAGTACAAGGGCAACGTCTATACCGCGGTCGGCACAGCCGGGTTCGTGCTCGATAACAAGTCGGACATCACGCTCGAATATAGTTACTCGCGCAGCGATAATTTCACCGACACGTCCGCGAACAGTTTGCCATTGGGGATCGATTATCAACGGCACGGCTTGATTGCCGGTATCAGTCGGAAGTTCACAAAGAATGTCGAGGCTCGGCTCCGGTACGGCTGGTACGACTACAACGAGTCCAGCACCGGCGGCATCAATAATTATATAGCCCACCTCACCAGCGCTTCCTGCACCGTACGCTTCTAGGGACAAGATGTCGGCAGGGGCATCGTGACCCGCCAAAATGTCAGCTTACCGGACATAGCCGCAGTGCGGTCGCTCTGTTGTAAGTAACTTATCCATAGCGGCTTAAAATTGTGGTCGTCGCCGTGGCATCGGCGTTGCTAAACCGATAGTTGCTATGGTCGCAGCCAGAGATGCCGGTCACGAACTTCGCCTCCTTTTCTGGGAAACCACTGCCGGCTGCAATTTGGAGTGCAGCCACTGCCGGCGCATCGACGTTAGCCGGCAACTCATGCAAAACGACCTGACGCTCGACGAGTCGTTGCGCTTCGTCGAGAACCTCGCGTCGTTCGCGAAACCGATTCTCGTGCTGTCCGGCGGCGAGCCGTTGTTCCGGCTGGACATCTATCAAATTGCGATGCACGCGCGCGATTGCGACCTGACCGTCGCCCTCGCGACGAACGGCACGCTCATTACCGGCGAAGTCGCCCAAAAGATCGTGGATGCCGGCATCCGCCGCGTCGCTATCAGCATCGACGGCGCGGACGAAGCAACGCACGACGCGTTTCGCCGGCAAGCGGGCTCGCTTGCGGCGGCGCTCAACGGCTTCCGCCACTTGCGGGCGCTCGGGATGAGCATGCAGATCAACTGCACCGTAACCAAACACAACGTCCACCAGATCGATTTGCTCTATGCCAAGGCAATCGAACTCGGCGCGGATGCGTTGCACTTGTTCATGCTGGTGCCGGTCGGCTGCGGTGTGCAGATCGCCGAGAGCAACATGCTGCCGCCGGAAGAATATGAACGCGTGCTAAATTGGATGTACGACAAGAGCCAAGCCCGGCAACTCCATCTCAAAGCCACTTGCGCGCCCCACTATTTCCGCGTCATGCGTCAACGCGCCGCTGCCGATAACCTTCGGATCGAGGCCACGCACAGCCACAACAAACCGCACGGGGCCGGTCAAGATCACAGCATGGCGGCCATGACGAAGGGCTGTCTGGCCGGCAGCGCGATCTGTTTCGTGTCGCATACCGGCGAGGTGTTCCCGTGCGGCTATTTACCGGTCTCCGCCGGTAATGTGACAAAGCAACACATGCGCGACATCTGGGCGGACGCTGCTGTCTTCCAGAAGTTGCGTGATGTGGATCAACTCGAAGGCAAGTGCGGCGTGTGTGAATTCAAGAAGGTCTGCATGGGGTGCCGGGCGCGTGCGTTCTACGCGGAGCACGGCAACTACATGGCCGAAGAACCGTATTGCGTCTACGAACCGAAACGGATGCGGCATCCAATCGAACTGGAGGCGATTTAATCATGGTCAACGTCACGAAACTGTACTGTGGCGAAGAACAGCCGGCCGATAACCTCCGGTACGGCCACGGTCACGGAGCGCCCAAGACCGCCGCCGAACGCAAGCCGATCGTGGTGTGGAACGTCACGCGCACGTGCAACCTGCGTTGCGTCCATTGTTACTCCGATAGTTTCGCCCAGAAATATCCCGGTGAGCTAACACACGAGCAGGGGCTCGCGAATATCGACGACCTCGCGGCGTACAAGGTTCCGGCTCTGCTCTTCTCCGGCGGTGAACCATTGGTGCGACCCGATACGCTTGACTTGATGGAGTATGCCACGATGAAGGGTCTGCGCGTCACGCTCTCCACCAATGGGACGCTGATCGACGAAGCTGCGGCGGCACGGCTCAAGAAGATCGGCACGACGTATGTCGGCATTTCGCTCGATGGCATCGGCGAGACTAACGATCTCTTTCGCGGTAAGGCGGGCGCATTCGACGGCGCGGTGCGCGGGATGCGTAACTGCCGGGCGGTCGGCCAGAAAGTCGGCCTCCGGCTCACGTTGACGCGCCGCAACTGCATGGACCTGCACGACATTTTTGATTTCATTGAGGCGGAAGACATCCAGCGCGCATGCTTTTATCATCTCGTCTATTCTGGTCGCGGCAACACCGCGGACGAACTCCAGCACGCCGAAGTGCGCCGCGCGATGGACATCATCCTTGAACGCGTCCGCCTGTATCACGAGCGTGGCATCAAGAAGGAGATTCTGACCGTCGATCATCACGCCGACAACGCCTACATCTATCTGAAACTCCGCGAGGCTAACCCGGACCGCGCCGAGGAAATATACAAGCTGATGAAATGGAACGGCGGCGGTGCAAACTCATCCGGCATCGGCATCGCCAACATTGACACGCAAGGCAACGTCCACCCCGACCAGTTTTGGCAAGCCGCCACACTTGGCAATGTGAAGGAGCGCCCGTTCAGCGAGATCTGGAGCGACAATTCAATCCCGTTGCTCGCACAACTGCGCAACCGGTTACCGTTGCTGAAGGGCCGCTGCGGCTCTTGCCGGTTCCAAGAGATCTGCGGCGGCAGCTTCCGCGTGCGGGCGCTTCAAGTCCATGGCGATCCGTGGGCCGAAGACCCGGCGTGTTACCTCAGCGACAGGGAAACTAGCTTGCCTGCATGATCACCGTCGCTCAACGCGCGCTCGTGCTCGTGGGAAATCCGAATGTCGGCAAGAGTGTGTTGTTCAGCAAGCTGACCGGTAAGTACGTCATCGTTTCGAATTATCCCGGTACGACTGTAGAAATCTCGCGCGGCACGTTCGAGGAGTTCACGGTTTTGGACACGCCGGGCGTCAACGATCTCTCGCCACGAGCGGAAGACGCCCACGTCACCTGCGACGTGCTGCGCGACAATCCGGACGCGACCATCATCCAGGTGGCCGACGCGAAGAATCTCCGGCGCGCGCTGTTGTTGTCGCTGCAGCTTGCCGAGCGTCAACAGCCGATGATTCTTGTGCTCAACATGATGGATGAGCTCGACAAGTGCGGCGCACACATCGACGTGCGCAAGCTCAGCGAGTTGCTCGGCATCCCGGTTGTGCCGACGATTGCGACGGCCAACACCGGTATTCATCTTCTGCAGCACACCATCGCGCAGGCGACGGCACCGGTGGCGCCGCAGCTCCCCGACGTGACCGGCTACCTCCAGCGGGCCAACGAGATTCTTGCGCAAGTCTACACAAATGTGCGGCCACGCCGCGCCACCTTCGGACAGAAACTCGGCTGGTGGTCAACGCGCCCGGTCAAGGGCCTGGCGATTCTGGCGCTCGTCTTGTATTTCACGTTCTGGTTCGTCGGCCTGCTGGGGGCCGGTACGGCGGTGGGGTTTTTCGAGAACATCGTGTTCGCCCGGTATGTCAACCCGTGGGCGATTCGAGCCGTGGACGCGGTGTTGCCGTTCCCGCACGCGCATGAACACCAGATCTCGAATTTCAAACTGGAATTTCCGCTGACTCCCGCGCACGGCGTTCTGCTGCGCGAGAGTTCAGCCGACATCCTTGCGCCAGCGTATTCGCACGGCCCCGATGCAACGTCGGGGTGGTGGCCACAATCGAAACGTCTGGCGCATGATTTCCTCGTCGGCCAATACGGCATGATCACGATGGCAATCAGCTACGCGCTGGCCATTGTGCTGCCGATTGTGACGACGTTCTTCCTCGTGTTCAGCGTGCTCGAGGACTCCGGCTATCTGCCGCGGCTGGCGATCATGGTCAACCGCGTGTTCCGCACGATGGGCCTGAACGGCAAGGCGGTGTTGCCGATGATTCTCGGCCTGGGCTGCGACACGATGGCGACGATGACCACGCGGATTCTCGAGACGCGCAAGGAGCGCGTGATCACGACGTTGTTGCTGGCGCTGGCCGTGCCGTGCTCGGCGCAACTCGGGGTGTTGCTGGCGATGATGGCAAGCGTGTCGTTCGCAGCGGCGCTGTTTTGGGTGGCGCTCATGAGTGTGATCATGGTCGCGATCGGCTGGTTGAGCGCCCGGTTGCTCGGCGGCGAAACCAGTGATTTCATTCTCGAAATCCCTCCGATGCGCCGGCCGCAGATTTCCAACGTGTGCATCAAGACGCTGGCCCGGTTGGAGTGGTACTTGAAGGAAGTCATACCGCTGTTCATTATTGGCACCGGTATCCTGTTCGTGCTCGACAAGCTGCGCGTGCTCGGCCGGATTGCCAAACTCGGCGAACCGTTGGTGACCAGCTGGCTCGGCTTGCCGGCGGAAACATCCAACGCTTTTCTCATTGGCTTCCTGCGGCGTGACTTCGGCGCCGTGTACCTGCTCGACGCCGCGACCGGGCCGCATCCGTTGCTGACGCCGCATCAAGTGCTCGTGGCGATGATCACGATCACGTTGTTCATGCCGTGCATTGCAACGCTATTCATGATTTCCCGTGAACTGGGCAAGAAGACAGCGACTTGGATCACCGTATTTATTTTCCCGTTTGCGTTCTTCGTCGGTGGTCTCGTCAACCACCTTGGAGGGTTTCTTGGATTCTGAAATGAAAACGACTCGTGAGCAGTATTTGCACTGCCCGCTGTGCGGCTTCGAGTTTGAGAAACGTGACACGGCCTGCGCGCAGGGTTGTCCACTCGGCAGATTTTGCAAATTAGTCCGTTGTCCGAACTGTCAGTACGAATTTACGGAACAGCCTGAGTTCATTGGCCTATTGCGACGCATCTTGCACCGGCCAAGGCCGCTCGCACCTCGCGGCGACGCCATTTCTCTGCCCGAACTCCACGAAGGCGAGTCGAGCGAATTGGTGTGCCTGAGCTGCGAGCACGCGTCCCGGCGCAGTGCGCTGGCCGTCTACGGACTCGTTCCCGGCAGCCGCGTGGTGCTTCAACAAAAGCGTCCGTCCTACGTGATCCGCATCGGAGAAACGGAATTGGCGCTGGAAGCCGAGATCGCGCGTGAAATCCTCGTCAAGAGGTTGGGATAGACTCTTTAGCGGGGAAGCCACAAGCGTTTTTCGGACTGTCAACCGATCACCAAAGAATTCGCATGCTCATCCACGAGAAGTGTTCCGCAGCCCTTGAGGACGGATGGCTGATCAAGTCGGCGCTACCAATGTTCGATGTGAACACGATCATCAGCACTTGACAGAATTGAAATCAGACGTTTGCCAGAAATGACGAGTGGCTTTGTCACCGAACAACCATCGTCGTGGACACCAAAACGGACACCAAACGACACTCACCCTCAAATCCTTCCTCAATGTTCTCAACGGGACTGTCCCACCGTTCCAGCCTTCTAGGTTGCATACTCATGCCACCAAATAGGTAGCAGTCAGTAACAGCCGGTAAGAGATCGGACTTGTTCCGGGGGCCGTATTTATTCGCCGGTAAGAGTCAGTAAGGACCAGTAAGAGGTAAGGGGTACAATATTGAATCTGGCGCGTCTGCCGCCTAGGAAAGGGGTTTAAAATACTTGTTGCCTCCGTTTCATGAGGGTTATCAACGGAGACCCCAGCGCGACATCCATCAGTTTCTCACGGCTCACAAAGCTGCGGGGAATCTAAGAAGTCTCACGAGGCCGCGCAAGCTCCGAACCGGCGTGTCGAGGTCAACCGCGTCGCGTCCAATTTAACGCGGATTGAGTGCGGCAGGTACAATCTCGTGCTCGGCAGCGATTCCGCCACTCACCTCATTGCTGACCACAACCGTGGGCGCCACGTTCGCGGCAGCACACACCGCAGCACTGCCCGCCCACATGAAGGCCAGTAGCCAGAGCCAGGACTGGGTTTGAAATGAGTGTTTGGGTTTCATACTGCCTCCTGTTGTGACAACTGCATTGTTGCGAGCAGAGATTTGGCGCGGCCCAAGAAAGTGAGAGGTGACGACAGGGTTACGCGACCCGAAGATGTGGCCATTGGCGCAAAACGAACCGGACAGGCACAGAGATGTTCAACGCTATTTGGCGGATCTCTCATTCAAACTTCCCTCCACTACATGAACCACAAAGACTCCTAGCCTAGCGCAGACAGGGCGCTTTTTATGGGCCGTGGACAACAGTGCCCTCAAACGTGGTAGCCCCTCATAAATCTTGGATTGGCGGCGTGTCAATTCGATTCTGGCGAAGTAGGGGACAGGAATTGTCCTGAATCGTGGCACCGTGGCCGGTTCTGAAGCATTGCCAGCACACCACGTCCGGCGGTAGGATGCCCGTGCGAGAGAGGAGCGGCCCATGGACATCACGTTCAACTGCGACAAGTGCGGGCAACAACTGGAGACTGACGAGTCCGGCGCCGGGATGGCGGTTCAGTGCCCGAAGTGCGCCGCGAGCGTTGCCGTGCCAGGCAAGACTCCGGCACTGACCCAACCCGATGTTCCATGTGTCCGAACCATGGAGTTGTCGCCCGTTGCCCTGCAGTCTTTCCTGCAGGACTGCCCGGCTTGTCGACGGCAAGTTTCCTCGCGGGTTGCATCGTGTCCGTGCTGTGGCGGGCCACTCACGCCGATTGCGGCACGCGGAGTTTCGTAGGACAACGTGAACGGCGGCGTCGGCTGCGCGTGCGGGCCGGCCGGTTCTGGAGCGTTGCCAACACAAGACGCCTTCGGTAGAATCCGCAACGTGCTTCGCCGCCGTTGCCGTTCTCGCTGGCGATCTATGCGACCCGCCCAGCGTCTCACCAACCCGGCGGTGGCGGGCACTTGACTGACATGAAGGCACTGACCGCCTGGGACAAACTACCGGAGTTCATCGTTGGCGACGCGGCCGACGACCGGACTTTCGTGCTGCATCTTCACTGGCCGCGTTTCTTGGCGGAGATATTCGAGGATGATTCTTGCATGGACGACAAAGCGTATGTTGACCTGTTGCCTCGTAGTCATTGCCCCCAATCGTGAACTGGCATGAGACCCAGCAAGTCACCGCCTGATCCTGAGAAGCGGGCGCAAATCCTTGAGCAACTGCGACGGGATTTGGAGATTCGCCAGAAGGGCTATCGCGAGCGGGCACTCAACCTCTTCCCGCATGTCTGTGCCAGTTGCGG
>CAZMKD010000128.1:0-2984 GCA_964566575.1 uncultured Verrucomicrobiota bacterium
TAATCGGTCGGTTCCAGTCTAAGCGACCCACGGCAGTCAGCACAGTACATGCGTTGCGGCTCTTTCAGGTTCGCGGGATACAGGTCCACATACCGCATTGTTGCGCCACCTCCACGAATCATCCTACTCCGCCGGTCCGACTCCCCGATGTCAACTACATTTTCCCATCGACGACAACTACACTTCCCCATCACGTTGCATCGTGTAGCTGGTGTAGCTGGTGTAGCTGGTGCAGCTGGTGCAGCTGGTGTAGCTGGCCCCCTGGGCGCCGCGAGCGAGCGAGCCCGTAGGGCTTGCTCGGCGAAGCGAGCGGCGCCCTCGCAGACGCATGCTTCCGAGGAACGGCGGACGCGAAGCGGCCGCCGCCGAGACCCTCGGTAGAGAGGCCGCCTCATGCGGGGGCCTCGGCTTTCTGGGGTTCCTCGACGAGGCCCTTCGGGTTGCGCTTGCTGGCCTCCTCGGCGCGGCCGCTCGGCCCCGTCAGCTCGAGGATCACGGCATGGTGAACGACGCGGTCGATCGCCGCGGCCGTGGTCATGGGGTCCTTGAAGATCCGGTCCCACTGCGAGAAGACGAGGTTGCTCGTCACGATCACCGAGCGCCGCTCGTAGCGTTCGGAGAGGAATGTGAAGAGAACCTCCATCTCGTCGCGTGTCTGCTGGATGTAGCCGATGTCGTCCACGATCACGGCGTCGAAGCCGTCGAGCTGCCCGAGGACCTTCTCGAGCGCAAGGTCGCGCTTCGCGGCGAGGAGCTCTTGGACGAGCGCGTAGGCGAGGACAAAGCGGACCCGGTGGCCGCGGCGGACGAGCTCGTGGCCGATCGCCGACACGAGATGCGTTTTCCCCCGGCCTGGAAGTCCAAAGGCGAGGAGGTTCTCCGCCCGATCGACGAAGCCGCCCTCGCAGAGCGTCGCGAGCTGCCGGCGCACCTTGGGCGGGAGCCGCTCCTGATCGAGCGTCGCCAGCGTCTTCTCGAGCAGGAGCCCGGACTGCTTCAGGTTCCGCTCGACGCGGCGCCGCGCGCGCTCCTCGAGCTCGACCTCGCAGAGCTGGCGAAGATAGTCGGTGCAGGTCCCGCCCTGCCGCTCCGCCTGGGCGGCGGCGTCCTTGTGGTGCGCGGCGAAGCCCGGGAGCTTCAGCGTCCGGAGGAGCACGTCGAGCGACTCCGGCGCGGTCGTCTTGGCGCCCATCACGCGACCTCCGCGAAGAGGAGCGCGTCGTAGACCGCGAGGTCGATCACGGGCGCCGTGAGCTCGGGGACGGCCCGCTCGGCGCGCGCCGTGACGACGAGGCCCTTCACCGCGTCGGCGCGGGGGAGCTCCCGCGCCTCCTCCATGAGCGCGAGCGCCGCCTCGACGTCCGCCTCGAGCGTCGAGGCTGCGAGGTGGAGGATCCGGAGATACTCGATGTCCGCCTGGCGGTCGGGCAGGGCCGCGAGGAGCGCGTCATAGGCCCGCCGGAACGCAGGCGAGGGGAAGAGCTCGTCGCGGTAACGGTAGCGCGCGAACGCCCACGGCTTCTTCACGAGCGACCAGATCACGTGCCGGTAGTTGATCCGGTGGCTCCCGCGACCGGAGAGCCGATCCGTCGTGAGCTCGTGGCGCCCGCCGTGGAGGACCTCGAGCCGGTCGTCGTAGACGTGGACCGAGACCCGCTCGCCAATGAGCCGCGCCGGGACCGAGTAGGTGTTGAACTTCACGCGGATCGTGCTCCAGGGCGAGACCAGCGCCCTCTCTTCGCGATGCTCGGGGAGCCGCTCGACCGAGAGCGGCCGCATGGCATTGAGCTCCTCCGCGACGCGCTTCTCGCGCTGACGATTGGTCCTCTCGACGATCTCCTGGACCCACGCCTCGTACGCGGCGACCGACTCGAAGTCGCGGCTGCACCTGAGGATGAGGTGCTGGAGGAGCCGCCGCTTCAGCGCCCCGTTCAGCGCCTCGACGTCGCCGTTCTGGTTGCTCTTACCGATCTCGATCGTCCGCGCCGTCATGCCGAGGTGCCGCATGAGGGCCACGTACTCGCTGTTGAAGCCGCGCTTCCCGGTCGCGAGGTCGTGCGTCGCCGCCGTCGAGTTGTCGGTCTGGTGGAACTCGGGGACGCGACCCAGGCGGAACGCCGCGGCCTGGACGCCACGCCGGAGCGCGGACATCGACTCCGAGTGGCAGACCGTCGCCCACTCCCAGTTCGAGTACGGGAGCACCGCATGGCAGAACATGTGCGGGAACGGCTCGCCGGCGATCGTCACCAGGAGCTCGGTCGCCCACGTGAAGTCGGTCTGCATGGCCTCGCCGGCCCGGTGCAGCTGCGGGAAGAAGACCTCCTTCGGCGGCCCCTCCCGGGCGCGCCACTCGTGGAGCCGCCGCTGGAACGTCCGGAGCTGCCCCGGGTCGTGGCTCCCCGGGCGCCGCTCGAGGAGGTCCTCGAAGAGCGCCTTCCCCTCGAGCTCCGGAGCGTCCTTGAGCCGCACCGCGATGTCGGCCCAGTCCGCCTCAAACGGATCCGGCCGCGTCCGCCACGTCCGCGCCTCGTTGAGCTCGGACGGGAGCCGCCTTTCGCGCAGGTACTTCCGTCCCGTCTTCCGGTCCATTCCCGCCCGCATCGCCGCGTGCCCGACCTTCCCGTGTCTCGCCATTTCTTCCATGAGCCTCCTCACCTGTCCGTCCGTCGTTCGCACCGTAGTTGAGTCCCCCTTCCTCCCGGAAGGTCGGCTCTACGGTGCCCCCGGACGGCTGAAAACGTGGGGAAGTGTAGTTGTCGTCAGCGGGGCGGAGTAATTGTCGCGCGCCACTTGCTGCGGTCGAACGGCGGCGGTGGCGGTTCTGCGGCCACCGCTGCCGGCGGCCCTTCCCCTCCCCCGCCTGCCGCCCCACCGCTCACCCCGCGCCCGCCTCCGCCGCCCGCGGCCATTTGCCCGCTCGTCCAGCCTCAGCGCCTCGTATCCGGTTCTTGTTCATCGGCCCGCGGGTTTGCTCCACGCTTCTT
>CAZMKD010000129.1:0-2058 GCA_964566575.1 uncultured Verrucomicrobiota bacterium
GATGGCGACCAGACAATCTTCCGGCTTACCACTCTTGCCGGTGGCGGCTGTGGCTTGCGGTGGAGGCGGCCGTCCCATCTTGATCAACTTCGGGGCGCTGATTCACCCCCACAACCCTTCTTCACGAATAAGTCAGGCTAGGCTTCGCCTTATACTGCGCCGCCTGCATGACGATACTGATGCACTTCATTTTGGACGATGCTCAGACGAGCGACGCCAGCATGGACATCATCTTTGTTTATCTCTTTTCCCTAGCGGTGGCAGCTTTGTTTAGTACCCCGTTGTGGCTGCCGGTCATCATCCCCACGCGATTCGCAGTGTTCTCTCGCGCCGTGCGATGGATATGTGCCGTGTTTCTCGTGATTCATGTCTGGACGTTTGGTAGCTTACTCAGCCACAACATCGCACTTTTGCGTAGCGGTCATGAAGGATCGGTTGGCGTCGTCGTGATTTGCGCTGTCGGAGTATTGGGTAGCCTCGTGGCCATCGCTGCACTCATATGGCCTATCAATTCGGTCCAGCCAACCGCTGTCCGCTGCGCGGCTAGCGTTGGCTGACCTCAGACACTAAGACCCAAGCTGCTACGCTTTAGAGCGTCTCGCTCAACCAATCCACCGTCTCGGCGATGGCGCGTTGTTCCCAGACGTGCCGGTTGAAAGTATGGTCGGCACCGGTGATGATGACTTTTTTCACAAGTCGTTTGTGCGCCAGCAATGCTTTCTCATATTGGTCGGAGTTTTGCGCCGGCACGACCTCGTCGCGCGCGCCGTGGACCAGCAAGACCGGGCATTTCGATTTCACGATCTCACGCAATGGTTTCATCTCGGCGAATTGCCGGATGAACTGGACGCCGACCAGATTCGCGCCGTGATCAGTGATGCCGGTCTCGGCCAGCGCCGCGACAGCTTCGGGCGTGGACAAGCCGTCGAGGATGCCGGACCCATCAGCGACCGGCGCCCAGAGTGCCAGCGTCTTGAATCGTGTCCGTTCGCGTCCGACCAAATACGACGCGACCGCGCCGCCCATGCTCAATCCGATGAGCGCGAGCCGGCGCGAGTTGACGCGGCGATGCCGGGCCAGAAACCGGACGGCCTCGATCGCATCGGCGAGTTCAGAACGGATGCTGAGGTCTTCAAAATCGCCGGCACTGTCGCCGCAGCCGCGGAAATCAAACCGCAGGCTCGCGATGCCGTGGTTGGCGAGCGCGCGGGAAAGTTTCACATACATCCGGTGCGCTTCGCTCTTGTTGCCGGTGAAACCGTGGAGCAACAGCGCGGCCGGGAAACGTCCGCGCCCTTCCGGCAAGTGGAGCATGCCGACAATTTGCTGGCCTTTGCACTCGAAGACGACCGGAGATTCCATGATCACGCAGTTTAGGGTTGAATGTTGCGAGTTGAAAGTTGAAAAGAGCCGCCATGCCGATTCAATGCGACTACCACATGCACACGCCGTTGTGCAAACATGCGACCGGGCCGATGGAGGGCTACGTCGAGCGGGCGATCGAACTTGGCCTGCGCGAAGTCGGCTTCTCCGACCACAATCCCCTGCCCCATGGCTTTGGCGCGAACGTTCGTATGACGGAACGCGAACTGGAGTATTACGTCCAGCGAGTGCTCGATTTGCGGTTTCAGTACCACGGCAAGATTGACGTCATGCTTGGCCTCGAATTGGATTACATCGAAGGCCTCGAAGATTACGTCGCCCAACAAATCGCGTTGTATCCGTGGGACTACATCATCGGCTCGGTGCACTATCTCGACCGGGACTGCCGGATCGGCTCGTGGTCGAAGAATTATCCCGGCACGGCCGACGAACAGTATGCCCGGTACTTTGCGTTGGTCCGGCAACTGGCCAGCAGCGGACTGTGCGACATCCTCGCGCATCTCGATGTCGTCAAACGCTGCACCCACCCTCCCGCGCAACGCGGACTTGACGAGATCAGCGCGACGCTCTCGGAGATTGCTCGGGCCGGAGTTTGCATGGAAATCAATACATCGGGGTACCGGCATCCGGAGTCGGTGAACGACCCCCAGCCGTATCCGGCATTCTCGTTCATCA
>CAZMKD010000130.1:0-28079 GCA_964566575.1 uncultured Verrucomicrobiota bacterium
CATTCGCGTGGGCCGCACGTTTCCGGCGATTGGCGCGCGATTACGAACGACTCGCGGCCACGCTCGCCGGCTATCACTGGCTCGCCTTCGCGATGCTCATGCTCCAATCGCTCTTCGCTAAAAGTGCATGACAGGCTCTAGACTCGAGTCTTCCGACTGCATCCGCTTTAGAACTCGAAGTGCCTCTCGTGCCTTATCGCCCTGACCGGAGCGAGCTGCCGCTAGTCCCAATCCAAACCAGTTCTGAGCATTCTCTGGCTTCAACTTCGCAGCTTGGCGGAATGCAGCGATGGCATCCCCATTCTTGTCGGTATTCAAGTAGAGAAAGCCGATGCCGGTCCATGCGTTAGCATAGTCAGGTTTCAGTTTGATCGCCCGTTGATAACAAGCCAGAGAATCCTCCCTGAAATTGAGCATCTCGAAGACCCGACCAAGCTCACAGTGGGCTTCAGGATGATCAGGAAAGCGTTCAACCAAGGCGCGCGCTGCGTTCAGTAGTCGCGGTTTGTCCCACTCGGCGGCATTAGTCTGTGCGTATGCCTCCGCGCGGGCGGCCCGCATCGCCTTCCATTCTGGCGACGCGTAGAAACTAGCGTCTGCCTGTAGAATCGCCGGGCGCGATGCTCACTAAAAGACGAGGGGGTGCACTATTGCCTGCCTTTAGAATTAGCGTCTGCACGTACTGCACTGACACGGCAAAATTGAGTGATTGTCCTTCCCGTAATAGCGCCCCCGCCACGCCAACGACATCGCCTTTGGCGGTCAGTACTGGCGAACCGCTTGAACCGGGCGAGATCGCTGCGGTAATCTGGAGCCACTTCTCTTGACCCGGTAACTCGCGCACAGCCGACACGATCCCCTCCGATAACGTCCCCTCCAGTCCGAGCGGGCTACCGATGACGGCGATGCGCGTGCCGACTTCGATCTTGTCGCTGTTGCCGAGCGGCAAGAACGGCAGGTGTTTGCCTTTGAGTTTCAGCAGCACGAGGTCGTTCTTCGGATCATCGGCCAACACGCCTTCGACGGGGAACAGGCCGCCGTTCTCCGCTTTGGCGACCGCGGTGGTGGCGTTTTCGATGACGTGGTGGTTGGTGATGAGCTTTCCGTCGCTGGAGACGAGGAAGCCGGTGCCGGTGGCGATTTCCTTACCGGCAGCATCGGAGACAACCAGCAGCATCACCGCCGGCCGCGCCTTCTTGGCGAGCGCCTTCAGATCAATGGATTCCGTCTCGGCGTGGACGGTCGAGAGAGCCGCCAACAGCACTGTGAACCAGAGCCGTTTCACAGCCGGCATCCTAGCCGGCAAGCCTTCGCTACGCGAGCATGAAAGCCGGCAGTGCCAAGTTGAGATAATCCTGTTGAGATAATCCTTTAATTTTCCTCTGCGCTTTGGCAGGGTCTTGGCGCTTGGAGTGACACCGAAGGAATCATGAAGAAAATTGCCATGCTGACCGGCGGCGGCGATTGCCCCGGATTGAACGCTGTGATTCGCGCAGTCACGCGCCGCGCACTCATCGAAGGCTACGAAGTCATCGGCTTCCGCAACGGCTGGGCGGGCGTGATCAAGGGAGACTTCGTTCCGCTCAACCGCGAACGCGTGTCCGGCATCCTGCACATGGGCGGCACGATTCTCGGCACGTCGCGCACCAACCCGACCGACGAAGAGATCGAGACAATCATCCGCAACCTGAAGGGCTTTGATGTGAGCGCGCTCATCGCCATCGGCGGCGACGACACGCTGAGCGTCGCTTCCCGGCTGCACAAACGCGGCGTGCCGGTCATCGGCGTGCCGAAGACGATTGATAATGACATCTTTGGCACCGACCAGACATTTGGCTTCGACACGGCGGTGAACATCGCGACTGAGGCGCTCGACCGGCTGCACACGACCGCCGAAGCGCACAGCCGCGTGCTGGTCGTGGAACTCATGGGCCGGCAAGCGGGCTGGATCGCGTGGGAAGCCGGTATCGCCGGGGGAGCGGACCTCGTGCTTTTGCCGGAGTTCCCGATGACGCTGGCGGAAATTTGCAAGATCATCAAACAACGACAGGCCAGCGGGAAGAACTTCTCCATCGTCGCCGTCGCCGAGGGCTTCAAACTGGAAGGCCACGAAGCTGTGCAGAGCAAGGACCTCGACGCGTTCGGCCACGTCCGGCTCGGCGGCATCGCCGAAGTGTTGGCCAAAGAAATCGAGAAGCTGACGGGCATCGAAAGCCGCACCGTCGTGCTCGGTCACATCCAGCGCGGCGGCACCCCCAGTGCCTACGACCGCGCGCTCGGCACCCGGTATGGCGTGAAAGCCGTCGAATTGGCGATTGCCGGCGACTTTGGCAAGATGGTCGCGCTGCGCGGCACGGAAATCATCGGCGTCCCGCTTGACGATGTCGTGCATGAAGTGGTCGATAAGAAAACCGGCAAGTCCAAACTGCGTCTGAAGAACCGCTGCGTGACGAAGGAACTCTACGACGTTGCCAAAGTCTTCTTTGGCTGAAGCCCGGCTCTACGGGTTCATTGACGCGGCGTATCTGGACGACCGGGACCCGGCGCAGTTGACGCGCGCACTGATTGCCGGCGGCGTCGACATCATCCAGGTGCGCGCGAAGGAAGTTTCGCACGCCACTCGCGTGCAACTGACTTTGGCCGTCCTCGGCGTGGCATTTCGTGACGGGACCCCGGTGATAGTGAACGACGACATTGACGCCGCATTCGAGTCCGGGGCGGATGGCGTGCATTTGGGGCAGGAGGATTGGGCAGTGATTCCAAAGGAACAGCGACGCGACCGGCTCGCCAACATGCGGATCGTCGGCATCAGCACGCATTCGGTGGAGCAAGCGCTGCAAGCCGAACGCGACGGCGCGGATTACATCGGCGTTGGCCCGGTCTTCGCGACCGCGACCAAACCGGGCGTGCCGCCGGTCGGACTGGAACTGGTGAAAGAAGTTGCCGGCCGCGTGGCCGCGCCGTTCTTCGCCATCGGTGGCATCACGACGGAGAACATTGGCGCTGTGCGAGAAGCCGGTGCGACGCGTGTGGCGGTGGTGTCGGGAATCTTGAAAGCGCCGGACGTCGTGCAGGCAGCCCAAGCGTTCAAGAGGAGGTTGACATGAGTTTGCTGATTACCGGTTCCATCGCGCTCGACAGCGTCAAGACGCCGCTGGAAGAACATCACGACATGCTCGGCGGCTCGGCGAGCTACGCCGCTGTCGCCGCAAGCTTTTTCACGCCGGTCAACCTCGTCGGCATCGTCGGCACCGATTTCCCGCGACCCTATCTGGATCTCTTCCAAAAACACGGCATCAATCTCGCCGGGCTGCAGATCGCCGACGGCAAGACGTTTCGCTGGGCCGGCGAATACGAATGGGACATGAACAATCGGCGCACGCTTTCGGTCGCACTGAACGTGTTTGAGACCTTCCAGCCAGACTTGCCGGCCTACTACCGGGACGCAGCGTTCGTATTTCTCGCCAACATCTCGCCGCAATTGCAGCTGCATGTTCTCTCGCAAGTGAAGAGGCCGAAGTTCGTCGTCGCTGACACGATGGATCTGTGGATTGAGATCGCGCAGCAACCGTTGCGGGAGCTGTTGAAGAAAATCGATTGCGTGGTTCTCAACGAAAGCGAAGCGCGCCATTTCATGAACGAGACCAGCCTCATCAAAGCCGGCAGGACACTGCTGAAACTCGGTCCAAAGTACGTCTGCATCAAGAAGGGCGAACACGGTTGCCTGCTGTTCGGCCACGACCTGTTCTTCAGCGCCCCAGCCTATCCGCTCGAAGACATCCACGATCCGACCGGCGCGGGCGATTGTTTTGCCGGCGCGTTTACCGGCTACCTCGCTAAGGCCGGCACGGTCAGCCATGAAACCCTGCGCAAAGCCGTTATCTACGGCAGTGTCCTCGCCAGCTTCAACGTCGAGTCCTTCAGCCTCGGGCGGTTGCAAACTCTGACCAGCAGCGACGTCGAGAGCCGGTACGAGGAATTCAAGCGGCTCAGCCAATTTGAATCCCTGTAGCCGAAGCGTAAGCTTCGGGCGCGGTTTACGCCTCGGCTACAGTCTACGGGAAAAGTCCGCGCAGTCTCTTGGCTTCGGCGATCTTGCTGATGCCGAGCGCGAGGGCGGCGTCGCGCAGGTAGACGTTGTGCTTCTTGGCAAACTGGAGGACTTGATGGTAGGCGGTCTCCATCTGGCGGTAGAGCTTGTCGTTCACTTCAGCCTCCGTCCAGAAGAAGCTCTGCAAATCCTGCACCCACTCGAAATAACTGACGATGACGCCACCGGCATTGCAGAGAATGTCAGGGATCAGGAAGATGTCCTGGTTCTGCCGCAAGATTTCGTCGGCTTCGTAGGTCGTGGGGCCGTTCGCGGCTTCGGCCAACACCCGGCATTTCAATTTGTGGACGTTCTTGTCGGTGATCTGGCGTTCAAGCGCGGCGGGGATGAGCACGTCGCATTCGAGTTCGAGCAATTGTTCGTTGCTGATCCGTTCGCAATCACCTTTGTATTCACCGAAGTTGCCGGCTTGGGCGGCGTAGTCAATCATCACGTTCACGTCGAGCCCTTTTGGATTGTAGAAACCACCGGTGTAGTCGCTGACCGCGATGACTTTCGCGCCAAACCGGTGAAGCTGTTGCGCGGCCACCGAGCCGACGTTGCCGAACCCCTGAACGGCTACTGTCGCGCCTTCGCTGGTCATGTTTTGCAGTTCCATCGTTCGATTGACGAGGTAGGCGACGCCACGGCCGGTGGCCTCCTTGCGACCAGCGGAGCCGCCGAGCGCGACCGGCTTGCCGGTCACAATTTGCGGGACGGGGTTGCCGATGTGCATCGAGTAAGTGTCCATCATCCACGCCATCGTCTGTTCGTTCGTGCCGACATCGGGGGCCATCACGTCAATGTGCGGACCGATAAACGGGATCATTTCCTGCGTGAACCGGCGCGTCATGCGCTCAAGCTCGCTGCGGCTCATCTTGCGCGGGTCGCAGGTGACGCCGCCTTTCGCGCCGCCGTAGGGCAAGCCACACAGTGAGCATTTCCAGCTCATCCACATCGCCAGCGCGGCGACCTCGCCGAGTGTCACATCCGGATGATATCGGAGTCCGCCCTTCGTCGGCCCGACGGAGAGATGATGTTGGACGCGGTACCCCGCGAACATCTCGGTGCGTCCATCGTCCATACGCGTCGGGATGGTGACGATGAACGCGCGTTTGGGCGTCTTGGTGCGGACGCGTTCGCTTTGTGGAATGTTGAGGAAGTCGGCGACACGGTCGTATTGCTGGCACGCCATCACAAACGCCGGTGACTGCATGAAATCATCGAGCATGATTATGTTCTCCTACGATGACGCGCAGGGCGCGTGGTTTCACACTGAACTTGACGGGCGCGTCGCCGGCATCCTCCCCATCCAACTCCAACGGCGCAGTCCCGCTGCACGAAAACTCGTTGGTCTGAAAGTAGTGCACGCCGCGCAATCCCGTGTGTGTGACGCGCAATATTCCCTGACCATAGCGCAGCAAGTCAAGATAGCCGCACTTCTCAAACACACAAACATCCAACAACCCATCGTCGATGTTGGCCCGCGGGAACAGCCGAAATTTCCCACCGTAATACCGGCCATTGCCGACGAACACCGCCGCGCCGGCGATCTCCGCGCCCGCTGACTCGACCCCGACGGGCGCGTGCGCCTCGCCCAGCACCTTCAACCCGGCCCACACATACGCGAGCGGCCCGACTTTCTTCTTGAGTTCCCAACTCACCGCTCGCACCGCCCGTGCGTCGAAGCCTACGCCCGCGAGTTGACAGAAATATCGTCGCTTGTCGGCAAACTCCGCGCACCCCAGATCAACCGTGCGGGTGTGACCGGCTTCGATCACGCTCCACGCCCCGGCAAGGTCATGTGGAATCCCGAGTTCCTTCGCAAACACGTTAACCGTCCCAAGCGGCAGAATGCCAAGCGTGGCGTTCTCCAAGCCGTTGATGACTTCGTTGATCGTGCCGTCGCCACCGGCGGCCACGATAATATCGTGATTGTCCGCCGCGGCCGCCAGGCGTGTGGCGTCGCCGGCGCACAGCGTGGGCGCAAGAGTGACCCGGTCGGATTTCTTCGATTCCAGAAATTGCCGGAGGCGCTGGGTTTTTTCGCCGCGTGCGGCGGGATTGAAAATTACAAAAAATCTCGTCATACTTGGGGGAACGTGGTTATTGTATGTGAGCAAATGAAAGCGGTCAAAATACTTCTCGCCATTGTCGTCGTGCTCGGGCTCATCGTGGCCGGAGGGCTGTGGTACCTGACCCGATTTGTCAAGTCACCGGAGTTTAAGGAGCAAGTCCTCAAAGCGGCTCGCGACGCCACCGGCACGGACGTGAAAGTCGGCGAGATGAAGGTCTCGATTCTCAGCGGCATCGATCTCGACAACGTGACGATTGGCAATCCGGCGGGATTCACCGGCAACCTGCTCACCGCGAAATCGTTCGCGTTGCATTACCGCTTGATGCCGCTGCTACAGAAACGAGTTGAAGTCGAGACGCTGACCCTCGACACACCGGTCATCACGCTTACTAAGAATGATAAGGGTGATTGGAATTATGACAAGATCGGGGGGGAAACAAAGCCTTCCACGGGTAAACCTGCCCGCACCGCGCCGCTCGAAAAGTCCAGTGGCGGCACCGGCCTCGACATTGCCATTTCGCGGATTGAGATGAAACATGCGTCCGTCGTGATGATGAAAGGTCCCGGCAAGGAGTTGTTGCGTATCACCGACGCGAGCTTTTCCAGCGCGGTGAATCTCTCGGGCGACAAACTGACCGGCAACGGCAAGGCCAGTATCGCAGAGGCGGTCGCGGCGAATTCGTTGTTCATCCGCAGTGTGGCCACGCCAGTCGCGCTCACCGGCGGAGAGGTGAAGTTGATGCCGCTGACCGGCAAAATCGCCGATGGCGACCTGACCGGCGATGCTGGTCTCATCGGCTCGAAGTATTCCGTCAATCTGAAGATCAAAAACACCGATATCGTGAAACTCATTCAGGAAGCCGGCGTGGCCAAGCGCGTGTTCAGCAGCGGTAAATTGCAGTTGACCACCGCGTTGACCGGCACCGGGGGACTGGAGACGATCGTCGGTGACGGCAAGGCGGAAATTACCAGCGGGCAATTGATGGACGTGCCGCTGCTGACGTTGATGAGCACAATTTTGCAGGTGCCGGCATTGCGTGATCTGAAGTTCGACGAGTGCCTGTTGGAATACACAATCTTGAACAACGTGATGCAGACACCGGTGATCAGCCTGAAATCCTCACAGGTGCAAATCACCGGCAAGGGCCGGGTCGCATTGGACGACTATTCACTCGACCACGAGCTGACGCTCGTTCTGGCCAAGGGCACGTTGGAGAAAACTCCAAAGGAAGTCCGCGCAATCTTTACAGCCCGGGAGGACGGCTCATACGCCATCAATTTCAAAGTCTGGGGCCCGTACGACCATCCGAAGACCGACCTCGACAAGATCGTTTTGAAGGGCGCCGCCCAGCAAATACTGCAGCGATTTCTCAAGTAACACATGCGCATCATTGCCGGCCTGGCTAAAGGGATGGTGCTGGCCGTGCCGCGTGGCACAAACGTGCGACCAACTTCTGACCGGGTGCGCGAAGCAATTTTTTCCAGTCTGGGTGAACGCGTCGGCGGCGCCAACGTGCTCGATCTCTATGCCGGGACCGGAGCGCTTGGGTTCGAAGCTGGTAGCCGCGGAGCGCGGTCGGTTGTATTCGTCGAGAAAGCCCGGCAATCAATCGATGCGATTGAGAAGAATCTTGCGGGCTTTCAGAAGAACCGGGGCGTGGCGTGCGAGTTTGAGGCATTGCGCGGTGACGTCTTCACCGAAGTGAAACGGCTGCGCCGGCAATTCACGTTGATCTTCGCCGACCCGCCGTACGCACTCGATCCGCATGCGTTGCTGAAGGAAATCCCAGACCGACAATTGCTTGCGCCGGGCGGCGTGTTTGTGTTGGAGATGAGCAAGCGGGTGAAATTAGACGCTGACTTGCTGTGGGAATTTCAGCGCGAGGCGATCTACGGTGATACGCGCGTTTGTTATCTCCGTGCCGCGGGTGTCGGCGGGCACTGATCCCAATTCGGCGGTCAGCATCTCGGCCACCATCGGCAACGCGTTCTTCACCTTCACGATGGCGTCCTCCGCCCGCTGACGCTGGCCGAGTTGCATGTAGGCGAGCGCAAGCCAAACCCACGGGGTCGCGTCGTCCTGATTGAGCTTCGTGGACTTGAGGTAAATGCCGACGGCTTCTTCGTACCGGCCCACGGTGTGCAGAACACAGCCGAGGCCATTCAGGGCCACGAGGAAATTCGGTTTCAATTGAATCGCCTTCTCGTACGCTGAGATGGCTTCGTCGAATTTCGACTGGGCGGCGTAGGCATCGGCGAGATTGAGCCAGGTCTGCGCGTCGGGTTTGAGTCGGATTGCGTGCAAGCAAGCCGAGACGAGGTCGGCGTGTTTGGCCCCCGTCTTCAACTCGCGCATCAAGCGCGACCACGCGTGCATGTTGTTCGGATGCCGGCTGACGACCTCGCGGCACAGTGCGACCCATTCGGCTGGGCTTTCCGATTTCTCAAACTCCACATCCAATTGTGTCCATGCGCGCTCGCAGTCGGGGTGTTGTCGGACGACGTCCCGGGTGAATTCCGTTGCCTCAACACCGGTGACCAGTCCTTCGGAGGCCATGCGAAGGAATTTCCATGCCTGCTGGTTGTCCGGTCGGCGTTGAAGAAATTCACGGCAAAAGGTGATAAACTCCGCAGCCTTGTTCTGATCGACATACGCGCCGTAGAGTTTAGACCAGCGCTTGGCGTCGTCAGGCGACTTGTCGACGGCGCGTTGGCAGCGGTGAAGTGACCAACTGGCGAAGAATTCGTTCATAAGCGTCTCGGTTTCCGCATTCCGCCCCTGTTTTAAGCAGGATGCGTGCGCAGGCTAGTCCACCAAACGCATCTGGACGGCGTTGATCAGCTTGTCGCGGGCTAGGATGTCGCTGATAATAACGATTTGGTCGCCTTTGGCGAGGAGTTGGCGGTTACGAAGGAGAGCCTCGGCGCACAGGATTGTCGTTTCCGGATCGCTACTGAATTCGATGACAAATGGCGCAACACCCCAGAGGAGACTGAGTTGGTTGCGGACACCTTCAGAATTTGTGAATGCGAAAATGGGCGACGCGGACGGTCGCAGCCACGATGTGAATTGCGCCATGTGGCCGTGCCGGGTGAAAACGAGAATACCCTTGGCCTTGAGTTCGTTTGCCATAACGACAGCCGAGCGTACGACTTTTTGGCGTTCGTCTTTCAGCTCCGCGCCTTCGGCGTAACCAGCGCCGCCGCTACGCTCAATACGCTCGGCGATGCGGTTGAGGACTTCGACACATTCGAGCGGGTATTTGCCGACTGTGGTCTCGCCCGAGAGCATGATGGCATCGGCTTGCTCGAAGACTGCGTTGGCCACATCGGTAACCTCGGCGCGGGTAGGCATCGGGTTTTCGATCATGGACTCCAGCAGGTGCGTGGCGACGATGACGGGTTTGCCGTACCGGATGCAGGCTTTGACGGCGCGCCGCTGGATGATGGGCAGTTCTTCGTAGGGACATTCGATGCCGAGATCGCCGCGGGCAACCATGATGGCGTCGCTGGCGTCGATAAGATCGTAGAGGTTTTGCACGGCGGATTGGTCTTCGATCTTGGAAATGATCTTGGCGTCGGAGTTGGCGGTCTTAAGGATTTGCCGCAGGTCCTCGACGTCCTTGCGTTCGCGCACGAAGGACAATGCGATGAAATCCACACCGAGGTTTAGCCCCAAACCGATGTCGGCGCGGTCTTTATCGGTGATCGAGGGCATGCTCACTTTCACACCCGGTAAGTTGATGTGCCGGCGAGAACCGAGTTCCCCCTCGGTGAGCACCTCGCAACGCATCCGGCGATGGAGTTTCTGGAGGACCTTGAGGCGGATAACTCCATTGTCCACGAGAACGGTGTCGCCCTCCTGAATGTCGTTGATGAGGTTCGGATAATTGACGTCAACAGACTTCTCCTCCTCGCTACGCGCGCCCTTGACGGTGAATTCGAAGACATCTCCCGGCTTGAGGTGGAACGGCAGCGGCAGGTCGCCGGTACGAATGGCTGGGCCTTGTGTGTCCATCATGATCGCGCAAGGCCGACCGGCTTTGTCGGAGGCGGCGCGGATGCAGTCGTAGACTTGCCGGGCCCAATCGTGGGTGGCGTGGCTCATGTTCAAGCGCGCCACGTCCATACCGGCGGCGACCATTTTCACGAGCATTTCCGCGGATTCGGTCTGCGGACCGAGCGTGCAGATGATTTTAGTGCGCCTCATGCTGGCGATACTGTAAAGAAAAGATTGCAAATGGGCGATGCGAAATTTATCGTGGCGGCCAACCCGAAAGCGTTCGGGGCAGGCGCGCAGGAGGTTTATGCTGAAGGTCGCGGTCTATCCGGGTAGTTTCGATCCCATCACCAACGGACATCTCGATGTCATCCAACGCGCAGCCGCGATGTTTGATCAGGTGATCATCGGCTGCGCGCACAATCCCGAAAAGAGTCCGATGTTCACCCCGGAACAGCGGTTGGAATTGGTGCGGGCGGCGACCAAGCATTTGCCGAACGTGACCGTGGACGATTTTCAGGGGTTGCTGGTGGAGTATTGCCGGAAAAAGGGTGCGACGGTGGTGGTGCGCGGGTTGCGCGCGGTATCGGATTTCGAGTTTGAATTTCAGATGGCGCTGATGAACCGTAAGCTGGAGTCGAAGGTGGAGACGATTTTTCTGATGCCGAAGGACGAGTACACGTTTATCAGTTCGCGGTTGGTGAAGGAGATCGCCACGTTGGGCGGGGATGTGAGCGAGTTCGTGCCGACGGCTGTCCAAAAGGCGCTGAAGCAGAAGCTCGCCACGCTGTGAGCGTGGCGAGCAGGAGGGTAATATGAAAATTAATGTGAAACAAATTCCCGTCGATGGCGAATCATTGAGCGGGAGCGAGCCGGCCTCAATCATGGAACTCGATGAACCTGACGTACGATTCCAGCACGAGGTGCAGTATGATTTCTTTGCGCAAGTGCAGGGCGACGCCTTGTTGGTCACCGGCAAGCTGGGCACGCCGGCGACATTGCGGTGCAGCCGGTGCCTGAAGACGTTTGAGCGACCGCTACACGTCGGGCAGTTTGTCTTCCATCAGGAGCTGACCGGCGAGGACTTCGTAGACTTGACCTCCCATATCCGCGAAGATATTATGCTCGAACTTCCGCAACGGGCACTCTGCCAAACAGACTGCACGGGCTTGTGTCCCGTCTGCGGCAAGAACTTGAACGAGGGCGCGTGTCAGTGCAAGCCGTCCCGCGGCGATTTGCGTTGGCACGCACTGGATCAGATTAAACTTAAGTAACGGAGAAGATTTCCCATGGGTGTCCCAAAACGTCGTCCCTCGAAAATGCGCCTCCGCACGCGCAAGGCCTCACATCGTCCGAAAGCGCCGCAGTTGTCGAAATGCTCGCAGTGTGGCGCGCAGATCAGGCCGCACCGCGTCTGTCCGTCCTGCGGCTACTACAAGGGACGTCAGGTCGTGTCCGTCAACGCCGCGTAGTTAATTGCGATGAAGATTGCCGTCGATGCGATGGGCGGTGATTACGCCCCGCGGAACGTTGTCGCGGGAGCGGTGGACGCCCTGTGCAGCTACGGCAAGATTCAAAAGCTGTTCCTCGTCGGCGACACGGCACGCATTCAGGTCAAACCGGATTCCCGGCTCGAGATCGTTCACGCCAGCGAAGTCATCGAGATGGACGACCCGCCGGTGCAATCCGTGCGGCGCAAGAAAGACAGCTCGATGGCGCGCGCCATCGACCTCGTCAAGCAAGGCGAAGCGGATGCCGTTGTTTCCGCCGGCAACACCGGCGCGTTGCTCACGGCGGCGCATCTTAAACTCCGAACGCTGGAAGGTGTGGACCGCCCCGGCCTCGCGTGTCTGATACCGGCACCCGAAAATGTGTTTGTCCTCATGGATGCCGGCGCGAATCTCGAACCCCACGCCTCGAACCTCGTCCAGTACGCGATCATGGGCAGCCGCTATTCCCAGCAGATCCTCGGCTATGCGAAACCACGCGTTGCGCTATTCTCCATCGGCACGGAGAAGATGAAGGGCAACGAACTAACCCTCGAAGCCTACCAGCTGCTCAAGCAGACCGATCTGAATTTTGTCGGCAACATTGACGGTCACGATTTGTTCGCGAACTGCGCCGACGTCATCATCACCGACGCCTTTGTCGGCAACGCGGTGCTGAAGGCGGCCGAGAGCACCGTGCGGGTCGTCAGCCGCTGGCTCAAGGATGAGATCACCAAGAACCCGCTCCGCAAAGTCGGCGGACTCCTGGCCAAAGGGGCGTTTGCGGCGTTGAAGGAGAAGATCGACCCGGACACCTACGGCGGCGCGGTGTTGCTCGGCATCAACGGCGTCTGCATCAAGGCGCACGGCGCGAGTTCGCCCAAGGCAATCAGAAACGCCATCCGCGTCGCGACCGAATTCGTCGAAGGCCATTTCAACGAGCACATCGTCGAAGACATCAAGAGGATCAATGACAAGCTCGCCACTGCGCATCCCGCGGTCGAAGCGGCAAACTAGATCGGTGCACATCGTCGGCACCGGCTCGTATGTGCCGGACCACGTCGTCACCAACGCCGATCTCGAAAAGACGGTGGACACCACCGACGAGTGGATTTTCACGCGCACCGGCATCAAGGAGCGCCGGATCGCCCCCGACTACATGTGCACGTCCGACATGGGTGCGGAAGCCGCCCGGCTGGCGATGCAGCAGGCCAACGTCCGGGAAGACGAAATCGATCTGATCATCTGTGCCACGATCACACCGGACATGCCGTTTCCAGCCACTGCCTGTTTGATTCAGCAGAAACTCGGCGCAAAAAAAGCCGCCGCGTTTGACATAGAGGCGGCGTGCTCGGGATTTCTTTACGGGATTGAGATTGGCCAACAATTCATCACGTCCGGCACGTATGACACCGTGCTGGTCGTCGGCGCGGAAAAACTCTCGACGATCGTGGACTGGCAGGACCGCACGACCTGTGTGTTGTTCGGCGACGGGGCCGGGGCCGCCATCTTGCGCAGCCGGGGCGAAGAGCACGGCATTTTGACGACGTGCATGGGTGCGGATGGTTCGCAGGCCGACATTCTCCTTATGCCGGCCGGCGGCGCGAAGTATCCAGCCTCGAAGGAATCGGTCAGTGCCGGCATGCATTACTTGAAGATGGCCGGCAAGGAAGTCTTCAAGAGCGCGGTAATCGCTATGCAGACGGCCGCTGAAGAAGCCTTACAAAAGTGTAACCTGACCATTGCCGACATCAAGTGCATCATCCCACATCAGGCCAATTCTCGGATTATCGAGGCGATTGCCGACCGGCTGGGTGCGCCGATGGAGCGGGTTTACATGAACCTGCACCGGTATGGCAACGTTTCTGCTGCCTCAGTAGCTATCGCGTTGGATGAAGCGGCCCGGGAAGGCCGATTCCAGCGCGGCGATCTGATCCTGTTGGTCGTGTTCGGCAGCGGATTGACGTGGGCCTCCTGCATCATCCAGTGGTGAACGGCCGGTTCGTTGACACTGCTGGGAACTGATGCTAGGGTGCCGCGGCGTTACGAGAAGAATGATTCATGGCAGCCACTAAGAGAGATGTGTCAGGCGTGTTCGATGCGGAACTGAAAGGCCGCCGCTCGCGCCAAGCTGCCGTTCTCGACAACGTCTTCCATCTTTCCCACAAAGGCATCACGTTCGTCACCGACACGTACATGCCTGAGTGGACGGAAGTTGGCGTGGAGATGCGCATGCCGAACAAGGGCGCGCGAAGGGATCAACCGATCAGTTGTCGCGGAGTCGTCGTGCAATGCGCACGACGCGACCAAGGCAAGGGTTTCGAGGTCGCGCTCGTGTTCCTTGACCTGACGAAGCGGGCGCAAGCCCAACTCAGTCTAACCGCTCCCGATCGCAATCCCTTAAGCATCTCAATCTCACGCTGATTTCCTCATGGAATACCTCCACAGCCTCCTCAAATTCGCCGTCAACATGGGTGCGTCCGACATCCATGTAAAAGCCGGCCACCACGCCACGATCCGCATTTCAGGCGAACTCTTCCCGGTCCAAGTCGATCCGCCGAGCAAGGAGCAGGTCGAGGAAATCGTCCGCGCCATCATTCCGCACCACCTTGAAGCGCGGCTTGATCGCGAGAAGGAAGTCGATTTCTCCTACGTTCACGAAAATCTCGGACGCTTCCGCGCCAACGTCTTCTACCAGCGCGGCAACCTCTGCATCGCGATGCGGCACGTCAAACAGCACATCCCGAGCTTCACCGACCTGCATTTACCGGAGCAGCTCGGAAAGATTGCCGAGGCTGAGCGCGGCATCATCTTTGTCACCGGCGCGACCGGTAGCGGCAAATCCAGCACGATGGCGTCAATGGTTGACCACATCAACACGCACGAGAAGTGCCACATCATCACCCTCGAAGACCCAATAGAATATGCCTTTGAGGACAAACAATCCGTCATCGAACAACGCGAAGTCGGTCTCGACACATTGAGCTTTGAGCGGGCGCTCGTGCACGTCATGCGCCAAGATCCGGACGTCATCATGATCGGCGAAATGCGCGACAGCCAATCGTTCATGGCCGCGCTGGCCGCCGCTGATACTGGCCACTTGGTCGTCACGACGCTTCACACCAACACCGCCTACTCGGCCCTCGGACGCATCCTCGATTTCTTCCCGGCCCACGAACGCGACCAGATTCGCCGGCAACTCGCCGCGAACCTCCAAGCCGTCATCTGTCAACGTCTCGTACCGGCGGTCGCGGGCAGCGTCGTACCGGCGGTCGAAATCATGATCAACACGCCGACCGTCCGCAAGCTCATCGAAGAAAACCGTGTCGACAAACTTTCCGCCGCCATCGAGACCGGAACTGAAGACGGCATGCAGACCTTCAACCAGTCACTCTACAAGCTCGTCAAAGCGAAGATGATTACCGAGGAAAACGCTCTACTGCGAGCCACCAACCCCGATGCGCTCAAGATGAACTTCCGGGGCATCTTCCTGGACGAATCGCGCCGCATCCTTGCCTCGGCCTGATGCTCTGCTATACTCGCGGCTCGCGAGTTGAAGCAGACGCATGACCGAAGACACAATTGCAGCCATTTCCACCCCCCTCGGCGAAGGCGGTATCGCCATCGTCCGCGTTTCCGGCCCCCGTGCGTTGGAAATCGCAGACGCGATTTTTGTTTCCTCTCGCGGCAAGCCTTCGGCGTTTCCAACGCACACCATTCATTTGGGCTCGATTGGCCGCAACGGCGACCGGCTCGACCAAGTGATGCTGGCGGTCATGCGTGCCCCGCGCACGTACACTACCGAGGACATCATCGAGATAAACAGCCACGGTGGTCCACTCATCGCCAGAAGCATCTTGTCGCTCTGCCTGAAGCACGGTGCGCGGCTCGCCGAGCCAGGCGAATTCACGAAACGTGCCTTTCTCAACGGCCGGTTGGACCTCACCCAGGCAGAAGCCGTCATGGATTTGATCAGCGCCAAGACCGACCGGGCGCAGTCCGCCGCGACTCGCGCCCTTGAAGGTCACCTCTCAAGACAAATCGAGCAAGCCCGGCAGCAATTGCTGACGATTATCGCGCACATCGAAGCGCACATTGATTTTCCCGATGAAGGCATCGCGCCCGACACATGCGAGAAATTGCTTGCCGATACCGTAAGGGTAACAGAGTTCCTCCAATCGCTGCTGGCGACGGCCCACGATGGCAAAATCCTACGCCATGGCTTTCCGGTAACGATTGTCGGCCGACCAAACGCCGGTAAGTCCAGCCTCATGAACGTCCTACTTGGTCACGAACGCATGATCGTGACACCAGTTGCCGGTACGACCCGTGATACCGTTGAGGAGATTGCCAACATCGGAGGCCTGCCAGTTCGGTTTACGGATACCGCCGGCATTCGCTCGACTAGGGGTACAGTCGAACGACTTGGCGTCGAGCGCAGCCTACAAAGCCTCGATGTGTGCGAATTGGTCCTGCACATTCTCGATGTCTCTCGTTCATTTTCACGAAAAGACTTTGAACTCGCGCGCCATTACGCCGGCAAGCCGGCGATCCATGTTCTCAACAAGATTGACCTGCCTCGGAAGTTGAAGTTACCGGACAGTTTCCCAGCTCAACAAATCATCGACGTTTCATGTAAGACATCTGACGGCTTGGACAACCTCAAAGAGGTCATCCGAAACACCGCCTCCGTCAATGCTTTAGATTCACATGGATTCGACGTGGCAGTCAATGAACGTCAGGCTGCCGTGCTTAGTTGTGCAATAAAATCATTGACTGGTGGAATTAATGAAATGCGACGCCAGACAGCACCGGAACTAACCGCTCAGCAACTTCGGTTAGCCCTCGACGCGATTGGTGAGATCGTCGGCAAGACAGCCACCGAAGACATTCTCTCAAGAATCTTCAGCACTTTCTGCATCGGGAAGTAAGAGCATGTTCGAATATCCAAAGCGGTACGATGTAATTGTTGTTGGGGCTGGCCATGCCGGAACAGAAGCCGCGCTCGCGGCCGCTCGGATAGGTTGCCAGACCCTGCTTCTCACAGCCAATCTCGACACTATCGGTCAAATGTCCTGCAACCCAGCCATCGGCGGCCTTGCCAAAGGCCATTTGGCTCGCGAGATCGACGCACTCGGCGGTGAGATGGGTCTTAATACGGATCAGACAGGTATTCAGTTTCGGATGCTCAACATGAAGAAAGGCCCATCGGTCCGCGCGCCACGGGCGCAATGTGATAAGAAGGCGTACCAGTTCCGGCTGAAGTGGGTTTGTGAGCGACAGACCAATCTCGACGTGAAACAGGCGATGACTGAAGAGCTGATCGTCGAGGACGACCTGGTCGTCGGTGTATCAACGAAGATGCGAGTTAGGTTCTCGGGTCAGACCGTTGTCGTCACGACCGGCACGTTTCTCCGAGGACTCATCCACATCGGCGAGGCCAAAATGGAAGCTGGCCGCGCGGGAGAACCGGCGGCGTACTCTCTTTCGGACAACCTAGAGCGCCTAGGATTCGAGCTCGGGAGACTAAAAACAGGCACGCCACCACGACTGAATCGCCGATCGATTGATTTCTCGAAGATGGATACGCAACACGGCGATGAGCCGGTGCCGTTCTTCTCGTACCGCACGCCGAAATCGTTCCACGTGGAACAACTGCCGTGCTACGTCACGTACACAACCGAGAAGACGCGCGATGTCATACAGAAGAACCTCCATCGGTCCGCCATGTACTCAGGTCAGATTGAGGGCGTCGGACCTAGGTACTGCCCATCGATTGAGGACAAGATCGTTAAGTTTGCTGAGAAAGAGCGCCACCAGATCTTCCTCGAGCCAGAAGGTCGTGCAACGGACGAGTTTTACGTCAACGGCGCGTCAACCAGTTTGCCGGAGGAGGTACAGGTCGAGATGATTCGCACAATTGCCGGATTGGAGAATGCCGAAATTATGCGCCCGGCTTACGCCATCGAATACGATTATAGTTTACCGCACCAGCTTCGCCCGACACTCGAAACCAAACGTATCGAGAATCTTTTTTTCGCCGGCCAGATAAACGGAACATCGGGATATGAAGAAGCTGGCGCACAGGGCTTGGTTGCTGGTATCAACGCCTCACTCAAGGTACAAGGCAAACCACCACAAATACTTACGCGAGCCGATAGCTACATTGGCGTGCTTGTCGACGACCTCATCACTAAGAGCACCGACGAGCCATACCGAATGTTCACTTCTCGCGCAGAATACAGGCTGCAACTTCGCCAAGACAACGCCGATCTCCGCCTCACACCAGTGGGTCGCAAGGCTGGTCTCGTGTCAGACGATCAGTGGCAGGTGTTCGTCGAAAAGCGGTGCACAGTCGAGTTGGAGATCCGCCGTCTCCAAACATTGCGTGACGGCTCCAGCACCTACGCTGAGGTTCTCCGTAGGCCAGAAATCACGTATGGCACTCTCCCAATCGCCAACGCTCAACTACCGGAAGAAGTCCGTCAACAAGTCGAGATTCAGATCAAGTATGCGGGCTATATTGCACGCGACCTCGAGCAAATTCAGCGATTCAAGAACTTGGAAGATAAGCGCTTGCCTGATTCGATTGATTACGGAAAGATTACTGCACTACGTATTGAGTCACGTGAGAAACTGACTCGCTTTCGACCCGATTCAATCGGTCAAGCCTCGCGGATTTCAGGAGTGACACCCGCCGACATAGCCATACTTCTGATCTGGCTGAAGAAGGCGTCAGCCGCGCGATTCGATCAGCTGTCGAAATTCATCGAATAGAAACCCGGCATCATGGGGTCCCGGGGACGCTTCCGGATGATACTGCACAGAGAAGACCGGCAACTCCTTGTGCCGCATGCCTTCTACCGTTTGATCGTTCAAGTTGATTTGTGAGACTTCCACGTTGTCGGGCAAAGTCCGCGGATCGACGGCAAACCCGTGGTTCTGTGACGTGATCGCAACACGACCGCTCGCGATGTCCTTCACCGGCTGATTGCCTCCGCGGTGGCCGAATTTGAGTTTGAACGTCCGCCCTCCAAACGCGTGCCCGAGGACTTGATGTCCAAGACAGATGCCGAAGATCGGCACCTTGCCCAACAAACCTCGCACCGATTTGTGAGCGTAATCGAGTGCCTCGGGATCGCCAGGACCGTTGGACAGAAACACCCCGCGTGGCTTGTATTTCATGACCTCGGAGGCCGTCGCCATCGCCGGCACAACTTGCGTGCGGAAACCTCGCTGGCGTAGCCGACGGAGGATGTTGTACTTGATGCCGAAGTCGAAGGCGACGATCGGAATATCAGCCAGCGGCAGAGCGTCGCTGTATTGCATCTGACCGTCGCCGCTTCGCTTGATTTTCCAGTTTCGGCTTAGTTTGTCGTCAACGTCCCACAAGAACGGTTCGTGATGTGTGACTTCCTTCACGTAATCAACACCCACGATGCCCCGCCATTCGCGAGCGCGCGTGACGGCTTCATTGTCTGTGACGTCTTCTGTCGAGATGCACGACTTCATCGCGCCTTTAACGCGGAGGATCTTTGTCAGCGTACGGGTGTCGATTCCTTCAACCGCGGGAATTTCATTCTTCGCTAAATATTCCGGCAACGTTTGTTCGGAACGCCAATTCGACGATACGGTCGAGAGCTCGCGGACAAGAAACCCGGCCACATGAGGCCGCCAGCTTTCGATGTCAGCGGCGTTGACTCCGTAATTGCCGATCTGGGGATACGTCATCGCAACGATCTGGCCTTTGTACGATGGATCGGTGAGAATCTCCTGGTAGCCGGTCATCGAGGTGTTGAAGACAGCCTCGCCGCAGGTCGTCGCTTTCGCGCCGAAACTTTCGCCGCGAAATATAGTCCCGTCTTCTAAAGCAAAGATGCCGTTCATTGGAACTGAGTTACCCCACAGACAATCGTCCGCACCGCCTTGCCGCGCAGTTGCCAGCCGTGGAACGGAGAGTTGCGTGACTTGCTCGCCGACTGCGCAACGTCGTAGGTCCACTTGCAATCGGGATCGATGATCGTCACATCCGCGTCCGCCCCGACTGTCAATGTACCTTTCCTCAGCCGCAGCAGCGTTGCCGGCTTGGTCGTGAACTTCTCGATCAAGGCCAGCATTGCCAGTACGTTCTTTCGCACTAACTCAAGCGACAAGGCAAGCTCCGTTTCGAGTCCAAGAATGCCAAATGGCGCGACATCGAATTCAACTTCCTTCTCATAGTTGCAGTGCGGAGCGTGGTCGCTGGCGATGATCTCGATTGTGCCATCGGCCAAGCCTTCGAGCAGCGCATCGCGGTCGCGCTCAGTTCGGAGCGGCGGGTTCACTTTGAAATTCGTGTCGTAGGTCTTCACACACTCGTCGGTCAGCGTGAAGTGATGCGGACACGCTTCCGCAGAAATCTTCACGCCGCGCTTCTTCGCCTCGCGGATCAACTGAACAGACCGGGCCGAAGAGATGTGCTGACAGTGAATGTGCCAGTCGCACAGTTCGGCCAGCAGAATGTTGCGAGCGACTATGAGATCTTCGCCGCTGGCGGGCCAGCCGCGTAGGCCGAGCGCGCTGCTCCAATAGCCTTCGTGCATCACGCCATCGGCGACAAGATTGTAGTCCTGACAGTGATCGAGCACCGGTAATTCGAACATCTTCGCGTACTCGACGGCGCGGCGCATCAACTCGTTGTTTTGGACGCAGTGGCCATCATCAGTAATCGCGACGATGCCGGCTTTCTTGAGCGAACCGATGGGGGCAAGCTCCCCACCTTTGAGTTCCTTGCTGATTGCGCCGGTTGGGAAGACATTGACGGAGGCAGCGTGCTGTTTGATGAACGCAATGGTGCCGGTGTTGTCGGCGGCCGGTGTTGTGTTCGGCATGCAGACGACCGACGTGAATCCGCCACGCGCCGCGCAACGGGTGCCGGTCTCGATGGTTTCCTTGTCGCTGCGGCCGGGTTCGCGCAGATGGACGTGCATGTCGATCAAGCCCGGCACGACGAGCTTGCCGGTGGCATCGATGACTTCGCCCCCCGCGATCTCAACGATCTTGCCGGCTTCGATGAAGATGTCGCGAACTTCGTTGACGCCGTTCGCGGGATCGATGACGTGGCCGTTCTTAATCTTCATGTTTTCCACCGGCACAGAGAAAGAGCACGGCCATGCGGACGGCAAGGCCGTTGGTGACTTGTTCGAGGATGACCGACTGGCTGCAATCGGCGATGTCGCTGTCGATTTCGACGCCGCGATTAATCGGGCCGGGATGCATGATCAGCGCGTCCGGCTTCGCGCGGGCGAAACGGTCTTTGTTGAGGCCGAACATCGCAGTGTATTCACCGATGCTGGGGAACATCGTCTTGCGTTGACGTTCGTGTTGGATGCGCAACAGGTTAATCACGTCGGCATCGCGGATCGCTTCCTCGATGTCATGGGTCACTCGGCAGCCGAATTGTTCGAACACGCGCGGCACGAGAGTGGACGGTCCGGCAACCGTGACGCGCGCACCGAGTTTGGTCAGCAGCAAGATGTTGGAGCGCGCGACACGGGAGTAAAGAATATCACCGAGAATCGTAACATTGAGTCCATCTATCCGGCCTTTCTTCTCCCGAATTGTAAACGCGTCAAGCAGCGCCTGCGTCGGATGCTCGTGCGCACCGTCGCCGGCATTGATGACACTTGCTTTGAGAAATTTCGCAAGGAAATGCGGCGCACCGGCCGCGCTGTGTCGGATCACGATCATGTCAGCATTGAGCGCCTGCAGATTCAAGGCGGTGTCCTTGAGAGTCTCGCCTTTGACGAGGCTCGAGGCGGTCGCGGTGATGTTGATGACATCCGCGGAGAGTCGCTTGGCCGCCAGCTCGAAGCTGGTGCGGGTGCGGGTACTCGGTTCGATGAACAAGTTGATAATCGTCTTGCCGCGCAACGATGGAACTTTCTTTATCGAACGCTCGCCGACTTCCTTGAACGCCTTCGCAGAGTCGAGCAGAAAGACGATCTCGTCAGCGGCGAGTTCCTGAATGCCGAGCAGATGTTTCCGGTGCCAGTTCATCGTTCGATCACCACCTCATCCGTGCCGTCCACCTCGGCCAGGCGGACAGCCACGCGTTCGTTTGGCGCAGTGGGCACGTTCTTGCCGACAAAGTCGGGACGGATGGGCAACTGCCGGTGACCGCGATCGACGAGCACGGCAAGTTGAATCTGTTTGGGTCGCCCGAAATCGGTGATCTCGTCGAGCGCAGCGCGGATGCTGCGGCCAGTAAACAACACGTCGTCCACGAGCACGATGGTCTTGCCGGTCACGTCGAAGGGAATGTGCGACGCACCGACGACCGGCGCGCCGCGCAGTGCGACGTCGTCGCGGTGCATGGCAATGTCAAGTTCGCCGGCGGGAATGTCGCGTTTCACGATGCCGCCAAGGATAACGGCAAGGCGACGAGCCAATGGGACGCCGTGCGTGCGGATGCCGACAAGCGCGAGGCCGGCATCGTCGGGATTGCGCTCGGCAATTTCATGCACCATGCGCGTAAGGGCACGCCCAATCGCGGCGGCGTCCATGACAACGGTCGTGCTCACGGCACAAAAAAAGCCGTCCACCCGGTACGGGCAGACAGCGTCCTACTGATTTCTCGTTCGTTCACTTTTCGCTCCTTGCCGGCCTCGCGGGGCTGGCTTAAAGGGGCTTTCGCCTTAACAACAAGTCTATGACCGCTTCTCTTTGCGGGCTCGCCGCCAGTTCGACCGGTGTTTCACAATCCAGTCGAGCAACGCGTGCTCGAACCCGATATCGTGACCCACTTTCTCGCTCTCAATCCACTTGTGTTTCAGGATCTCGTCGCGTTCGGCCAGGAATTCACGGTACAAGGCCGAATTCATAACCATAGCCTTCGAATCGGCGTTGGTATCGCGATTTTCGCTCAACTGACTGTCCTCAAGTCACGAAGTTTTTCGGACTTCGGAAGAGCCTATCATACCGACTTTCCCATTGCAATAGCCCAATACTGACCTGCCGCCTCCTATGCAGGCAGGGATTTTCTAGTTTGGCGGTGAAATGGCTCGCTCGTACTCGACGGTCAACTGCAGGATCTCATTGAGATTCTTCGTCGGTCGCCAACCCATCAACTGGTAAATCTTGTCGATGCTCGGCGCACGCCGGCGCATATCTTCGAAGCCTTTCGCGTACGCCTGCTCGTACGGCACGAGCTGCAATGCCGACCGGCTTTCCGTGAGCTGCTTCACGCGCCGCGCCAGTTCCAGGATCGACACCTCCTCGGTGCTGCCGATGTTGTACACCTGCCCGACCGCACGCTCTTGCCGAGGCAAGGCCACCAACGCCCGGACCACATCGCTGACGTGACAGAAACACCGGGTCTGTTTCCCGTCGTCGTGAACTGTGATCGGCTCATCGCGCAGAGCCGCCTGCACAAACCGCGGCAACACCATCCCGTACCGGCCCGTCTGGCGTTGCCCCACCGTATTGAATAATCGCGCCACGATGATCGGCAACTTCCGCTCTCGCCAATACGCCAGCGCCAGAAATTCGTCGAGCAGCTTCGAGCAGGCATAGCTCCACCGCCCAAAGGTCGGCGGTCCGATCAACAAATCGTCGTCTTCGCGGAAACACTCGCGCTCACTCTTGCCGTACACTTCGGATGTCGAGGTCAGTAGCACGCCGACGCCGGCCCGCGCAGCCGCCGCGAGCACGTCTTCCGTCCCCCGGACATTGTCTTCAATCGTGTAGACCGGGCTGTTCACGACCAACTCCACGCCCACCGCCGCCGCGAGGTGATACACGAAGTCCACCTGGTCAACGATCTGCGCCAATTCCTGCGAATCGCGGATGGAAGATTGGATGAAATGGAAAGATGTTTGATCCCGCAGCGCCGCGATGTTGGCGAGCGAGCCGGTGCTGAGATCGTCGATGACGAAAACCTCCTTGCCGTCTGCCACCAACGCCTCGGCTAAGTGCGAGCCAATGAATCCCGCACCGCCGGTAATTAGAATTCGTTGCATGCCATGATAGAATAGGCGAAAGGCAGCCAAATGAGAATCCTGATTACAGGCGCGGCCGGCAACCTCGGTTCGTTCCTTTCACGGTCGTTGCTGGATACTCCGCACGAACTACGGCTGATGGTGCACCGCAAAGATGTACCGGCGGATCTTGCCGCCGGCCGGGCCGTCGAGATTTGTCGGGCGGACTTGGCGCGACCGGCCACGCTGGTTCAAGCGTGCCGGGGTGTGGACTGCATTGTGCACTTTGCAGGCGTGCTGTTTGCGCCGCGGCCGGAGAAATTCCTACCGACCACGAACGTCACGTACGTCCGGAACCTCGTGACAGCCGCGCTGGCCGCCGGCGTGCGAAAATTCATCCTCATCAGTTTCCCACATGTGGAAGGCGAGACGTTTCCCGACCGGCCGGCCACCGATCGACTCGACGGCCAACCGGAATCGGTTCACGCCTGGACACGGCTCGCCGCGGAGAAGCACCTCTTGACAGCGTGCGCTAACAAGCCGATGCGGCCAATCGTACTTCGCGCCGGTATGGTCTACGGCCGAGGCGTATTGATGATCGAGGCAACGCGTTGGCTGATGAAGCGCAGTTTGTTGGCGGTGTGGCGAGAGCCGACGTGGGAGCATCTGTTGGCCCTGCCGGATTTTTTGACGGTCGTTCGCGTCGCAGCAGAAGGCCGGCACATCACGGGCATCTACAATGTGGCCGATGATCAGCCGGTTACGTTGCAAGACTTTCTCGATACGCTGGCGGATCACTGGGGCTACCGGAGGCCGTGGCGCTGTCCGCGTTGGTCGTGCTACGCGGCGGCGGCGTGTTGCGAGGTCTGGGCAACAGTGTTCCGCTGCCGTTCGCCATTGACGCGCGACTTCATCAAGATTGGCATGGGCTCGTCGGTTGCGGACACTTCGCGGATGAAGCGTGAATTGCTGCCGCGGCTGGCGTTTCCGACATTACGGGACGGACTCGGCTTGTTGTGATGAGACTTGATGCCGGTCACGGCATCGAGCTGTGGCCGCCGGTGATGTAGCGTTCGAGTTCGCGGATCATGAACTCGCGGTCGGAGATGATGGCCTTGACGACATCGCCAATGGACACCACACCGATCAACTTCCCGTTCTCCATCACGGGGAGATGGCGCGCCCGTTTGTCGGTCATAATTGCCATGCAGTTTTCGATTGTGTCGTCGGGATTGACGTAGAGCACTTCGGTGGTCATCAACTCGCCGACAGTCACCGTCTTTGAAGTCTTCCCTTTGAGAACGACTTTGCGCGCGTAATCGCGTTCGGTGAAGATGCCGACAATCTTGTCACTCTCCAGCACCAGCAGGGCACCGATGTTCTGCGCCGCCATCAATTCTAGGGCTTCGTAGACGGTGCCGTGCGGGGAGACGCTCCAGACCCGGCTATTCTTCGATTGAAGCAGATGCCTGACGGTGTACATTTGGTTTCCTCCGTCTTGTGCGGACGACAACAGTGTAATCACTGACTCACGACAGGGCAAGCAGAAGCTACCGGAGCACCGCCTCCAACGCTCGAGCCACAAACATCACGTGCTCCTGAAAATCCACACCGAGTTCCTCCGCGCCCTTGCGGATGTCTTCCCGGCTTACAGCACGGGCAAACGCTTTGTCTTTGAGCTTCTTGTTGATCGACGAGAACTCGATGCCTTCGAGTGACTTCGTCGGCCGCACATACGCGACAGCGGTGAGCAAACCACAAAGCTCGTCCACCGCGAACAACGTCTTCGCCAGCTTCGTTTCGCGCGGGACGCCGAGATACTCAGCGTGGCCCATGATCGCGTCGAGCATTGGCGCGGGGTAATCGAGTTCCGCCAGCGCGGGGATACCGGCCAGCACGTGCGTTTCCGTTGTCGGGTTCTTCTCGTAATCGAAATCGTGAAGTAACCCTGTCGCGCCCCACAACGCCGCGTTCTCGCCGAATTTGCAGGCATAAGCGATCATCGCTGCTTCGACAGCCAGCATATGTTTGCGAAGCGCGTCGGAGGCGACCCATTGCTGCATCAACGCCAGCGACTCGTCGCGCGTTCTCTTCAGCGTCTGGTTTAGGTTCTGCCGGACGCACTTCTCGTAGAGCTCCTGAGCTTCCATGGTCAAGCTTTCGGCAGTTTGCGCCCGAGTTTGTCGAGCACGGCTTTCATGTCGTCCCACACTTCGCGTTTGGCAGCCGGGTTGCGCAACAAGTATGCGGGATGAAACGTCGGCATGATCGGGATGTCGCGGAACGTGTACCAGTGGCCGCGCATCTTCGTGATGCCGAGTTGCACGTCCAGCAACGCCCGCAACGCCGTCGCTCCGAGCGCCACGATCACCTTGGGCTGGATCAACTCGATTTGCGACAGCACATACGGCAGACAGTTCGCCACTTCCTCCGGTAACGGTGTCCGGTTTTCCGGGGGCCGGCACTTGATGATGTTGGTGATGTAGACTTCCTCTCGCGTGTAGCCCATCGCGGCGATGATCTTCGTGAGCAACTGACCCGCGCGTCCGACGAACGGAATACCTTGCGCATCTTCGTCCGCCCCGGGCGCTTCACCGATGAACATGATTTCCGCCGAAACGCTGCCGACGCCAAAGACGACGCTGTGCCGGCACTGGGAAAGCTCCGGGCATTTCGTACACGCTTTCGCGCGGGCTTCGACGGCGGTGAGTTCGGCTGTAGGCCCGCTGACCTCAGCGGGCGTTGGTCCGGCGCCGCGTGAGGTCACGTGGCCTACAGCCGGCTTTCCCAACGCCTCCAGCGTATCACGCGAGACCTCGACGTGCGTCACGCCGGCGCGCTTCATCTCTTCGAGCACGGCAATGGTCTCGTCAACGGCTTGGCGCAGGTCACTCATACGGTTTGAAATCAGCCGGCATCGGCGCGGCGAATTCCTCAAAGACGCCGGTGCGCGGATGCGTGAAGCCGAGTTTATAGGCATGCAACATCGGGCGGGCAACAGAGATTTTTGATTTGCTTCGCAGGTCTCGCGGACTCGGCTTTCCATAGACCACATCGCCGACGAGCGGATGGCCGATGTGCGCCATGTGAACGCGAATCTGATGCGTGCGGCCCGTGTGCAACGTGAGTTCGACCAACGCGAAGTCAGTGTGCTGCTTTACGACCCGGTATTCGGTAAGCGACGGACGGCCGCGCTTGGCGGTCGCGCTCATCTTCTTGCGGTTGCGTTCGCTGCGGCCGATGACGGTTGCGATCTTACCGGTCGCGCGCGCGAGATGCCCCCAACAGACGGCCCGGTAAATCTTCTTCACGCGGCGCGATTTGAACTGCGCGACGAGACTCTGGTGCGCCGCGTCCCTCTTCGCGACGACGATGCAGCCGCTCGTGCCTTTGTCGAGGCGGTGGACAATGCCGGGACGCTCGACGCCACCGATGCCGGCGAGTTGGCCCCGGCAGTGGTGCAGCAATGCGTTGACGAGCGTGTGCTCGAAATTGCCGGCGGCGGGATGAACGACCATGCCGGCCGGCTTATTGATGACGATGAGGTCAGCGTCTTCGTAAAGCACGTCGAGCGGGATTTCTTCCGGCTGCGCTTCGAGTGGACGCGGCGGCGGAATCTCGATGGCCACGGTGTCGCCGGTCCGCACCCGGTAACTCGGCTTGCGGGCGCGATCGTTGACGCGGACATGGTTATCCTCAATCATTTTCTGTAGAAACGCCCGCGAATGCTCCGTCAATTGCCTTTGCAGGAACTGATCGAGCCGCTGACCGGCTTCGTCTACGCGGAACGTCGGCATAGCTTCAACCCCGCGAGTGCGGCGATCACCATCAGGCCGGCGATGACATGACCGATTGTCAACACGCCGAAATAGTGGGCGTTATAGTCACCGCGATAGAACTCGACCACAAAGCGCAACAGTCCGTAGCTCAGCACGTACAACCAAAAGATTTGTCCGTCGAACCGCTTCCGCCGGTAAAACATGCCCAGACCGGCGAAAATCGCGAGGTTGCCGGCCACCTCGTAGAGTTGCGTCGGATGCACCGGAATGCCGTACATCACGTGATTGCCCGGGAACTTCACCGCCCACGGCAGCGTGCACGCTTTGCCGTAGCAGCAACCTTCGAAGAAGCAGCCCAACCGGCCAAAGGCATGGCCGAGCGCGGCTGACGGCGCAAAGGCGTCGAGCACTTTCGACAGTGACAACTTCTTGAGTCGCGTATACACGACCGTTGCCAGACTCGCGCAAATGAAGCCCCCGTAAAACACGAAGCCTTCCCGGACCGAAGCGATACCGGCGGCGTGCCAACCGATGATGAAATCGCGCCAAAAGAAAACGATGTAAAACAGTTTTCCGCCGACCATGCCGGCGAGGATGAGCAGCACACCGAGATCGTTGATGCGTTCGGGTTCGATGCCCTCCGTCTTCGCTCGGCGTGCAGCGGTGGTGATGCCGAGCAGGAAGCCAGC
>CAZMKD010000131.1:0-7540 GCA_964566575.1 uncultured Verrucomicrobiota bacterium
TCAAACTGTCCTCGCTTGATCGGAAGATGCTGGTTGTGCATCCCCAGTTTCAACCACAAATCCGGACAAACCGGAATCTTTTTCTGCATCAAATACTTACAACAATTCCTCCCTCACCCTATCTTCACGGCATTGGGGCTAGCCGATGAGTTCAGGCTTACTCCACAGGAACGGGAGGAGAAGTTGCCCAGCGGTCAGCAGGCGGTGTTCGGCAATCGCGTGGGTTGGGCGCGCACCTACATGAAGAAGGCGGGGCTGTTGGAAACCACACGCCGCGCATTTTTCAGAATCACTGCTCGCGGTCAGGACGTTCTGAAGAGCAAACCGCCACGGATTGACGGCCAATTTCTGAATCAGTTCGAGGAATTCCGATCCTTCAAGAAACTTCGACACGAGAAGACGGAACGCGAAGACGACGCGCTCCCGTTGCTCAGCACACCGGAAGAGGCGTTGGAGAATGCTTACGAGGATTTGCGGAGTAATTTGGCTTCGGAAATCCTGCAACGGTTGAAGTCGATCCCGCCAAGCATGTTTGAGAAGACAGTGGTGGAGTTGATCGTGCGGATGGGCTACGGCGGCAGTCTTCGAGATGCGGGGCAGGCGATTGGCAGGAGCGGCGACGAAGGAATTGACGGGATCATCAAAGAGGACCGGTTGGGATTGGATGTCATTTACATGCAAGCCAAGCGATGGGAAAACACGGTTGGCCGTCCGGAGATTCAGAAGTTCGCCGGCGCACTGCAAGGCCAGCGCGCCAAGAAGGGTGTCTTCATCACCACTTCTGATTTCAGCAAGGAGGCGCTGGAATACGCGGCAAAGATCGACAACAAGATCATCCTGATTGACGGCGAGCAGTTGGCCCAACTGATGATCGACTACAACATCGGCGTGACCCCGGTCTCGACCTATGAAATCAAGCGGATTGATTCCGACTACTTTGTAGAGGACTGAGCGAACCCCAGCCGGTCGGGTGACGTGCCGCGACCCGATTCTTGCGGGGTTTTGGCTCGACAACACCGGCCTACTGCGAACAAAATCCCGGCATGAAGACGACCACTCTCTTCGCAACTTCCATCCTCACCTTTGCTTACACCGCGCAGGCCGAGCCAGCCTCGAAGCCGTCAATTTTCGTCGCGCCGCTGGACGGCGATATGAGCGCCATCATGGGTTGGCAACCGGCGTTGGGCGAAGGTCTGGCCGAGATGCTTATCACGGAGTTGACCAAGCTCAATAAGTTCGACGTGCTCGAGTCCACGGCGTTACCGGAGTTGGTGAGTGAAATCCAACTCGGCGAAGCCGGGTACGTCGCGGAGGGCGAGAAGGTGGACAAGGGCGGATTCGCAGGCGCGGATTTCATGTTCCGCGGCAAGGTTACCCGGTTCGGCTCACAACAGAAAGGCGTCGACCTCGGCGGATTTGTGCCCGGCAGCCTCGGCAAACTCGGTGTGAAACAGACGAAAGCGGACGTGCGGATTGACTGGCGGATCGTGGACGTGGCCACCCGCAAAATCCTCAAATCGGGCGATTCTGTCGGTACCCAGACGGGCGGTGGTTTTGACATCGGCGTGGGCGTGAACGGGCACGGTGGCCAGATCGGGTTCAACAATTCGGAGTTCATCAACAGCGCCCTCGGCCGCGCCACGGTCAAGGCGCTGAGCAACATCGTGTCGGCGGTCGCCGTAACGGAGTTGCCGGAGTCGGGCCGGCACAAGCAGCAGGCCGGCAAGCAGGCCCAGCAGACGGCCCAGGCGCAGGCGGCCCAAGACGCCGCGCGCAGCACGCCGGGCAACGTGCTGGCGGTGCCGGCGAAAGGCTTGGTCATCGTTTCGCTCGGCGGCAAGCAGGGTTTTAAGATGGGCGACAAGCTGCTGGTGTACCAGACGGTTGACACCAAGGACGACAAGGGTGCGGTCGTGTTTACGGAGGAAAAACTCGTCGGCGAGATCACGCTGGACTCAGTGCAGGACGACCGCAGCAAAGCCACCTACAACGGCGACATCACAATCCAAGCGGGCTGGGTCGTCCGCGCCAAGTAGTCCGCGGAGTTCCGCCTCAACGATTGCGTAATAAATTAGGCTTGCACTACGCAGCAGGTTAGTGTTTATTCTCACGCTTTCGATTTCCTCTATGGAACAAGCACAATCATTACAGGAAGCCCGGCTTCACCTACTCGACTACTGGCGCGTCGTTAAGAGTCGCAAAGCTGTTGTCGGCGCGGTGTTTCTGCTGGTCGTCCTCGTCGCCGCCACAGTCACCTTTTTGCAGACAAAGATTTATTCGGCCGTGACCCGCATCAAAGTGGAACAGGAACGGCCGACCGTCGCCGTCTTTGAACAGCAATTTGCTCCCAATTACGACCCGTATTTCCTGCAAACCCAGTACGAGATCGTCCAGTCACAGAAGATTCTGCATCCGGTCATTGACCGTCTCAATCTTATGAAGGTCTGGGAAGACCGGCAGGAACCGCTGGCTATTCAGTCGATGGACGTGGCGTTCATCCGTCTCAAGAGTCAAGTATCCGTCCGACGCTACCGGGACACCAGCCTTATCGAAGTCGGGGTCATGGACCAAGACCCGCAACTGGCCGCGCTGATTGCCAATACGATCGCCGATGTGTTCGAGAAAAACCGTCTCGAGGTCAAAAAAGAACAGGTAACGAAGGGAATCGTCAAGCTTCGCGAGCAGCTCTCTCAGCAGAAGAAGCAGGTCGAGGCGGCGCAGGCCGAGGTGGAAGAACTGCGGAGAGAACTCAATGTGCCCGTGTTCGGCAGCGGAGCCAACGCAATCAAACTCAACGATTCAACCCTGCAGGAACTGGCGAAGTCACTGACATTAGCCCGTGTCGAAGCCGTCGGCAAGGAATCCCGGGTCAATGAGTTGAAGAAACTCGACCCCCAGCAACTGCGGTACGCGATTACAACCGTCAGTGCCGACCCAAACGTCCAAACCCTTCTACAGCAGCTTACCGACGCGGAAACCCGGTTGGAGGCCATGAAGGAAGACTACGGCCCTGACAATCCACAGGTTCGCGCGGCGATCGCCATGCGCGACAAACTCAAGGAACAACTGGATGACCGGCTCGACGGCATCATGCGCGGGTTTGAAGTCGACTATCAGATGTCACAGTCGCGGGTCACCGAATTACAGCGGCAGTTGGATGAGGCCAAGAGCAGCAGTTTATCGCTCGAGAGCGAACGGTATCTGCCCTTCCGCAATGCCCAGCGCGCGGAAGAGGAGGAAACCCGCGCCTATCAAGCTCTGAAAATGCGCATCGAACAGGTCGCCATCGAAACGGAAGTGCCTCGCAGCCCCGTTGAGGTCATCGACAAAGCATCGCCACCGCGCCAGCCTTCTCGGCCAAACGTCTTTCTCAACATTTTTCTGGGTGGGGTTGTTGGCCTCATCCTCGGCGTCGGGGTAACCTTCTTCATCGAATTCCTCGATACAAGCATCAAGCGGATGGAGGACGTGGAACGGTATCTGAGCTTGCCGGTGCTCGGAGTTGTCTCGCGCGAGCGCGAACTCATCATCAGCGGCAGTGCCTCGCCGCAACACGTGGAGACCTACCGGATGCTGCGGACCAACATCGAGTTCGCCCGGGGCGAGGGCTCCCAAAAGTCGCTCACCGTGCTCAGTGCCGGCGCGGGCGAAGGCAAGTCGTTTACCATTACCAACCTCGCCATGGTGTACGCGCAACATGGCGCGCGTGTCTTGATTGTGGATAGCGACCTGCGCCGTCCCAGCCAACACAAGAATCTAGATATGTCCAACGAGATCGGACTGGTTGACTACCTATCCGGCAGCAAGATGGTGGAAGAGATCATTCTCCCGACCAAAGTTCCAAACCTCTTTGTCATCACTGCCGGTGGCGGCGGCTCGATCAAGTCAGCTCTACCGTTGTTGACTGGGGGGCGTATGGCGGAGTTAATCACGCATGTCACCAAGCAATTTGACGTGGTGCTCTTCGACACGCCGCCCGTGCTTGCTGTAAGCGATGCCGCGGTCGTGGCCAACGAAGTGGGATGCTCGATCATGGTCGTGCAGCACCGCCGGTATCCCCGTGCCATGTCCATCCGCGCCAAGCTCGCCATTGAAAACGCCGGCGGCCGGCTGCTCGGTGTCGTCGTCAACAACATCAACGTCGGCCAGGATGAGTCGTACTACTACTACCACGATCACTATGACCGGTATCTCCACCCACAGGAAACTTCGGGCCAGCCCTCGCCCTCGTCTGAAACTGCCAGCCCGCCACCGAAATCCGACACGGATAAAGTCGAATGGCAAGGCAAGTACTGAATCCCGACTGTCCGGTCTGGCCATGATCAACCCCTTAAACCGTTGGCTGTTCGGAATCGTTGTCGCCACGCTGGCCGCAACCGGCTGTGGCACGACGGACTCGCATGCGCCCGGCGCATTCAGCAGTCTTGGGGGAGAGCGCACCGAATCGCGCTTGCGAACGGGCGACGCCATCTCCGTGCGGCTCGATACCGGTAGTAAGGAGCCATCGCAATCTATCGAAATGATGATCGACGAGACCGGCGATATCTCGCTGCCGCTGATCGGCCGAGTCCAAGCCGCCGGCTCGACGACCGGCGAACTCGGCGAGCGCATCCAGGCCAGCTATGTGCCTCGCTATTATGTTCATTGCAACGCCTCGGTGATCGTGACCGTCCGCTTTTTCTACGTCGGCGGCGAGGTGCGCGTGCCGGGCCGGTACAACTGGACGCAGGATGTCACGCTGTTGAAAGCCATCGTCGCTGCCGGCGGATTCACCGACTACGCCAGCCGCCGCAAGGTCGAGATCACGCGCGGCAAGGGCAAACAGACGTTTGATAGCGAAGATATCCGCCAGCACCCGGAGAAAGACGTTCCGATCCAGCCGGGGGATTCGATTTACGTAAGTCGCAGCATTTTCTAATCGCCAGAGCCGTCACGCAGGTGAGCGAGAATGTCCGTAGCCATCAAAACCCCACGCTACTGGACGAGACACGGTTGCCTCGGGTCCGGTTCTGCCGTTCGGCGATCTTCGTCCTGATCATGTTGTGTTGCGGTCGCACTACCGGCGTGTTGACCTGTGACGTTCGTCGGCACGTGGACGAGCAAGAACGCACGCGCCAGCCCGGCTGCTACATCACCATGCGGCAGCGCGGCATCAGTTGGTTTGTCCTAGGGGCCGGTCTGGCAGTGTTGCTTATGCTGCTTGGTGCACGACTGCTCGACAGCTATCCCTCCTGCCTGTTGTGGCAACGGCAAGGGGATCGCGCCATGCAGTGGCTCGACTGCGAGGCAGCGGAACGAGCGTACCTGCGCGCTTGGAAATCCGACACCCTCTGCCTCGAAGCCGCCATGGCGTTCGGTGACTTGTGCAGCGCCCGTGCTACGTGGAACGCCCGGCGACACGATTCGCTGAGCACGCAGGCCATCTCCTGGCATCACCGCGCCCACGCAATCAACCCCTACGTGTGCGATGTGCTTGTTCGCATTGCGCGCATCGATGGCGCGTTCGGTCAGCGCGACCAGGCCGATACCGAGTTGCACGAGGCATTGCAGGGCGACCCGAAGAACGCCTCCTACTACGCCCAACTTGACTGGCACTACCAGCGGCGGGAGAATGTCGATCAGGTGAGAAAAAGTTTTCGCGCCGCCCGACAACTCGACAGCTTCGACGTATTGCCGATGGCAAAATCCGACGCGGCCGGCTCATGAGCCTCGCGCCGACGAGTCTGCGCAAACTGGCTGACATCGTCGGCACGTCCGCCCTGCTGACCTCGCCGGAGGAACGCATCGCCTACAGCTACGACGCCACCGCGATGCTCTCCGGTAAACCCGATGCTATCGTCTTCTCCAAAACGACCCAACAAATCACCGCCATCCTCAAGCTCGCCAACGCCGACAACTTCAAAGTCGTCCCCCGCGGTTCCGGCACCAATCTCAGCGGCGGCACCATTCCCTGCGAAAACTCCGTCATACTCGTCACCATCAAGATGGATCAAATCCTCGAACTCGACCCGCGCAACCTCACCATTCGCGTCCAGCCCGGCGTCCTCACCGGCAAGATTGACGAAGCCGCGGCCGGTCACGGTTTGTTCTACCCGCCGGATCCCGGCTCGCTCAAGATTTCGACCATCGGCGGCAACGTCGCCGAAAACTCCGGTGGCCTGCGTGGACTCAAGTACGGCGTCACCCGCGACTACGTCCTCGGCCTCGAAGTCGTGTTGCCCACCGGCGAACTCCTCCGTTGCGGCACCAAATGCGTAAAAGATGTGGCCGGTTACTCGCTCAAGGACATCTTCGTCGGCAGCGAAGGCACCCTCGGCATCATCACCGAAGTCCTGTTGAAACTCGTGCCCCGACCGCTCGCCCGCAAGACGATGCTGGCGACATTCGACACGATGACCGCCGCCGCCGACACCGTCAGCGACATCATTGCCGCGAAGATCATTCCGTGCACGCTCGAATTCCTCGACCGCACCACGATCCGTTGCGTCGAAGACTACGCCAAGATCGGCTTACCGGACGTCGAGGCCATCTTGCTCATGGAAACCGACGGCCATCCGGCCGTCGTCGAAGACGAAGCCGGTAAGATGATCGCACTCGCCCATCGTGCCCGGGAAGTCCGCGTGGCCGGCAGCGCCGACGAAGCCGACCGGCTCACCTCTGCTCGCCGCACCGCCTTCAGCGCGCTCGCCCGGGTCGCGCCGACGACAATTCTCGAAGACGCCACCGTCCCGCGTAGCGAATTGGCGACGATGATCACATTCATCCAGCAGATCGCCGAGAAATACCGGTTGAAGATCGGCGTCTTCGGCCACTTTGGCGACGGCAACCTTCATCCGACATTCCTTTGCGACGAACGAAACACCGACGAAATTGAACGCGTCCACGCCGCCTTCCGGGAAATCTTCGAGAAAGCCATCGCCCTCGGCGGCACGATTACCGGCGAACACGGCATCGGTTTGGCGAAGAAAGAGTTCCTCGAAAAGTTCGTCGGCAAAACCAGCCTCGACGTGATGCGCGCCCTCAAACGCACGCTCGATCCCAACAATGTTCTCAACCCTGGCAAGATTTTCGACTGAGCCACCCTTGAACTCGAGCCCCGTTCTCTATAATCGACCGCGTGAGCTATAACCTGACAGAGAACCAGAAAGAACTGGCGCGTTTTCTTGTCGAGCAAGTGCGCTCAGGAAATCTGTCAGAGAGTTTCTCGGTTTTCTGGGGCGACGAGGGAGAGTTGTTCGTCCCAGAACTTAAACATCAGGGCGGTCAGGGCTGTAATTTTAAGGCCACTTTAGGCCAACTTGATGCGCTCGCAGATTCGAAGATGCTTCTGCAGCGCATAACTTACCGCACTTCGGACTCAGGTGCGCAGCATGAGGATACTCGTACCTGTACTCTCACCGCCTTAGAGTCTGTCATGCACTTTTGGTGAGTCGCGGATTCGATGACGAAATGATGTAAGTGTTTTTCTCTGGCTCCTTTGCACGGAATGTGTGAAAAGCTGGGGATGACGAACAGACGAAAGAGTTATCCCAGTGATGTG
>CAZMKD010000132.1:0-15450 GCA_964566575.1 uncultured Verrucomicrobiota bacterium
TCACGCCAATGGCGACCTCAGTGTGCTGGTGTCGCCCCCCGCGCACGGCCAACGGCCGGAAGTGCTGCTGCATTACCCGATCACAAGGTAGTGTCCAACTTTGACCGCACGCAAAAGTCCAACTTTGAATGCACCACCGCAGGCCGGCAGTGACCACTTGCCATCAACGCCAGTTTCGCATAGGATAAAAAGTTGTAGCAGTTTGTAGCAGTTGAGAGGGCCTCCGGTGCGCCTTTGTGCGTTTGACGCGCGCAGAAACCCGCGTAAATATGCATAAAGCCACGGCGGGAATGGTTTCGATTCCCATTGCCCGCTCCAAACTCCCGGGGGGAGGTACCGAAGTGGCCAAACGGGGCAGACTGTAAATCTGCTGGCTTATGCCTTCAATGGTTCGAATCCATTCCTCCCCACCACTCACGCCCGCAAGGGCTTCCACGCACTGAGCGCGACACAACCGCAACGCGATCACCGGGCAAGTATACCCTTTTGTATACCCGGCGACCTTTTGCCGGCGAGTGAACGCAACCTTGAAACCGAAACCGACCCGTTGCACAATGGCGGGCGAACACTAAGCGGCAGCGAGCCGACGGGCTTGCGTAGGGCTGGGCGGTGCTATCTCACCGCCCGGCCCACCGCCAACGCTGGAGATAGACAGCGACATGAAACGACAACGCGAAGAACTCACCGAGCGCACCGAGCGCGAGGCGTATGCGAAGTTACCGAAACGCCCGCAACGTAGGCGACAAGACCGGGCCGAGCATCATCGCCAGCACCTACGGCGACTTGCGCGACGATCACTTGCTGGCGCAAGCGCGGCGTGTGCGCCACACGATTGCGCCGAACACCGAGAGCGTTTCCGTGATACCTTTAGTGATACCCGCGTGCCCCCAAGAGTCACCAAGAACCCACGCAAACCCGTTAGTGTCGAAAGCGGCGTAAGTTGCACACGGGCAAAACCATAAGGGCACTTGACGGCACTTACAGGCACGCGACGTGTGCCCCTCTAAATCTGCTGGCTTATGCCTTCAATGGTTCTCCGCCGCAGGCGGATCGGCCGTGGCCGAGAATCCATTCCTCCCCACCATCTCCGGTTGCAAATGCCGGCGTCCTGAGACAAGATTGACTCGATGAAATTTGCGGCCGCCTTGACCACGAAGAAAGATCCGCTCGACGCCATCCACGATTTGGTGAGCCAAGTTCGGTTGGAGCTGGGTCCGGAGAAGACGGACTTGGCGCTGTTGTTTGTTCATCCGGAGTTCCTCCCGCAACTTAACGAGATTTACGAACCGCTCCGCAGTGCCATCGGCGCACGACACTGGATCGGATGCAGTGGCGCGAGCATCATCGGTGGTCACCGGGAAGTGGAGAACGAACCGGCCATCTCGCTGCTGGTCGCGCAATTACCGGAAGTGGAGATCGTGCCGTTCACCGTCACGCAGCACGAACTCGAAGAATCGAGCGGCCCGGGCTTCTGGCATTTCCAACTCGAAGTCACACCGGACGACAACCCAAACATCCTGCTGTTCGCCGACCCATTCAGCATCCAATCCATGCAACTCGTGGGCGCGCTGGGCGAAGCATACCCGGCCGCACCGGTTGCTGGCGGACTGGCCAGTGGTGGACAACAACCAGGCGATTGCCGGCTGTTTCTCGACGACCAGATTCTCGACGAAGGCGGAGTCGGCATCGCGTTGACCGGAAAAATTGCGCTGCGCACGATCGTGTCGCAAGGTTGCCGGCCCATCGGCCAGCCGCTCACGATCACCCGTGCCGAGAAAAACATCATCTTCGAACTCGCCGGCAGGCCACCGCTCGAAGTCTTGCAAGAGTTGCTTCCAAAATTGCCGGAGAGCGACCAGAAGCTCGCGCGCAAAGCGTTGTTCCTTGGCCGGGTCGTCAACGAGTATCAGGAAGAATTCGGCCGCGGCGATTTTCTCATCCGCAACCTCATCGGCCACGACCCGCAATCCGGTGCGTTAGCCGTCGGCGATTTCATGCGGAGCGGTCAGACTGTCCAGTTCCAAGTCCGCGACGGCCAAAGCGCGGCGGAAGATTTGGCGGCGTTGCTGACGCGCGAGACGAAGCGTCCGAAGCGCGCCCGGCCTCACGGCGCGGTGTTGTTCAGTTGTCTCGGCCGCGGCGAAGGCATGTACGGCTCGCCTAACCACGACATCAACGCCCTGCATCAGAACTTTGGCCCGCTCGCCACCGCCGGCTTCTTCTGCAACGGAGAAATTGGCCCAATCGGCGAGAAGCCATTCGTTCACGGTTTCACCAGCGTCATCGGCCTCTTTACCGAGCCCGAGCCAGAACGCTAACGGATCTCAGTGCCTTCGGCGGCTTGTCCCGGTAACAGAAATGTTTTCACCAAGTCACCTTCACCGCAAACGGTCATGGCGGGAAGTGTTTTGAACCACTTACCCTGTGGGACTTCCGGTTGCGTATCGAGCCAGTCAGCCAACAAACCGAGTTGATCGGCGGAGATGTTGCGCTGTTGAATGCGGTTGAGAAGATGTTGGAGCAGCGCTGGTGGGACGTTCTGGCGGCGAACTTTAGGCATTCGGCTTGCCGCCGTAGAAACCGTGAGCAATGGCCTCGCGCACAAGCGCGGCTTCGGTCGGGTCGGATGTCTCGACCATGCGTTTTGCCAGCGCCGACAATTCTTGGCCAGTAAGTTGCCGCTCGGCGTCCAACCGGTAAGCGAAACGGACAACCTCCGCCTGTTCGCGGGGTGAAAGGTGTTTGATTTCCTCGATGATCTGCTTTGTGGTCACGCCGACATCTTACCACGCGCATCGATGAGGTTCAACGTCTTCGCGGCACGTATGCGCGAAAAACCTTTCTCGAACTGACGGCGACATTATTCGGAAGAGGTGGCATTGGGTCGAGATCGGGGCGTCTTCCGTCGTTGCGTGCATCGTAAATCCACAACTCGGTTTCGTCGGTCATCCGCTTCTGAATCGCGCCGGCGATCTCTTCGCTTGTTACCGGAGTGTCGTCAATCTTCGTCCCATCATGTTCGATCAACATTTCGATATGCGGACGATCGGGCGGACGATTCGTCTCACTCATCGGTCGCAACCGGTAATAGCGCGCATCCACTTCGATCAATTGCCAGCCGTTCGAGGCCAATGCACCGGTCAGTTCCGTCACCGCTTCCGGCACCGTCAAATCATGCGGCGACCGGTAAGTCACAGTGCCGTATAATTGCCACGGAGTAATCAGCGGTTTGTCCAATAAGTTGTGGGCTACATATTCCACGACCGCGAACATCGGCGTCCCCTGGAAATCGATGACGCCCACCGTTCGCCGGCCTGCCGCGGGGGAAAATCGCGGAGGTTTGTTGGTGACTTCAAGTCCGCGCGCCACGCCTGAACAAACGAGCAAGACCGCCAAGGCTACAAATTTCATAGCGGCAGCGTATCATGCCAGCAAGGTCGATTCAACGGTACGGAGGAGGGGCTACACCACACCCGCTCACCCGGCGATCGGGGCTTTGTGCAAATCTTCGTCAGAGAGAAGCTGCGAGACTTCTGACCGGTAAGGGTGAAAGGGGTTACCCATGACGAGCGGGTCTTTGTTTTCGACGGCGATGGAGTCCCAGTTGATGATGTAGCTGCCGGACTGCTCGCGTAAATATCGAACAGCGATGCCGCGGGCTTGGGCTCTGGTGTTGGTCGGCGGGTTGGCGGCGCAGAAGGCGATGCGTTCGGGGGTGACGACGGTCGCCATTTTGCCTTCGGCGAGGAGGGCGTGGTAGAGGCCGCGTTTGGGGTCGAGGTTGTGGTATTCGAGGTCGAGGGACTGTAGCCATGGGTCGTCCCAACGGAGTTTTTCGGCTTCGACAAAAGTTTGGAGCAGCCATTTTTTGGCGACCCAGTCGAGTTTGCCGGCCATGCTCATCGGGTCGCGTTCGAGGCCATCGAGGACGGATTCCCATTCGCGGATGATCCAGTCGTTTTCTTCGTTTTGGCCGGCCAGATAATGTTGGGCGAGGCCGAGGAAGCTGCGCTGGATTTCGAGCGCGGTGCGGGTCTGGCCGTTTTCGAGGCGCGCAATCCACCGGTAATGCGGGTCGCGGGAGATTTCGCGGGTGGATTGGACGGCGTCCATCAGGCCGACGCGTTTGGGGACGATGCCTTCTTCGAGGAGGTCGAGCACGAGCGAGGTGGTGCCGGCTTTGAGGGCGTTGGCGTACTCGCTCATGTTGGAATCGCCGATGAGCAGGTGCAGGCGGCGGTATTTGCGGTAATCGGCCAGCGGCTCGTCGCGGGCGTTGATGATGGCGCGGTTGAATTGCACCCACTGGTAGATGTCGTTGACGATGTGGTCGGCGCGTTGCGAAATCTGGAAGGTGACCGGCTGCTCGGCGCGGTGGCTATCGAACTCGAAGGCGAGCGGATTGGCCTGTCCGACGCGGCCTGCGCCGGTAAAGATCTGGCGCGTAGCGAGGAACGATAGCAATGCGGAGAGCACTTGCGGCGTGAATTGCGCGCCGCGTTTCATCAGGTAATTCTCGTGGCAGCCAAACGTCGCCCCGGTATGATGGTCGATGTTGTTCTTGAGGAACGAGACTTTGTCAGCCACGCCCATGTTTTCGAGCGCGTTCTGCAACAGGTAATCGCCGGCACGATCGTACGCCACGATGTCGCGCAAGCTGACGCATTCCGGGGTCGCGAATTCGATGTGCCCCATGTCGAGGTAGAGCCGGCCACCGTTCAGCAAGAAGCCGCCGTTGCCCGGCGGCTCTTCGTAATCCCGGTAATGCAAATCAATCGCGCCGACGCGCGCGACTTTGAAGAGGTGGTTCTTGACCCGAATCGGATACGCGTCCGGCCCACCTTGCCGGTCGTCCCCGTTGACGAGGCAACCGTACTCGGTCTCCAGCCCGACGATGCGGTTCATAAATCCTTCAGCGCCGCGCGGATTTCCTTTTCGTCGAGCAACCGGAACCGGCTGGATACCGGCCGGTTGCGGTCGAGCACGGCAGCTTCGACGTGCCGGCTCTTGAGGTGATCCTTGAGCGCGCGTACGGTATCAATCTTATCGGACTTGACGTCTTCGCTTTCCGCGGCGGCCCGCTCGGCGGTTTCCATGCCGACCGCCCAAGTCTGCGCAGCGAGCTGCAATGCGCTCTCCAAGGAACGTCGCGGGTTGCCATTGTTATCTACGAGGTAATCGAGCATCTGTTTCTCGGCGTCGGCGGAACCGGCCAGCACATCGAACGGTTCTTTCATCTCGATCTCGCTGCGCGCCATCGAACCGTCGTAATCGAGCTTCACAATCAGATCATGCCCGTCATCGTCGCCGAGTTCGGCCATCAACATCTTCACGATATAAGGCGCGCCGTAGACCTGCTCGAAGCCCGCCTTCAATGCCGGGCTCATCCCGTAGTTCACCAGCCGGCGCAGTGAAACATCGTTGACCGCCCGGTTGAAACCTTCCATGTGCGCGAGGTCGATGGCCGCGAGGCGCATCCGCTCGATGTCGGCGGGATGACCGAGCGCAGCGAACGCGATCCGGTCGTACACTTCAAAAATCTTCCGCGTCTCGCGGCTAACGGTGAGCAGCATCAAGCCATCGGCATAATTCAGCAGCACAATCGGACTGCCGCGGCGGAGTTGGTCCTCGATGTACTCGCGCCGGTTGGCGATCGCCTCGACCCAACGATATGGTTCTTCAATCATACTTCAGCCCGGTACACTTTCGCCAAATCAGTTTCGGAAATCTCGCGGACGCCGTCGGCGGTAACAACGCGGACGTTGGGGAATATGTTGGTCTTTGGATTGTAACCGCTGGTGGCGGTGTCGCTGTCGGCGGCGGTGTCGAGCAAGCGCAACGCGGCGACGATCATCTCGCTTTCGCTATACTTGGCGAGCGGCTTGTCGCCCCACGTGTTGAGGTAATGCAGCACGCTCCGGACAGCCAGCGAACCGGAGCCACTCGCGGCGTAGTCCACGCCTTCAAACTGCGCGCCGAGCGCATCGTAGAAATAGACCTTGCCGCCATCGTCGTAAGTCGCGAACAGCGGCACGACCATGCCAACGCCTTGCAGCGTGAGCGGCAGATTCTCTTTCAGCAATTTCGAAAGCGACCGCACCTTGCCGGCGGTACTCATTTCTTGAAGCTGACTTCGCTGGTAGTATTTGAAACTGTGTTCGAGCACGCGCGCCATCTCGAACGCGACGGCGGGCACGCCGGCAATGGCGAGCAACGAATGGCTGTCGATGTTGATGATCTTCTCGGCGCGCTCGTACATGACGAGGTTGCCGGCAGTCGCGCGACGGTCACCAGCGACGAGAACGCCCTCTTTGAATTTCACGGCGAGAACTGTCGTACCTTGCGTCGCGATTGTGCCGTTGTCTTCAAACTTGGCGGCGGCAGCGGCGAGGCGTGGGGCGACTTCGTAGCCGTGCGCTTTGAGGACGGTAAGGAAATCGCCGTCGGAGAGTGGTAAGCCCGGCAAGGTTGGCTTGTCCATGCTACTGACCGGTACGTTGCCGGTAACGCTTGGCTTGGTTCGGATCGACACGTCGCATCTTCTTGAGTAGTTCCTTCGTGTCGGGTGTGGTCACGTCGGGGCGACGCGGGCCGTCTTCCTCGCTCTCCTTCTTCTCCCACGGCGCGGGCGACGTGGGGCGATGGGTTCGCTCCGGGAATTCTGCGTTATGTCTCGGCATCAATCGTTACCTCCGAACAAAGTCCAAACTACGCAGTAATGTCGCCACGTCCGCGGCATTGTCAATGGCTTGATTGTAGCGTTGCACGTCGGCATCGTCAAAAACATTCAACAACCGGATGACGCTTTCGTGGTCGTTGTCGCCAAACGCGATCTCGTCCCACTGCACCGTGGTCATTTCCTTGGCGAACTTTTCGACGCATTTGCCCCGGAAATACGCGCGCGTGTCGGACGGCGGATGGCTGATGGCGTGCCGGATGTCGTCGTCAGTCACGAAACGTTGCACGTTGCCTTGCCGGACTAATTCTGCGTACAGCCCTTCATCCCGGCGGACATTGTGATACTCGAGATCGAGCGACTGCAACCACGGATCGTCCCAGCGCAAGTCTTCGGAAGCGACGAACGCATCGAGCATCCATTTCTTCGCGACCCAGTCTAGCCGGTCGCGGCACAACATCAGGTCGCGTTCCAGATCGTCGAGCACTTGCTGCCACGTCGCGAGCACCCAATCAGTATCAGCATCCCGGCCACGCAGCTGCTTCTGCGCGGCGGCGAAGTATTCGCGCTGCAAATCAATCGGCGAAATCAATCTACCGCCGACGAGGCCTACCGGCGTCTTGAGCGTCGGGTCGCGCGAGATGATCTTCAGCGCGGCGATGGGGTCGACGAGATCGAGCGACATCGGGTAGTTGCCTTGTTCGATGAGGTCGAGCACCAGCGCGGTCGTGCCAAGTTTGAGGGCGACGGCAATCTCGCTCATGTTGGCATCACCGATGATGACGTGGAAACGCCGGTATTTGTCGGTGTCGGCATGCGGCTCGTCGCGGGTGTTGATGATCGGGCGGCGGTTCATCGTGTCGATGGAGACGAGCACGCTGAAGAAATCAGCGCGCGAGCTGATTTGATAGCTGCCGGCCTCGGCGCGCTCTTCGTTTTCGATGCCGACCTTGCCGGCGCCGGCGATGATCTGGCGCGTGACAAGGAACGGCGTGAGGCCGCGGATGACCTGTTCGAACGGGACGGCGCGCGACATCAGGTAGTTGTCGTGGCAACCGTAGCTGTGGCCGACGAAATCGGTGTTGTTCTTGTAGACTTTGACGACACCGCCGGTCGTCTTGAGATTCCGGCGGCGGACGCACTCCTCGATGATGCGCTCACCAGCCTTGTCCTGCGCGACGATGTCGCGGAGCGACTTGCATTCCGGCGTCGAATACTCTGGGTGGGCGTGGTCGTTGTAGTAACGCGCGCCGTTGGAAAGCACGAGGTCGCTCTTGATTTCCTGAAAGCTGAGTTTTCGATTTTGGTCCTGGACGAAATATTTCGCTTCGTCAAAATCTTGGAGGAGTTCTTCGACCCGGAAACCGCGCATGTCCTGGTGTGGGTCTTCGAGGTTGTAGTCCCACTTCATCGCGGAGTCTTGCGTGGGCGGTTCAACCTTCGTGTAGCTGCGCACAAGCGCGATGGATTCGGAAACGACGTCAACTGAATCAGCACCGTCGACAGTGATGCCGTACTCGGTCTCGATGCCGAGGGTGCGTCGCATGATTACACGACGGCGCTGACGCCTTTGGCTCGTGGGCCGGTTTGCGGGCGGATGGGGGAGACTTTGACGACGTTCTCGGGATCGTAGTCGAGCAACATCAGCCAATCCTCGACGATGTCGGTCGGCGGGAAGATGTCGTTCTCGCTGAACTCGAGTTCGAGCGATTTGAGCAAGTCGGCTTCGCTGACGCCCTCGTCCTTTTTCGATTCGATGCTGCGCTTGATCGCGAGTTCCTTGGCGCGGTCGACGACACTTTGGATGATCGCGCCGCTGAGTAGGTCGCCCCGGTAAAGGATGTCCTTCCGGCCACTGCGGAGCAGGACTTCGAGGAAACGGTTCTCGTCCTTGTGCGCGAACAACGTCTTGATGGCCGAGTCGATCAACGCCGCGGCCGTTCCTTCGAGCGGCAGCTTGTCGGTCAGATAGATCGAAAAGATTTCGCGCGCGCCGTCCTTGTCGGGACGGTTGACGCGAATCTTGCGGTCGATGCGGCCGGGACGCAAGATGGCCGGGTCAATGAGGTCGGCGCGGTTCGACGCAAGGATGATGACGACGTCGTGCAGCGACTCGATGCCGTCCATCTCGGAGCAGAACATCGGCACGAGCGTCGAGAGGATGTTCGAGTACCGGTTCGCGCGCCGGACGCCGAGGATGGATTCGGCTTCGTCGATGAACAGGAATGGCATGTAACCTTGTTTACGTTTCTCGCGGGCGATGGAGAAAATCTCGCGGACGATGCGCTCGGATTCTCCAACCCACATGTTGAGAATTTCTGGACCTTTGACGTGGAGGAAGCATTCCTTCATGTCCCGGCCGGTCTTCTCGCTGAGTTTGCGCGTGAGATTGTACGCGGTCGCTTTGCCGATGAGCGTCTTGCCGCAGCCCGGTGGGCCGTGCAGGAGGAAACCTTTTGGCTGCGCGTATTGGAAGCGCTCGAACAAATCGCCGTGCAGCATCGGCATCTCGATGGCGTCTTTGATTGCCGACAACGCTTCGCCTTGGCCGCCGATGCAACTCCACGGCAACTGTGGCACGTCTTCGAGATAGTATTCGCGCTTGTCCGACGACGTGAGCAACTCGACGGCAACACGGAATGCCGGATCGATCCGAATCTCGTCACCGGCTTTCAGCTTCGCTTCGAGCAAATCGCTGGAGCGCTGGAGGATCACAGAATGCAGTCCGTGTTCCTGGCCGACACGCAGCCGGCCATCCTTGAGTACGTCGGTAACTTTGCCGACCGGGCCCGAGTTGTCGTAGCCGAGATCACCGACGACGACGTAGGCTTCGTTGACCAGCACGCGTGTGCCGATCTTGAGAGATTTGGTTTCGAGTCGGGGATCGACGTTGGAATAATAATCGTGTCCGCCGACCGCGACGTGTGCGATCTCCTTCTTCGGGAAACCCAGGAACGTGCCGATGCGGTTGGCGGGGGAGGTGACCTTCTTGATGACCTCGTCCATCTTCTCGATGGCGGCACGAGCTTCGGAGAGGGTGAGTTCATGTTCCTGGATTTGCTGGCGGAGCCGGTAAAGATCAACCCGTGCCGGGTCGCCTTCGACCGTGGACGTGATGAGTTTGTCGACGAGTTCCAATGGCGTGGACTCCATCGGCTCGTGCCACTTGTCGGAAAAGTCGTTACCACCGCTCCCCGAAGGTGGTTTCTTAAACGCTGAATGGTCGCTCATGCCTGACTCCTTGGCCCAATGTTGCCGGCTCTGCGCATAGTATAACGTTGCTGCGTCATCACTTCAACACTACCGCATAAACGACGCCAGTTTTGAAGGTTGACTTTCCGCATGGCGTTGGCTACTTTACGCGCTCTCACGCACTCTCAGACGTGTACAATTATGAAAACGTTCATGGCAAAAAAGGAAGAGCAGAAGCCGCGTTGGTACGTCGTTGACGCCAACGGCAAGGTGCTCGGCAAGGTCGCGGTCACCGTGGCCAACATCCTGCGCGGCAAGGTCAAACCGACCTTCACCTCGCACATCGACACCGGTGATTTCGTCGTCGTGGTCAACGCCGAGAAGGTCGTCTTGACCGGCAAGAAAGAAACCGACAAGCAATACATGACCTACTCGCAGTACCCCGGCAAAGAAAAACGTTTCTCGCCGAAAGACCTGCGCGCCAAACATCCCGAAGACCTCATCAATCGCGCCGTCCACGGCATGATCCCGAAGAATCGTCTCGGCCGCGCAATGATTACCAAGTTGAAAGTCTACCGCGGCGCAGTGCACCCGCACGCCGCCCAAAAACCCGAGGCATTGGCTGTGTAATATGGCAAAGACCCCGACAATCGAATTCCTCGGCACCGGCCGACGCAAAACCAGCGTCGCCAGGGTCAAACTCGTACCCGGCGATGGGAAAGTGACCGTCAACGGCAAGAAAGTCGCTGACTACATCACCGTCCAGAACCAGCGCACGCACGCCATCGAACCACTTACCGTCACCGACGCTGCCGGCAAGTACGATGCCACCTGCACGGTCTTAGGCGGCGGCATTGCCGGCCAAGCCGGCGCGATTCGCCTCGGCATCGCCCGCGCGTTGCTCCAAGCGCTCGTCGAACTCAAGCCCACACTACGCGACAAAGGCATGCTGACCCGCGACCCGCGCATGCGCGAGCGCAAGAAGTACGGTCAACCCGGCGCCCGCAAACGCTTCCAGTTCTCGAAACGTTAATCGAAAAACAGATTGCACACGCGAGCCTCGGGTTGCACAATCCGAGGCTCGTTGCTTTTATGAACAAAACCAAAGTAGCCATCGTTGGCGCAAGCGGATACTCCGGAGAGGAGCTTGTCCGTCTGCTGCTCCGGCATCCGAACGTCGAGCTATCGTGTTTCACGTCCCGGCAATACGCCGGCAAGTCGGTCGTCGATGTCTTCCCGCGCTTCCGCGGCCAGATCGACACCACGTTCGTAGAGCCAAAGGACATTTCGGGTGACGTCGTCTTTCTCGCGTTGCCACACGGCGTCGCTGCTGAATTCGTACCGGGCTTGCTCAAGAAGGGCGCAAAGGTACTCGATTTGTCCGCCGACTTCCGTCTTAAATCCGCCGCGACGTACAAAGAGTTCTACGAACACGATCATCCCGCGCCGGAGTTGCTCAAGCAATCCGTTTACGGCTTGCCGGAACTTCATCGCGACGAAATCAAGAAAGCCCAACTCATCGCGTGTCCCGGTTGTTACCCGACCAGCATCATTCTCGGCGTGATGCCCGCTCTGAAGCTGGCCAAGAACATCATCGCCAGCAGCATGAGCGGTGTAAGTGGCGCCGGGCGCAAGGTTGCCGAGGAGTATCTCTTCACCGAATGCAACGAGAGCGCGCGGGCCTACGGCATCCCGAAACACCGGCATCTCAGCGAAATCGAAGAACAACTCGGCACGACAATCAGCTTCACGCCGCATCTCATCCCAATCAATCGTGGTATCGTCAGCACGATCTATATGGACGCTGTTGTCGCCGATCCACTCAAGCTTTACCGGGACTTCTACCGGAACGAACGCTTCGTCCGTGTGACCGACACATTGCCGGACACCAAGAATGTCGAGATGACAAACTTCTGCGACATCTCCGCGCGCTTCGACAAGCGGACGAATCGACTCGTCGTCGTTTCCGTAATCGACAACCTCACCAAAGGCGCGGCCGGTCAAGCCGTGCAATGCATGAACCTGGTTTGTGGCTATGAAGAAACTCTCGGCCTCCTCTAGCATCACAGCCGCCCGCGGCTTCCGCGCCGACGGCATTTCTGCCGGCATCAAACCGTCCGGCAAGAAAGACCTCGCGCTGATCATCTCCGACGTGCCGGCCAACGTGGCCGCCGTCTTCACGCGCAACCAAGTCAAAGCCGCCCCGGTCAAACTCGACATGCAGCACGCGAAGTCCGGCAAAGCCCGCGCCATCATCGCCAACTCTGGCAACGCCAACGCCTGCACCGGCAGCGTCGGCATGATTCACGCCAAAGCGATGGCCACCGGCGTCGCGCGTCGCTTGAAATGTCCGACCGAACAAGTGCTTGTCTGTTCGACCGGTCGCATCGGCGTCAACTTACCGATTGTGAAGATCGAAGCCGGTATTAAGAAGCTTCTTAAATCCGTCTCGCGCCACGGCGCGCACAACGCTGCGCAAGCGATCATGACCAGCGACAGCGTTGCGAAGGAATGCGCGGTGCGCGTAGGAAAGTTTCACGTCGGCGGCATCGCCAAAGGCGCCGGGATGATTCATCCAAACATGGCGACCATGCTCAGCTTCATCACGTCCGACGCCGCTGTTCCACGCGCCGCGCTGCAACGCGCGCTGCGCACCGCCGTCAATCAGAGTTTCAATCGCATTAGCGTCGATGGTGATATGAGCACAAACGACACGGTCATCCTCATGGCCAATGGCGTAGTCGGTAAGGTTTCCGTGCCGGCATTTCAAGCGGCACTCGACTTTGTGTGCCTTGAACTGGCGAAGATGATTGTGAAGGACGGCGAAGGAGTCTCGAAGTTTGTGACTGTCAACATCCACAGTGCCGCCTCGGAGCGTGACGCGGAGTTCGCGGCGCGAGCGGTGTGCAATTCCGTACTCGTGAAGACGAGCTGGTGCGGCGGTGATCCAAACTGGGGACGCATCCTCGACTCGCTCGGTTATTCCCGGGCGAAAGTGAATCCGGACTTGGTGGACGTTCTGTACAATGGCTTGCCGGCTGTGAAGCGCGGCATGCCGACGCGGACGCCGATGACGAAACTCCGGAAGGTCGTCGCTCAGCCGTCATTCACCATCGATATCCATTTGCATCTCGGCCGGGGACACTGCGCGATGCACACGTGCGATTTGACAGAGAAGTACATCTTGTTTAACAAGGGCGAGTAGCGTGCAAGAACTCATCGAGAAAGCCGACGTTCTGCTCGAAGCGCTGCCGTACATCCAGCGCTTCCGCAGCTCCATCTTCGTTGTCAAATACGGCGGCAGCTTCATGGACTCGCCCGACCCAAAAGTCCGGTCGGGCGTCGCGTCCGACATCGTCTTTCTCGAATCCGTCGGCATCAATCCGATCGTCGTGCACGGCGGTGGCAAGGCCATCACGACCGCGATGGAGAAAGCCGGCATCAAATCGCAGTTCGTCAACGGCATGCGCGTGACGGATGAAGAGACGATGAAGTGCGTCGAAGAAGTGCTCGGCAGCGTCATCAACCGTGAAATCGTCGAGACCATCCAGAAGCTCGGGGGCAAAGCCCGCGGCTTCTCCGGCAAGGATGTGTTCCGTTGCCGGCAACTCGACCCGAACCTCGGTTACGTCGGCGAAGTGACGGGCGTCGAAATCGAGGTGGTACGCAAATATCTCCGGTCATCCGTGACGCCTGTGATTAGTCCGATTAGCCTCGGCGAAGACGGCCACGCCTACAACATCAATGCGGATGTCGCCGCCGCAAAACTCGCGGTGGCCATCGGCGCGCGCCGGTTGGTGTTCATGAGCGACGTGCCCGGCTTGCTGCGCGACCCGAAAGATCCGGCCACGCTCATCTCGCATCTCCAGACGAGCGAAGTCCTCGACCTCAAACGCGCCGGTATCATCGACAAGGGGATGATCCCGAAAGTGGACAGCGCCGTCGAAGCCGTTCATGCCGGCGTGCGGCGCGTGCACTTTGTGGATGGCCACACGCCACATTCCGTCTTGCTCGAAATCTTCACCGACAAAGGCATTGGCACTGAGATCGTGAAATGACCCGCTTTGGAGTGCTCCGGCTTGACGCAGCTTTGGACAGGTGTGGGCGAACACGGCGGCGCGAGTCAAGCTTCGCAACGTCAAAGCGGTGTCGAGCCACCGCACTCCATACATGACCGACCAAAGACAAACCACCAGTCGCCTTCATGCGCTCGACTGGCTGCGCGGGATCGCGGTGCTGGTGATGGTCGAGTGCCACGTCTTCAACGCGCTGCTCGCGCCAGAGTATCGCTCGGCGACTTGGTTCCAATTCCTCAATAGGCTCAACGGTTTCATCGCGCCCGCGTTCCTGTTGGTGAGCGGCGCGGTGATGGGCATCAATTTGCAGAACCGGTGGGAGAAGGGCACCGGCTTGCCACGCTCGGAGCGTGGCAAGCTGTGGCGGCGCATCGGGCAAATCTTCCTCGTCGCGTACCTGCTGCATTTGCCGACGCCATTCCTCTGGCAATTCTTCGGTCCGCGCGGCCCGCATCTCATCGAACTGTGGACGAAGATGGATATTCTGCAGTGCGTGGCCGGCTCGCTCGCCATTATCCTGTTGCTCGTGCCGGTCACGCGCACCCCGCGCGTCCATCGCGCCGTGTGCGTCGCGCTCGGCATCGTCGCCGCGACGTGCGCGGTGCCGGTCACGAAATGGGTCACCAGCGCCGCAGCGAGCTTACCGGGGCCGTTGCTCAATTACCTCTGGCCGACCGGCATTGGATTGTTTCCGCTGATTCCGTGGGCCGGTTTCCCGCTAATCGGTGTCTGGCTTGGGCCGGCGATCTTTGACTGTAGCCGAAGCGTGAGCTTCGGCCCGCCCGCAGTTGCCGTTACACAACAAACGGCCCGCGGCGGTTACGCTGCGGCTACAGGACAACACCCACGCGTGCAGCAAATGATTCGCTGCGTGTTGGCCGGAATCGCGATGCTCGTCGCGTCACAGTTCATGACCGCTGGGCAGGCGTATGATGCGCCATTTGTATTTGGCCGGATGGGCTGGCTGCTCGTGGCGCTCGGTGGGTGCGTGTGGCTCGATGCCCCGGTGAAAGGCACCGGCTGGATTCTGCAATTTGGTGAATTGTCACTGTGGTCGTACACCGTACACCTCGTCATCGTGTACGGTTCGTGCATGAGCCTTGGACTTGATTCACTGAAGCCGCGGTTCTCGCCAGCGGTGGCGTTCCCGGCGCTGGCGCTCGTACTGGTAGTCACCGCGCTGGTGGTCAAGTGGCGCGCGAAAAGCCCAAGATTCCGTCGCAGCCGCTAGTCGTCTGTCACTGCCCAACCCCGGCAAAATAGGTGACTGAAGTCAGGTCGTGGCCGATTACCCAAGATAAATCTGGACTTTCCGCCAGTTTTCGTATTTACTGCGGCTTGCTGGAGAAGCAGGCGGCGCAGCCCTAAGCCGGAACGATTCAGTTGAGAATGGCAAACCATCTTTCGCAACACGCCGGCGAGCGTTCCACCAACTGCCCTGTCCAACCATTAGGTTCGCCGTTTCAACTGCATAGCAGTTGGCTTCATGGCTGAATTGCACTTGGT
>CAZMKD010000133.1:0-11710 GCA_964566575.1 uncultured Verrucomicrobiota bacterium
CCCTACGGCAACGTCGAAAACCCGATCAACCCCATCGCCCTCGCGCTTGCCGGCGGCGCGACGTACATCGCCCGCGGCTTCAGCGGCAACCAGAAAATGCTCGCCGAACTCATCGCCGGCGGCTTGCGTCACCGGGGCTTCGCGCTCATTGATGTCTTCAGCCCGTGCGTGACCTACAACAAGGACAACACGTACCAGTTCTTCCGCCCGCGCGTCAAAGACCTCGCCGAACTCGGCCACGACCCTGCTGACTTTCACGCCGCAATGGATCGCGCGATGCAGTGGGGCGACGAAATCCCCATCGGCCTGTTCTGGAAACGTGAAGACCTTCCGGCGCTCGATCAACTCGAACCGGTATTGGCGGAAGGTGGCCCGCTTGCGCACCGGCCGCTCGGAATCCCGGCCGAGACCGCGAAGGCGCTGATCAGCGAATTGATGTAAGAAACGTCTCCACCGCGTTATTGAACGCTACCGGGTTCTCCAAATTGGAGATGTGACCGGCCCCCGGTATGACTTCGAGACGCGCCTCGACAATTCTCCCGGCCAGACTCTGCGCCACGGCCGGCGGCGTAAGTTGATCGTCGCTGCCGACAATCACCAGCGTCGGCACTTTGATCTGCGGCAGCACATCGCTTGAATCCGGCCGGTCGCGCATCGCGCGCATCGCGTTGGCGATGCCGGCCGTGGATTGCGTCGACGCCAACTCCCGCACCTGCTCAGCCGCGGCCGTCGAAACCACCATCTTCGGCATGACAGAGTCGATCACCTCGCGGGCGGTGTGGGATTCGGCGAAAGCAATCATCTTGTCGCGATTGGCCTTGCCGGTGGCGTCGTCGGCTTCGGCTTTCGTGTCGGCGAGAATCAGTGCGCGAAGTTTCGCGGGATACTTGCGCGCAAACGCGAGGGCGACGTAACCGCCCATCGAAAGTCCCCCCAGCACGACCGGTTCGCGCATCTCGATGTGGTCGAGTAACGCGGCGACATCGTCGGCCATTTGGGCAATCGACGGCGGGCCGGCGAAGTCGCTTGTGCCACCGAAGCCACGCAGGTCGGGGGCAAACATGCGCCAGTTTGCCTGCAGCGCCTCGAGCTGCGGCCGCCACATGGCGCGCGACAACGGGAACGCGTGTACCAGTACCAACGACGTGCCGCGGCCGGCATCGGTGTATTCGATGGTGAGGTCGGAGGGGAGTTGCGCCTTCACGCCACTAGTAAAGCAGAATTGGCGCATGACGGCAATTGCGTCTTGCAGGTAAGGAATTGGCAATGGACAGCCAGCCTTATGCCGCGACGACAAACCACTGAAGACCTAGCAGGCAATTGCTGATGCAGTCAACACGGATCGGAACGGCGGCGGCTATCTATCAGTGCTTCTCGATCGTCGCTCTCAAGTCCACGTCCTGCGCGTCAAGCGGACGGGCGGGACGACCCGCGCCTCTGTCATTTATTCGTTGTGCGGGATCTTGACGGTCGAGCCGCCGATGAATTCACGGATGACGGCTTCGCCGGGGATAGTGTCGTAGTTCTTGGCGATGTCCTTGCTCAAACCTTCGACGGATTCGAGCAGGTTCTTCACGCGCCAGTACCGGATCTGCGCGTCGAGGAAACCCTTGTACTGATCGAAGTCTCCAGGCTTCGGCAGGTAACCACCTTCGCCGATAAAGAACGGCTTCAGTGCCGGTAAATCAAACGGTAAACCACCATTGACGATGTGATCCGCTTGGCCCATCAGTGGGATGATCGAGAACAGTTCCCCCCACCGGACGTAATGCCAGTGCAGGATTGTCGAGAGCGGGCTGTGATTCCGGTGTTGCACATCTCGCAGCATCCGACGAATGAGACGAATGTCTGTGAACTTCGTCAGCCGGTTGGATTTTCCGTCGCCTTCGTAGAGGACGTTCTGCGTTTCGATGTACACACGGAATTGCATGCTGGAATCAATGCCTTCGGTGATCGGCGGGTAAAAACCGTGCAGGCAGTCGAGCAATAGAATGTGATCCTTCTCCAGCTTGACCGGCTTCGACGATGTGCGCCGGCCTTCCTTGAAACTGTAGACGGGCTTGTCGATCGTCTTGCCGTCGAGCAGGTCCTTGAGATGCTGGTTGAGCAACTGGATGTCGAGCGCCTCGGGCGTCTCGAAGTTGCGGTCGTTGATCCAGTCGGTCGGATGCTCGATCAACGCCCAGAAATAATCGTCGAGGTTCAACATCAAGAACCTCAAGCCCTGCTTCTGCAACCGCTCCGTCAACTTCACCGTCGTCGTCGTCTTGCCAGACGAACTCGGGCCGCTGACCCACATCACGCGGATTTTGTCGCCGGCATTCATCCGCGCCATCACCTTCTTGGCCGCCTCGTCCAGCGACGTCTCGTACACCGCCAGCGAATCGTCCACGAGCCGTTTGATCTTGCCGGCGCGCACGATCTCGTTGAGCCCGGCCACCGTGTCGCAACCGTGTTGACGGTTCCACTCCAGCGTCTTCTCCATGCGCTTCTTCGGAAACCCGTTGCCGACAAACTGCGCGTCGTTGATCGCGCCTTCCCGCAACCAGTGCCGCCCCCACCGGTAACACTCGTACGCATCCGCCACGTTCTGAAACCCGTAGCTGCGCAACGTGTGCAATACCACGTCCTGGATCGTCTCGATCGTCGGCGGGAAATTCGCGATCAAATGATGCGGATTGGCGTTGAGCCCCACCACCACCGCGTCGGCGAGAAACTGCGCGATCTCTGTGTCCGAGCCGTGCGCGTCAAAAATCTTCTCATTGATGCCCGGCAACAAATCCACGTGAAACCCACCGATGGACTCCGCCGCGCGCAACACCGCCTCGCGAATCTGGCCCTCATCGAACGTGACCAGCGCCCGATTGCGTTTCGAGATCTTGATGATGCGGTTCTGAACAGCCATGCCGGGAAGTATAAGGGATGAAGGATGAAGGATGAAGGGAGAAGTTTCTTGCCGCAGCTGCCCTACCGTTCCCAGTCCGAGTTAGTGTCCTAATTTGAAGGAAGGATATGAAACTAGAAGTAAAATGGCGCAATTGACTCTAGCACCCGTCAGGGATATACCGGCCCTCGTATTAGGAGGCCAGTATATGAAATGCAAGTGCGGGAACGAGATCGGAACCTTAGCCACTAACTGCCCCAAATGTGGTACAATTTTCGTTGGAAAGACTGCCGCGATAGTTCTGATATTTTTCGGGGCCATCGTCTTGTTGTTTGTGATTATGGGGGCGGTTTTCGGCTCTTAGGGTCGGCCACGATGGAAGCTCTTACTGCGGTTTGTGGCGATTCGACCGGCGGAATCTCCAAGACGGTGACGTAACGGGTTTCCCCGCTGGCCGAGGCGATGTAGTCGCGATGGCCACGACTTGCAGCCCGCCGAGCCAGCCGGTATGAAACGAATGCGTCAGCCGTTTTGACCACGCTTGCCACGCGCGGAGCGTGGTGAAAGCGTGGCGAGGTTGCCGGTAGTTCGCATTCAGCAATCACATCGATTCAGTTGACGCCTCCGGTCGGGCCGACTAGATTCAACACCAGCGATGAACGATCACCAGATTAGCAAGGCCGCGCGGCAGGCGTTGACACGGTTGCGCCTCGACACGAACATCATCGTCATTCGGTGCAGCCGCAGCGTTCTGAGCCTCAGCGGTCATTTGCAATACAAGTTCGCGACGGAAGGCCGCAGCCCGGATCTTGGGTACGAACTCTTGCGTGAGATTGATCGCCAGTTGAGCCGCATAGAGGGGGTCACCCGAGTGCAATACAGTTTTGATAACTGGGCGCACCACACCGAAGGGCATTGGACGAAGAAAGCGCCGAGAAAACAGTTAGCCGCACGCCGCGCGAGCAGCGCTCCGGAACCCGAGCAATAATCGCTTAACGTGCCGCTGACCGGCTGAGATGGATAGCCGAGGCGATGTAGATCACGATGGCCACGACTTGCAGCCCGCCGAGCCAGCCGGTATGAAACGAATGCGTCAGCCGTTCCAGGTTGTCGGACTCGAAGATGTCACCGCCGGTGCTCATCTGGATATAACCGCCGTATCCCCGTAGGAAAATGACGATGCTCGTCACAAAGCAGGCGATGAATCCAAACGCGTACACGCTGCCGGCGACGGGTTGGCCGAGGTAGAATTGTCCGGCGCCCGGCAGGAAGAGGTTGAGCGTCATGGCCACGCGCCGCGACCGGGGACGCGGGGACGGGGACGGTGGTTCGTGGCGGATCACCGGCGGTTCGAAATTTCTGGTTTGCTTCGCAGGTCTCGCGGACACGGCTTCTGACTTCTGGCTCCTGTCTCCTGTCTCCACTTTCCACTCGTTCAAGATCTGCTGTCGGACCGGCGCTGGAACGACTTCGAGGTTGTCGTAGAGTGTCATCTGCCCGTTGGTGGTGACGTTGATCTGGATGCCGTCGCGTGTCGGCGCGACCGGCGGTTGCGTGACCGGCGTGGCGGGCTTGTCCGCAGAGCTGGACTTGTCCTTGGCCAACATCGCCAACATCTGCGTCTCAAACGCCGCCGCACGTTTCTTCTCGGCACTGTCCGATATGTTCTTCCAGCCGGGCATACGATTTCCTAGCTGGTTAAAGCGGCAGGAATTGTACCGGAAAACCAGTGATTTCCGGCTAGTTCTTCTTCTCGGCGTCCTTCTGTTTCTGTGCTTCGGCCATCTTCTGAGCGAGACCGGCGGAGTATTTCGCGTATTGCTGGCTGTCGACGGTGAACGTGCCGCGCATGTAGTTGGAGTCTCTGGTCTTCCAGTTCTGGCCGGCATCGTTGAACGTCAGGTCGGAGGTCCGGCCCTGATGATACTCGTGGTGAATCGGGTCAGCGCCCGGCGGGTTGACGATTTTCGGCGTGCCGCCGAGTCCGCCTTCGATGAGGTGACCGGCAAAGCTGCCGTATTGGCCAAGCGTGATGGTATGTTCCTTGCCGGCGATCTTGCGAGTGATCGGGATATATCGCGTCTCCGTCTTCTTCGAGGCACCGGCCGGCAACGTTTCCTTGGCAATCGTTTCAAGCGCGGCGCGTTGTTTGGCGTTGGCTTTCTCGTCAATGTAGACGTACGAGAAATTCCAGTTGCCGAACGAGCACATCATCGTCTTGCCATCCGGGCTTTGCCCGAAGTTGCCCACGGCGAGGCCGTTGAGCTTTACATTGCCGTACTTCCCTTTCTCGATGAACAAGACTTGTCCGCCGCCGCAATTCATCTTCGACGGCAGCGAATTGAACCAGCACGGACATGCGGCGTTGCAGGTGCAAGCCTCTTCGAGCTGGCCGGTGATCTTCCACGGTGTCTTCTTGGTTTCAGCCGCGTGGCTAATGGAGGCGGCAGCGATCAAGGCGACAACAAACAGACGTGTACTCATAGCGACTCCTTCGGTTGAGGTTGGACTTGACAGAGCGTGACCCAATACCAAAGCTCCCACACATCACCAGAATACTCCGCCGCCTCGCGGTGTCAACTGCGCACAGGCCGCGCTTGACATATTCGCTTATGCGAATATGATGACGACTCGTGAAACCTCGCGTCCTCTTCCTCTGTACCGGCAACTCCTGCCGTAGTCACATGGCCGAAGGCTGGCTGCGCAAGCTCGGCGGAGACCGGTACGACTCGCTGAGTGCCGGGGCCAAGCCATCAGGCTACGTTCACCCGCTGGCCATCAAGGCGATGGCGGAGGTCGGCGTGGACATTTCGCAGCACCGCTCGAAGTCCATCACGGAGTTCGACGGGCAAACGCTCGATGTGTTGGTAACCGTGTGCGACAACGCCCGCGAGTCCTGCCCGGTCTTTGCCGGGGCAAGACGGAGCATTCATCACAGTTTCGACGATCCGGCCCATGCGACCGGCAACGATGAGGAGAAGCTGTGCGTCTTCCGTCGCGTTCGCGATGAGATTCGCGTGTGGGTCGAGGAGTTTCTGCGTGGATAAGCCCAACCAACTCTTCAAAGCGTTCTCGGACGAGACGCGGCTGCGAATTCTGAATCTGCTAGCGCAACGTGACCACTGCGTCTGCGAGTTCCAAAGCATCCTGCGCGTGCCGCAGCCGACGATCTCCCGGCATCTGGCCTACCTACGTCGCAGCGGGTTGGTCGAAGTGGAGCGGCATGGCAAGATGATCATGTATTCGCTGACCGAACCGAAAACTCCGGTACACGCCGCGTTGATTCGTTGTGTCAACGGTTGTTTCCAAGAGATTGATTTCATGGCTCGCGACATCGAACGCGCCAAGAAAACCAAACCGATCATTTGCCAATGAAAGAACATATCTCCCGGAAACTCTCTTTTCTGGACCGTTATCTGACGCTATGGATCTTCCTCGCGATGGGCATCGGGGTCGGCGCGGGGTACTTCATACCGGGCGTCGAGGGCTTCATTAACCAGTTCAATGCCGGAACGACCAACGTCCCGATTGCCATCGGGCTGATCCTGATGATGTATCCGCCACTGGCGAAGGTCCGGTACGAGGAGATGGGCGACGTGTTCCGCAACTGGAAAATCCTTGGCCTGTCGCTGGTGCAGAACTGGGTAATCGGGCCAGTCCTGATGTTCGTTTTGGCGATTGTGTTTCTGCACAATTACCCCGAATACATGGTCGGCTTGATCATGATCGGACTCGCGCGCTGTATCGCGATGGTCATCGTGTGGAACGAACTGGCCAAGGGCGACACCGAATACTGCGCCGGATTGGTCGCGTTTAATAGCGTGTTTCAGGTGCTCTTCTACAGCCTGTTCGCATGGATCTTCATCACAAAACTGCCGCCGTTGTTCGGATTGCATGGTAGCGTTGTCGAGGTGAGCATGACCCAGATCGCCAAGAGCGTGTTTGTCTACCTCGGCATCCCTTTCCTTGCTGGCATCATCAGTCGCTTTGTCGGGCTGAAAACGAAGGGACGGGAGTGGTATGAGAAGTATTTCATCCCACACATTAGCCCGATCACCCTCATCGCGCTGTTGTTCACGATCCTCGTGATGTTCAGCCTGAAGGGCGACCGGATCGTGCGCATCCCGCTCGACGTGGTGCGCATCGCCCTGCCGCTGCTCATCTATTTCGTCGTGATGTTCCTGGTCAGCTTCTGGCTCGGCAAAAAAGTCGGCGCGGACTACTCGAAGACGGCGACACTGTCCTTCACCGCCGCCAGCAACAATTTCGAACTCGCCATCGCCGTCGCCGTCGCCGTATTCGGCATCAACTCCGGTGCCGCTTTTGCCGCTGTCATCGGCCCGCTGGTGGAAGTGCCGGCGTTGATTGGCTTGGTAAACGTCGCGCTATTTTTCCAGCGCCGGTATTTCGGACCGTCGTCTGTCAAGGCCGCCACGCTGGTTCAGTCTTGACCCCTCCAGGCCATTCTGTTACCCGCTAGGCTAACAGGAGGCCATGCATGAATAAGTACGCACCGCTGATCGCGGAAGCCATCGGAACGTTTACCCTCATTTTCATCGGCGTCGGCGCGATTCACGCCGCCAACGGCGACCTGCTCGGCGTCGCGCTGGCCCACGGTTTGGCCATTGCGGTGATGGTGTCGGCCACCGGCCACATCTCGGGCGGTCACCTCAACCCTGCGGTCACCCTCGGCGCGTGGGTGGGCGGCAAGATCAGCACCACCGACGCTGCGAGATATTGGGCCTCGCAACTTCTCGGCGCAGCTGCTGCAGGTTTCATCTGCTATGGCATCTTCGACAAAGGCATCGTGATTGCCGGCACACCACAGCTTGCCGGTGACGTCAGCGCCATGAAAGGCATCGTCGTCGAGGCGATCCTCACATTCTTCCTCGTGTTCGTCGTGTTCGGCACTGGCGTTGACTCTCGCGGGCCGAAGATTGGAGGACTCGCCATCGGCTTGACGGTTACGCTCGACATCCTGTTCGGCGGGCCGCTGACCGGCGCGGCGATGAACCCCGCCCGAACCTTTGGCCCAGCCATCGCCGTCAGCTTCTGGGATGCCCATTATGTCTATTGGCTTGGCCCGCTGATCGGTGGCGCGCTGGCCGGACTCGTTTGGAAGTCATTCCTGCTTCCCAAGTCCTAGCCGCGCCCGAACACGCGAGTTCGTCCGTCGTCGTCCTCAACGACAAACAACGGCCGATAGGTCTTCTTCGTCGGCAGCGCATGCGATCGCGTCGCGCGGTAATCTCGTCGGCGGGCGGCAACTTCAAGCACGAACACCAATGCGATCCCCACCGTGAAAAAGATCGCCGCAAAGCCGGTGAACCGGGACACGCTTGCGGCATCCTCCGGCCCCAACCCGGCCCCGCACGCAACCGCCGTGAGGCTTCCTGACGTAATCCACAGCAGCAAGAGATTGATCCGTGTTGTTTTCATATCACCGCGACGATACGCGAAGATCTGACACCAGCACAGATGCAGCACATCAGAATTGTGACCATAACAGTCTTGCCGCCGCCCCAACTGTTCTGGTAGGCTTTGCGGTGGACTGTGTCTATGCACACATCGGCACCCGGTTAAACTACGGCCATGGTCAAAGCCCTTCCTGCCATCGAGGATCATCTGTACGAGCAGATGGCCGGTAAGATTCACCGGCTCATTCAACGCGGCACGCTCCGTCCCGGCGACCGCGTGCCGTCAGTACGCAAACTTAGCGAGCAGCACGACGTCAGCATCGCCACCGTGCTGCAAGCGTACATGCTGCTGGAAGACCAAGGGCTGATCGAGGCCAAGCCGCAATCCGGCTATTACGTCCGTGCCCGTTTTCTCACGCAGCCGCCCGAACCCGCCAAGACGGAGCCGACACTCGAGGCGTGTTGTGTGACGGTCGATGAATTGGTCATGCGCGTGATGCGGGCGATGCGCAACCCTGACATTGTGCCGCTCGGGGCCGGCACACCCGACCCGAACCTGTTTCCGAACAAAAAACTGGCGCGGGTGTTGTCGGCCGTCGCCCGCCGGGCTGGACCGGCCGTGAACATTTATGATGTGCCACCCGGTTCGATCGAGTTGCGCCGGCAGGTCGCGCGGCGGTCTCTGGACTGGGGTTGTTCGCTCTCGAGTGAGGAATTAGTCACGACCAATGGTTGCATGGAGGCGCTCAATATCTGCCTGCGCGCCGTGGCGAAGCCGGGCGACACGATTGCGGTCGAATCACCGGCGTTCTTCGGCCTGTTGCAGGCGATCGAGACGCTAGGGATGAAAGCACTGGAAATCTCCAGCTACCCGCGCGACGGAATGTGCCTCGACGCGCTGGCGTACGCGTTGCGCCGGCACAAGGTGACCGCGGTCGCCATCAACCCGAATTTTCAGAACCCGCTCGGCAGTTGCATGCCGGACGAGAAGAAGAAAGCGCTCGTGGAGTTGCTGGCTAAGAAGGAAATCCCGCTGATTGAGGACGACTTGTTTGGCGACCTGTTTTTCGGCGAGCGGCGGCCGAAGGTTGCAAAGGCGTTTGACAAGAAGGGCCTCGTACTGTTGTGCGGCTCGGTGTCGAAGTCGCTCGCGCCGGGATACCGCGTCGGCTGGACATCGCCCGGCCGCTTTCAGACGCAGGTCGAGCGGCTCAAGCACGCCACATCGTGCGCTTGTCCCGTGGTCACGCAACTCGCCGTCGCGGAGTTCCTGCAGAATGGCGGCTACGATCACCACGTGCGGAGCGTCCGGCGCGCGTACGCGCAGCAAGTCCATTGCGTCAGCGACGCGATTGGCAAGTATTTCCCGGCCGGCACGAAGGTCACGCGGCCGCAGGGCGGATTCCTGCTGTGGGCTGAGTTCCCGAAGGGCGTCAACGCGCTGAAGTTGCACACCGAAGCACTGGAACAAAAGATCAGTGTGATCCCGGGCCCGGTCTTTTCGCCGAAACAGGGCTACAAGAATTTCATTCGTGTCAGTTGCGGCCAACGCTGGTCGGAGCGAATCGACCACGCGCTGCTCACCGTCGGCCGGTTAGCAGCCAAGCAGTGTTAAGCGTCGCGCTTCCATCTTGACTCCAGCCACCGGACCTCGGAAAACTCTACGCATCCATACTATCACGGATGACGTCGGAAGAATCGAAGAGTGCTGACATTCCTCATTTGCTGGGCAATCGCGTTCGGATCACTTGCGGTGACACTTGGTTTGCTTTCCCTCTTCTACCGGTTACGAGACGCCGACCTTGGGTTGGGCGGGTTCCGGCGCGAAGTGGTCATCGCCACAATTACTTCATTACTCCAAGCGGGCGCGCTCTGGGCGTCCATGGCACTGATGTCGAAGATTCATGGAAGAATGCTGACGATCGTCGGTATCGTGACTTGGCTGACGTACCGGGTGACTCATGCCACAACCAGTCTGTTCGAAGGGACATCTGGAATGGACGACTGGCAAGCGGGTGCCGTAGCCGTGACACAAGTCGGCCTGCTTATCTGCGCATCCATAGTTCTCAATATTCTCGGCAACAGCTAACTCTTTGTCGCCGGCTTGCCGCCAAACAAGTACATCTGGGGTGCTTCCTCGACCGCCGGCTTCTTCTTCGTCTTGGCCAGCTTCGGCTTCCCCTCCGCCGACAACTCCGCCTCTTCCAAGTTTGCCAGCACTTCCTTCGCACGAGCGATGACTTCCTTTGGCAGGCCGGCTAGGCGCGCGACTTGGATGCCGTAGCTCTTGTCCGTGCCGCCGGGCAGAATCTTATGAAGGAAGATGACTTGATCGTGCCACTCGCGGACGGCGACGTTGTAGTTTTTCACGCGCGGCAGGATGGCCGCCAACTCGGTGAGTTCGTGGTAATGCGTTGCGAACAGAGTTTTCGCACCGGCTTCGTGTAAATACTCCGCCACCGCCCACGCGATGGATAGACCGTCGAACGTACTCGTCCCGCGGCCAATCTCGTCGAGCACGATAAGGCTCTTGCCGGTGGCATTGTTGAGAATGTTCGCAGTCTCGTTCATCTCCACCATGAATGTGCTTTGGCCACGCGACAAATCGTCCGTTGCGCCAATGCGTGTGAAAATGCGGTCCACCAAGCCAATCGTCGCCTTCGCAGCCGGGATGAATGAACCGATTTGCGCCATCACCACCAGCAAAGCGACCTGCCGGATGTACGTGCTCTTGCCGGCCATGTTCGGGCCTGTGATGATGAGAATCTGGTTTTCTGTTCCGTCGAGCAACGAATCATTCGGCACGAACCGCTCTTCGATCAATGTTTGCTCCAGAACCGGATGCCGGCCGTCTATGATTTCGATCCGGTCACCATCGTTGACAGCGGGCCGGCAATAGTTTTGATGCCGGGCCAGTTCCGCCAAGCTGGCTAGCACATCGAGCGCGGCGATGGCGGAGGCCGACTGCTGAATCTCCGCGGATTTCTCCAGCACCTGCGCGCGCACTTGCATGAACAGCTCGAACTCCAGCGCATTCGCCTTCTCGTCCGCGCCGAGAATCTTGCCTTCCATCTCTTTCAACTCCGGCGTGTAATATCGCTCGCCCGTCGCCACGGTCTGCTTGCGAATATAATCCGCCGGCACCTTCGACAGGTTCGTCTTCGTGACTTCGATATAGTAACCGAACACGGAGTTGTACCGGACCTTCAGCGAGGCGATGCCGGTGCGCTCGATCTCGCGCTGCTGCAACGCGGCGATCCACTCCTTGCCGTCTTTCGACGCGCGCCGCAGTTCGTCGAGTTCGGACGAATAGCCTGCCTTGATCATCTCGCCATCCTTCAGCGCCAGTGGCGGCGCATCCTCGATGGCGCGAGTGATAAGGGTGACGGTGTCCGGTAGTTCCGTAATT
>CAZMKD010000134.1:0-9384 GCA_964566575.1 uncultured Verrucomicrobiota bacterium
ACGGCGAAGTCATCGGCGAATTCAGCGAGTGCCCCGGCAGGGAGTTTCCATGGAACGAACTGAGAAATCGACTCAAACCACAGCCGAAGTAAAAGCGTCGTACTTGATGTCAGCCATACCGGCAGCGGATCGCCCCCGCGAGAAATTGCAGCGGCAGGGCGGTGGCGCATTGACGGACGCGGAGTTGGTGGCGATTTTCTTGCGCACGGGCGTTAAAGGCCAGTCGGCGATTGATGTGGCGAAGGACTTACTGCGCCGCCATTCGCTGGAAGAATTGGGGAGCGCGCCGCTGGAATCATTGGCGAAGACCAAGGGCATCGGACACACGAAGGCGCTCCAGTTGAAGGCGGCGTTCGAATTAGCTAAACGTCTCAGTCGCCCCCGCGAGCGCATGATCGTCAACGACCCTGCCACGGCGGCCGGTATCGTGCGCGAGGAGATGCGCGACCTCGACCGGGAGGAATTCCGCGTTTTGCTCCTGAACACCAAGAACGCGCTCATCCGCGTGGCGGACGTGTCACGCGGTTCGCTCAACGCCAGCATCGTCGAGCCGCGCGAAGTTTTCAAAGACGCTATCGCGGCGTCAGCCGCCGGCATGATTCTCGTCCATAATCATCCCAGCGGCGACCCGACGCCGAGCAGTGAAGACATCGCCATCACCAAACGCCTCGTCAAAGCCGGCGAGCTGCTCAACATCGCCGTTCTCGACCACATCATTATCGGTCAGCCGGCCAATGCGCGCGACCGGGATTACGTCAGCCTGAAAGAATTGGGCTTGATGTAGTCGAGGGTGCTCAACCGTTATCCACTCGGGAGTCTGGCGTATCGATGCCGGTATCCGCCGTAAGCCGGAGGCGATTCAAGATGTGAGAATACTGATGAGGGCAGACCCCTTGCACTTGCCCGATTTTTCTATTGGGCTTGAATCTCGCACGGCTTACGCCTATAGAACGCGGCATGAGGCCTGCCCTGCCCGTGAGCGGAGGGAAGTATGTATTTTCGCTCTCTCTCGTTTGCTTCATCGCTCTAGTTTTCCCTGGTGAAACGCTACGCGCAGGACTGACTACGAATGCGCCTGCCGTCTCTCCTGAAGCCGGCTTTGATCTCTACGTCCGAGGTGTACAGTTGTACAAATCAAACAAGTTTACTGAGGCAGACGCCTGCTTTCAGGTAGCTATCGCACCAGTGCCAGAGCGTCCGCTCCCCGGTTATCTTTATGCTGCCCTATGCTACTCGGTGGACATTCAAGAACGTCTTGGCCATGGAGACACGGCTGCCGCGTATTTGACCCGCGCGCTAAAGTCAGCAGAGGACTATCCGGCCAAGACAAATGATGTTGGCTTGATTGTGCTTCGACTCAGGCTCTTGGATCTTCTGCGTGAGGTATATGATCGGCATGGCAGAATTGGCGCTTTGTTTTCTGCTTTTGTACAAACGGAGGATGCCCTCAAAGAATTTCGGCCAATCGCAGGCCGTGAACCTGCCTTTGACAAACATTCATGGTGGTGGTTTTACATGTGGGAATTGAAATGTGGTCGGGGGTTGGTTCTCATTCGACTAGCTCGCTTTGATGAGGCGGAAGGGCTGTTGAAAGAGGTGGTCGAGCAAACCACTAAAATGGGGCGGCTCGGTGATCCATCAACGGGCTCAACGTTGCTACCAAGTCAATCATACGCCGCATCTGCACGTCAACTGGCGCTCGATTGGCTCTCTCTTGCGGCCACGTTGCGAGAGCACACGGATGAAGCCGTGCGCTACCGGGAGGAGGTGCGATCTCTTGATGGAAAACCGCCGACCCCTTGGAACAAAGCTATCCACACCGAACGGTACATCAAGGCTTTGATAAAACGCGATGGGACCAGCGACCAAGCCTGGACGCTAATGAATCAAGCTTTCGATGAGATCAAACACACGGCGGCTTTTGAGTGGCAGTTTCAAGCTGCCTTGACCAAGTGCGAGATGCTTACCATCGACGGCAGGAACAAGGAATCGGCGGAACTACTCACTGAAATCATTGAGAAGGGACGGCAGAACGGCTCTCAACGCACGCTTCCACTCGCCCTCGCGCAACGCGCACGGGTTCGACTGGATACCGGCGATGTTTCCGGCGCCAGTGCGGACGCCAAAGAGTCTCTGGTGCGAACCCGCGCTCTCGGCTGGAAGATTAACGAACCTGATCTTTACGAAACACGCGCCCAGTGCCTTGAGCGACAGGGACATTATGCCGAAGCTATGCAGACGTGGTTGGATGCCTACCAAATGTGCGAAGGCTTGAAACTTCATCATCGGTCGCTGCAAATGTTGCTGGGGATCGCGGCTCTCCAACTGCGCTTGGGCGATAAGGTCGCACTGGCACGGGCTTGGGAGGCGATAGATGTATTCGTTCGTGCCCATCCAGACCTACCGGGCCCAACGCAACTGAGACTGAGACTGGCACGGCTCGATTACTTGAAGAACGAAGGTGATGTCACCGGCTTCTCGGCTGCGGTTGAAGAAATGCAACGCTTTGTGCAGAATTCTAATCTTACTCCCTACCAATTGCGCGCTTGGACCAACTACAAACCTGAATCACCCATCAGAATTGTCTCCCTTCCGACGCAGCCGCCTGTTACGACTTCGTCTGCTGCTGCCGATACTCCCCGACCGATCTTCTCCCTTCCGACGCAACCGCCTGTCGCCGTGGATCTGCAACCGATATTGACGACGACGCGCGTTGCCACCGGCGAACTGGCCCATGCACGTTTTGCGTTGGTGAATTTTTCCGTGACAATGGCTACCGGTACCGTTCAACTAACATCTGCCGATATGATCGCTGATTGGACACCGACCGATCAAGGCTGGCAGATCGCTTTCAGGCCAGCAACTAACGCGAGCGTTAGTACGAAGTCACTTTCAATTGCTCCCGGCACCGCCACTGCGCTTTATCTTGAAGCCACACCGCAGGTTCCCGAAGCTACAAATGCGGTTTCTTTGGTGTGGCAAGGCGTGACAAACCTCGTAGCCCGTTGGGAATTTGGTGGTACGGCGGCGGCGGGTGAAGTTGCTGTCGTGAATGCCAGTCTGGCAGAGGACAATCCATTCTACTCTGTCAGCTTCTACCACGAGCTCTACTACCGAGGACAAGCGACATCAGTTCAGAATCTCCGTGTTACGGCCAGCCAGCCTTGCCGCATTGAGATTGCCGACGCTTCGACCGGCCAGATTCTGGCTATTGACGCTAATGGCAATGGAAGCTTCAACGATAGCGGAGACGTGCTTACGACGGATGCCGACCGGGATGGTTACCCGGACTTCTTGCTTAGTCATGAGCACGATGTTGCCTCGTTCGAGTTGTTTGTTTACCCGTCGGCCGGTACGAATTCTGTGGCTCGTCAGACCGAGATTACTCTATGGCATCAGGAGGCAGGCGGTTGGATGGCGGATGCAGTTGATGTGCTTCGGACGCGCTGAGAATAAACTCTTCATACGGTCAACGGTATCCCGTATGTGATCATCCCCATCCTCAGCGATAATGCCGGCGGAGCCGCAGCCGCTGATTTCGCCGCCTGTATGTTTCCCGAGCGCGTCGCACTTCGATAAGATCCACGTCATCCCGTCACCGGAACTCTGTTTGACGTTGCGCACCGGTCTGGTGATAATCACTCTTCGTGAACCGCATTACTGAACTGTCCAACGGCGTCCGGGTCGTGACTGCGCCCATGCCCCACATGGAGAGCGTCGCGCTCGGTGTGTGGATCGGCGTCGGCGGCCGGTACGAATCGGAACGGCTCTGCGGCATCTCGCATTTCATCGAACACCTGCTCTTCAAAGGCACGACGCGCCGGAGCGCGAAGCAAATCAGCCAAACCGTCGAAGGTGTCGGCGGCTATCTCAACGCCTTCACCGGCGAAGAAAGCACCTGCTTCTACGCCAAGGCCAGCTACCGGCATCTCGACATCTTGCTCGACGTGATCGGCGACATGTATCTGCACCCGAAGTTTGCCGTCGCCGACATCGACAAAGAACGCCGGGTCATCAAGGAAGAACTCCTGATGTACCGCGACCAGCCCGATCACTACGTCCACGAGCTTCTCACCGAAACCCTCTGGCCCGATCATCCGCTCGGCCGTTCCCTGGCCGGCACCCCCGCATCGCTCGACGGCATCGTGCGCGCGACGTTGCTCGACTTTAAGCGCCGCAGCTACAGCGCCGGCAACACCATCGTCGCCGTCGCCGGTCACTGCGACCATGACGACATCGTGACCCGTGCCGAGAAGATGTTGCCGGTCCCGGGCAGTAACCGGCGGCCGCGTTTCCAACCCGCACACGAGGTGCAACGCAAGGCGCGGTTGCGCTTTCTGAGCAAGGCGGTCGAGCAGACCCACCTCGCCATCGCCGTGCGCGGCTTTTCGCGCATCGACCCGCGCCGTTATGCGCTCAAGCTGGCGAGCGTCATCCTCGGCGAGAACATGAGTTCCCGGCTCTTCCAAACCATTCGTGAACAGTACGGCCTCGCGTACTCCATCCAAAGCTCGACCACGTACTTTAGCGATACCGGCGCATTGATCATCTCGGCGGGACTCGATACGAAGCGGTTGCACAAAGCCCTGCGACTCGTGTTGCGGGAGCTCGCGAAACTCGCCAAGCGCCCGCCCGGCGCCGAGGAATTGCGCCGGGCCAAGGACTACGCCATCGGCCAGATGCGGCTGGGTCTCGAAAGCACGAGTAACCAAATGATGTGGATCGGCGAACACTTGCTCGCATACGGGTTCGTCCAGTCACCAGACGAGATTGAGCGCAAGATCGAAGCCGTCACGACTCAACAGATTCAAGAAGTCTCGGCCACGCTCTTCCGCGACAACCACCTCAACGTCGCCGTAATCACGCCGAGCAAGGACGAGCGTGCGGTGGCGGGGCTGCTAACATTAGAGTAACTGACGGCCGACCTCGAACGCGATCGCCGGTAACGCCCACGCCCACGGGGCACGGAATTCTCTCAGCTCATCGAGCGTCTTGGTCACCGCGTACAAGTGCCGCATCCGCTCGGGCCGGTCGTGATAATACGTGACGAAGTCGTAACCCCAGACACCCACCAGCGCCCATGTCACCAACGACGTACACAACCCAAACTCCAATGTGGCCAGAGCCGCGTACGCGACAAACTTGCCCGCCGGCAACTCGCGCAACACTTGCCGGCGTTCTTCCGCGGCCATCTTGAAGCGCAACTCAAACACCTTGACGGCGACTCCCGCCGGTATCGCGGCCATGATCACCAGCAAAACGCGGAACCAATCCCACCCGTGCACACCGACATATCGCAGGTGCGCGACGTTGAGAGACGCAATCACTACCAACGCGATGTTCATTGCCCGGCGACGCACCCGATCATGCTCCGCTTCGCTCGGGTCATACATCCGGGTTGCGCCGCGCATGCCGCCCGGTGCCGCTTCGTGGGGACGTTCTGAATGTGTCATTGGTTCGAGCCGCTATGGTAAGGTGCGTGGCGGACATGAGCAACCTTCCTGTATTCGCTGACTACGCGAACCGCCCGCATTGTGTCTGGCTCGACACCGCGAGCGGCGACGGCCAGTCACTGCTCGCCGCCGAACCGACAAAAATCTTCCGCGCCAAAAACGAGCGCGGCGTCTTGGATCGGCTCCGCGCGGAACTGGCCGGTTGGCCCGGTTACGCCATCGGCTACTTCGCCTACGACCTCAAGAACGAAATCGAGCGCTTGCCGGCCCGCGCCGTCGACGATCTCGGCTTGCCAGATTGTTGGTTTGGTTTTTACGACGCGCCGATGATCTTCGATAGTGGGACAGGCGTCCCGCCTGTTACGCCGAACGCCCCGAACAGGCGAGACGCCTGTTCCACTAACATCACTCGCGACTCCTACCGGGCGGCGATCTTGTGCGCCAAAGAATACATCGCCGCCGGTGACATCTATCAGGTCAACCTCTCACAGCGCTTCCAGTGCGAAGTTGAATCTTCGGCAACGGATGTTTACCTCGCATTGCGCGCTACCAATCCCGCGCCGTATTGCGCCTACCTCGACATTGGCAACGCACAGATTCTTTCATCCTCGCCTGAATGCTTTCTCAAGATCAACGACCGGCACGTCGTCACGCGTCCCATTAAAGGCACTCGACCACGGTCCACCGATGCCGCCGAGTTACTCGCCTCGCCAAAGGACAATGCCGAGCTTCTCATGATTACTGACCTCGAGCGCAGCGACCTCGGCCGGGTCTGCCAGTTCGGCAGCGTCCACGTCCGCGAACTCAAGCGTGTCGAAACTTTCGCGACCGTGCATCATCTCGTCGCGACCGTTGAAGGTCTGCTCCGACGCGACGTGAGCCACGTCGATTGCGTGCGTGCGTGTTTCCCGGGCGGATCGATTACCGGCGCGCCGAAGATTCGCGCGATGGAGATCATCGACGAACTCGAACCGCACGCGCGCGGCGTGTACTGCGGTGCGATCGGTTACTTCGGACCGAACGGCGAATCGCACTTCAACATCGCCATCCGCACGGTCGTGCAACAGGGAAGCCGCTTGACGTTCCATGCCGGCGGCGGCATCGTGGCCGACAGCGAGCCTGACGCCGAGTACGACGAGACGCTCGCCAAGGCGCAGGGAATTTTCAATGCGATCGAACAACTACGCGTACGTTAACGGCCGGTTCGTGCCGGAGAACGAAGCGACCGTCAGCATCTTCGACCGCGGTTTCCTCTACGGCGACGGCTGCTTCGAGACAATGCGCGTGTACGGCGGGAAAATTTTCCGATTGCGAGAGCATCTCAGGCGATTGCTCGATGGCCTGCTTGTTTTACGCATGGATTTCGTGGCCGAGAAAGAGATCGAGCCAATTCTCATCGAGTTGTTAGGCCGAAATCAAATCAAAGACGGCGTCGCCCGGGTTTACGTAACGAGTGGACTACCGGACCGGGAACGCGCGGCGACTTCAATCGTGGCTACCGCTCAAAGGTTACCATCTCAGCCAATCGCGCTGGGGGCGATGACGTCTACGATCCGTCTGGACGAAGCATCCGTGTTTACTGGTCTCAAAACGGCTAATCGGTTGCCCTACATCGTTGCGCGTGCGCAGGCAGTTCAAGCCGGCTATAACGACGCGCTGCTGCTCAACGAACACTCCCACGTCGTCGAGTTTAGCATCAGCAACATCTTTGTCGTGAAGAACGGCGCTTTGTGGACACCGCAGTTGATAGACGGCGCGCTGCGTGGCATCACGCGCGAAGTTGTGCTGGTGCTCTCGGCACAACTAGGCATCGCCTGTTACGAACTGAGTTTCGGCTTGGATGGATTTGCCGATGCCGACGAGGTCTTCGCAAGCAACAGCATCATGGAAATTGTTCCCGTCGTACGACTCGACGAGCGAACTTTTTCGCAGACGAAGATCACCAAGCGGCTTGCCGAGGCGTACCGGAAATTTGTGCAGGAAGAACTCAGTACGCCCGGGCCATAACCACGCGCTGCGTGGACGGCTGACCGGTTAGAATGCACTTGCCGGCGTCGCGGGCGTCGGCCGGTATCTGATCCGGTAGGGGAATGCAACGCACCGTCGTCTCGAAACGCTTGGCCATCTCATCTTCCTGCTCGTGCGTGCCGGCCCAGTGAACCCAGGCGAAACCACCACCATCCTTGAAAAATTTCTCAAACTCTTCGAGCGTGTTGATGACGCGGCTGCGTTTGTCGCGGAATTCCCGGGCACGCTCGAATAACTCGCGTTGCATGGTGTCGAGCAACGGCTTGATGCAGGCGAGGGCTTCGGCGCGTGGAACGAAAGTCTTCTTGCGTTTTCGCTGGTCTTGTTCAGACTCGCCTTCCTTCTCCAAGACAAACCGGCGGACGAGACAGAGGCTGCCTTTCTCCAAATCTTTCGGGCCGATCTCGATTCTTACCGGAACGCCTTTGGCTTCCCATTCGTAATACTTCGCGCCCGGCATGATGCCTTCCCGGTCGTCGAGTTTGATCGCGAGACCTTGCGCTTTCAATTCCGCCGCGACCTTGCCAGCCTCTTCGAGCACTTTGACTTTCTCGGCATCATTCTTAAAGATGGGCACGACGACGACGTGGATGGGCGCGAGCTTCGGCGGCAAGACGAGGCCGTTGTCGTCGCTGTGCGTCATGATGAGCGCGCCGACGAGCCGCGTCGAGACACCCCAGCTTGTGGCGTAGACGTGTTCGCGTTTGCCGTCTTTGTTGAGGAAGGTGACGTCGCTGCTCTTCGCAAAATTCTGGCCGAGGTAATGGCTCGTGCCCATTTGGAGCGCCTTGCCGTCTTGCATCATGCCTTCGATGCAGAGCGTTTCGAGCGCGCCGGCAAATCGTTCGCCCGGAGTTTTCTTCCCGCGAATGACCGGCACCGCCATGACGTTCTCAGCGAAGTCCGCGTAGACATCGAGCATCCGGTACGTTTCTTCGAGCGCTTCGGCCTCGGTCGCGTGGGCGGTGTGACCTTCCTGCCAGAGGAATTCCGCCGTGCGCAGGAACAACCGGGTGCGCATCTCCCAACGGACGACGTTGCACCACTGGTTGATCAGCAGCGGCAAATCCCGGTAGCTCTGAATCCAGTTCTTATATGTGTCCCAGATGATCGTCTCGCTTGTCGGGCGAATGACGAGCGGTTCTTCGAGTTTCGATTCGGGATCGACGACGACTTCGCCGTTTATGGATTTCAATCGGTGATGCGTGACGACAGCACATTCCTTCGCAAAACCGGCAGCGTGTTGTTCCTCGCGAGTCAGGAAGGAGAGGGGAATGAACAACGGGAAGTAGGCGTTGACGTGGCCGGTGGCCTTGAACCGGTCATCGAGTTCGCGCTGCATCTTCTCCCAGATGGCAAACCCGTGCGGTCGGATGACCATGCACCCGCGGACGGCCGAGTTTTCGGCCAGTTCGGCGCGTTTGATGACGTCGAGATACCACTGGGGATAGTCTTGGGCGCGGGGTGTGACGGCGTTGTCGGTGCTGGCCATGCGGATTGGTGTAGGGGAATTTTGCCGGAAAGGCAAAGAGGTTTTTGTAGGCCGCGTGCCCTCACGCGGCGGGGAATGGCTATGAAGCTCGACTTGGTGATGCCCTTCGCGAGGTACGGTTTCACGTCGAAGAGGCGCACTTCGCCGTTGGTGAAAGTGAGCCGCAACGTGTAGTCCGGCTGGGGCTGGACGGCTTTGACGCGCGGGTGGAGGTGCATGGCGTAACCTAGTGTGCTGTCCTTGAAGTGTCTGGTTTTATTTCTTCGCGTGTAGCGCGTGCGCGGACGATCTTTTCAAGGATGGCGGCACCTTCGGCTCGCCACACATAGCGCCGTGGTTCACGATTGCGCTCCGCCAGCCAGCCCTCGATGGTGCGGACCAGTTCCGCCACGCTGCGGAAACTCCCTTCCC
>CAZMKD010000135.1:0-2001 GCA_964566575.1 uncultured Verrucomicrobiota bacterium
CGAGCGGAAGCGGCTAAGTGCTCGCGCGAGCCTTGGCAGTCGAGCGACCACGTGTGTAGAGCCGTTGATGGATAATGACAGCAGTTTCGACGGCAAATTCGCGTGAGTTCTCAGGAAAACAGTTCCATTTTTTAGGGTAACTCGTTACAATGCCCCGAGGTCTGAAACGGGAGATTCGTGTGGCCGCAAGGCACATATCCACGTTCTGTGGAACGGCGGCACGTCTCTTTCGAGTGTGAAGATTCTCCTTTCGAATGTCGGTCTGACAATACTGCGCAAACTGATCGATTTCACAGCGCAAGCGAATCGATTTGGCAAGCGCTCGGTGTACATGGAGCGTGTCGTTTTCGTCGACTCCTTATTGCAAATCGGAATCCCAGGGCCTTCGGCTGGGATCTGCTTTGATTCTTCGAGGACAGCCATGGTGAAAGTTCTCACCTCCGATGCGGGCCCGGCGCCACAAGCCAATTCGACTACGGGCGCGATGGCACAGCAACCGCCCTTGACGGTTTCGGACGACTTGGTCTGTGACCTCGTCAAGCTTTTCAAGCTCTTGTCCGACGAAACCCGCTTGAGGATCCTGTACTATCTCACCCAGCGCAGCGAGCTGCACGTGAGGGCGCTGTGCGATTTGCTCCACGAAAGTCAGCCGGCGGTCAGCCATCACCTGGCGCTGCTGCGAGTGGCGGGTTTGATCGAGAAGCGCCGCGCAGGCAAGCACAATTTCTACGGCTTGAAGACCCGCCAGTTTTCCACGCTCCTGGATATGCTGTTCGCGGCCATGCCCGAGGGAAATGGCCGCATCCGGCTGGACGATTACATGCTGACCCGCGCCCCGGTCTGAACAAGCGACCGCTTTGTGTGCCCGGGCTCTTGCCCCCGCGCTCGGTTGTGACCGTCCGTAGGCACGAGTATCATGGCCTCTTGACCGCCCGCTTTTCCCGCACACAGCGCACCTGCTTCGTTTCACGCGACCCCCGAGGAGAATGTCATGCCATTCGTGCGATTCGCCAAGGTTATGTTTATCACCGCGGCCCTTGCCACGTCGGTGGCGCAAGCCGCCGAAGTCAATCGCATCGGCATGAAGATCGACGATTTTGCGCTCAAGAGCCACTTCGGCAAGCAATACGCCCTGCACGACTTTGCCGACCGCGAGCTCGTGGTCGTTGTCTTTCTGGGAGCGGAGTGTCCGCTGGCGAAGCTGTATGGCACACGGCTGGCCGGACTGGCCAAAGATCTGGAAAAACGCGGCGTCGCGCTGGTGGGGATCGATTCGAATCAACAAGACTCGATTCAAGAGATCGCTAGCTACGCCCAACGCCACAAGATCGAGTTCCCGATTCTCAAGGACCCGCTTAACGCCGTGGCCGATCGCTTCGCCGCGGTCCGCACGCCCGAGGTGTTCGTCCTCGATCGCCAGCGGGTAGTGCGATATTGGGGCCGCATCGATGACCAGTATGGGTTCGCCGACAAGTCGGGCTACCAGCGGCCGGCAGCGTCGCGAAATGACCTGGCCGAGGCCATCGACGAACTGTTGGCCGGCAAGGCCGTGAGCGTGCCGACCACCACGGCAGTCGGCTGTCATATTGGCCGGGTGCGCGCAGCGAATACTCAATCCGAGGTCACGTATTCCAAGCAAATCGCGCGCATCTTTCAAAACCATTGCGTCGAGTGTCATCGAGCGGGGCGGATCGGCCCGTTCGAAATGACGAGTTACGAAAATGTCGTCGGGTGGGGGGAGATGATTCGCGAGGTCGTCGATCAAGGACGCATGCCCCCCTGGCACGCGAATCCGGCGCATGGCGATTTCGTCAATGACATGCGACTCTCTGGCCACGACAAGAAACTGATCGCCACCTGGGTCGAGAATGGTTGTCCCGAGGGCGATCCGGCCGAACTGCCTCCGCCGAAAACGTTCGTCGACGGCTGGGAAATCGGCAAGCCGGACCAGATTGTTTACATGGGTGAATCGCCCGTCGATGTTCCGGCCGAAGGCGTGAT